>QMIW01000120.1 GCA_024434165.1 Chloroflexota bacterium | reverse complement strand
GGAAAATTCGCCGATCTGACTCAACCCCGCCGCGACGACGAGCGTGGTGCGCCCCTGCCAGGGAAAGATCGAGCCGAGCAGCAGGGTGATGACGGATTTGCCGATCACGATCAATGCCGTCAGCGCCAGCACATGACCGATATTGCTGAAAAGATAAACCGGATTGACGAGCATCCCAATGGAGACAAAGAACAAAACGGCGAATGCTTCGCGGAACGGGAAGACATCCGCGCCGACCTGGTGGCTGAGCGGAGATTCGCTGACCACAACCCCCGCCACGAAGGCGCCCAATGCGAAAGACACGCCGAATAACTCCGCCGCGCCCAAGGCTGTTCCCAAAGTAATGGCGAGAATTGCAAGAATGAACAGTTCGCGCGAACGGGTATGCGCGATGCGTAGAAGGGTCCACGGGATGAGGCGCTTCCCGACAAACAGCAGTAATAAAACAAAGACGCCTGCTTTTGCAAGCGTCAAAACAAGCGGCTGCCACTCGAACGCGCCTGTTGCGGCTGCCAGCGTCGGCAGGAGAACCAGGATCAAAACCGTGGCAATGTCTTCGAACACAAGCCACCCGACCGCGGCCTGTCCATGCGGCGTGCTCAGCAGCCCGTTATCCATCAGACCGCGCAGCAGAACGACGGTGCTGGCGATGGATATTGCCAGCCCCAGAACGATCCCCGATGAGGCATCCCAGCCCCACGCGCGGCTGAGAAAATATGCCAGCAAAGTTGTCAGTGTCATTTGACCGAGGGCGCCGGGGATGGCGATGGCGCGCACTTTCCAAAGGTCGTTGAGCGAAAAATGCAAGCCTACGCCGAACATCAGGAAGATCACGCCCAATTCCGCCAATTGACCGATCGTTTCGGCGTCTCCGACAAAACCCGGCGTGAACGGTCCGATGGCAATGCCTGCGAATAAATATCCCACAATGGTCGGCAAGCCCAGCCTGCGCGCAATCACCCCCCCGATGAAGGCCGCCACCAAAGCGACGACGATATTAATGATCAACGTGATTTCGTGCATATATCCTCCATATCCTATTAAGTTGTCTCTCGCTTCAACACGGTCATTGTACACAAAAAATCCGCCTCCGGGCGCGGATGGCGGATTTTTTAATAACTTGCCTTGCGTGGAACGTCCCGAAGGTTTTCGTTATTCCGGCTCGTTTCCGGGTCAAACCTTCGGGACGGTGCGTAACATAAATCTTTGAGTTGTTCCGTTATGCGGGAATTTTATCCCACTCCTTGTGGGCATGCTCGAACCCGCGTTTCAGGGCTTCGAAATTCTTTGGCAAAAGATGTTTATGCCTCGCAGGCAAATGACCTTCGAGGGCTTTTTCGACATCCTCCAATTTGATCTCGGTCATGGCGGTGAGCAATGCCCCGACCGCCACCATGTTCAGGAGTTTCTTGTCGCCGATCTCCTCGGCGATCTCGTTGCACGGCACGAACAGGACGTGGATGTCGCTGCGCCGCGCGCCGCGGTCCACCATGGACTGATTGACCACAAGCGTGCCGCCGGGGGCGAGCAGTTCCTCGTATTTGTCGAAGGAAGGCAGGTTCAACGCAATCGCCAGAGGGGGATTTTTGACCAGCGGCGAGCCGATCTCCTGATCCGCGATCACGACGGTGCAGTTCGCCGTCCCGCCGCGCATTTCGGGACCGTAGGAGGGAATCCAGGTCACTTCCTTGCCGTTATCCATGGCGGCGTAGGCAAGCACCTGACCGCCGAACAAAACACCCTGTCCGCCAAAACCTGCGATGATGATTTCTTTTTGCATAGAATTCTCTCCATGTCATTGCGAGGAGTGGCGCCTTGGCGCCACGACGAAACAATCTCATACGAATTCAGAGATTGCTTCGGGCGGGCAATCACCGCCCTCGCAATGACATTAAATTTTTATTTGCTTGATCGCATCGCTGATCTTGTAATCTCCCAGCGGATAGGCGGGAACCATATGCTCTTCCACGAACTTCAACGAGTTGACCGGGGTCATGCCCCAGTTGGTGGGGCAGGTGGAGAGCAGCTCCACCATCGAGAAGCCGAGTCCGCGCGCCTGGGTTTCGAACGCGGTACGGATGGCTTTCTTCGCCAGGCGGATGTTCTTCGGGTCGTGCAGCGAACGGCGCACGCAATAACCGACGCCTTCGAGCGTGGAAAGCATCTCAGACACCTTGACCGGGTATCCTTGCGTCTCCACGTCGCGCCCGTTGGGTGAAGATGTGGTCTTCATTCCCGGCAGGGTGGTGGGCGCCATTTGCCCGCCGGTCATGCCGTAGTTGGCGTTGTTGATGAAGATGACGGTAATGTTCTCTCCGCGCGCCGCCGCGTGGACGATCTCGCCCATGCCGATGGATGCAAGGTCGCCGTCGCCTTGATAGGTGAAAACCATGCGGTCTGGCAGCACGCGCTTGATGCCCGTCGCCATGGCGGGCGCGCGTCCGTGCGGGGCTTCGACGAAATCGGTATCGAAATAGTTATACGCGAACACAGCGCATCCCACCGGCGCAACGCCGATGGTCCGGTCAATCACACCCATTTCCTCCAGCACTTCGGCGATCAGTCTGTGCGCCACGCCGTGCGTACAGCCCGGGCAGTAGTGGGTGGGCATTTCGGTAAAGGCTTCGGGTCGTTCGTAAACCAGGTTTTCAGTTGCCATGATTCTCTCGTTTCCGTCATTGCGAGGGCAGTGTTCGTCCGCCCGAAGCAATCTCGGACTTAATCATGAGATTGCTTCGTCGTGGCGCCAAGGCGCCACTCCTCGCAATGACATCAGGCGGTCATCCTCATCAGCCAGGATTCTCTTGGGTCGGCGGAAACAGCCAGAGGTCCAGATGCGAGGCGGTGAATTTCTTCCAAAATTTCATTGTGGAACGGAACCACCCCGCCGGCGCGTCCATAAAATTCCACCGGGACTCGTCCGCGCACCGCCAATTGAACATCATCCAGCATTTGCCCCATGTTCATTTCGGCGACGAGAAACGCCTCCGCCTGACCTGTGAGTCGGTTCAGCGCTTCGTACGGAAACGGGCTGACAGTGATCGGTCTTAAAAGCCCGACCTTGACGCCTTGCGCGCGCGCCTCGCGCACCGCCGAAAGCGCCACGCGCCCGGCCGTGCCGAAGCCGACAACGATGTACTTTGCGTCATCGAGGAAATATTCTTTATAGCGGACTTCGTTGGCTTGCACATCCTTCCAACGCTTATAGAGGCGGAAGTTGGTTTGTTCTTCGTCGTGCGGATTGAGATAAATGGACGAAAGGATGCGGCGTTCGCGGTTCATCGCGCCGTTCGTCGCCCATTCGAAATCCTTTCGGCGGACTTCCTGCATGGCGGGCATTTCGGCGGGTTCCATCATCTGACCGACCGAGCCGTCGAGAATGACCATCGTGATCATGCGGTATTTTTCGGCGAGGTCGAACGACAGCCCCATCAGGTCAATCGCTTCCTGCACCGAGGCGGGCGCCAGCACAATGCGCGGATAGTCGCCATGCCCGCCGCCGCGCACCGCCTGGTAGTAGTCTCCCTGGGCGGGGGCGATGTTGCCCAAGCCTGGTCCGCCGCGCATGACGTTCACCAACACGGCGGGGATTTCGGTGCCGGCGATGTAGGATAACCCCTCCATCATCAGGCTCACGCCGGGCGAGGAGGAGGTGGACATGACGCGCACCCCGGCGCACGCCGCGCCGTAGACCATGTTGATCGCGCCAAGTTCGGATTCCGCCTGCACGAAGGCGCGCCCAAGTTCGGGCATGCGGCGCGAGAGGTATTCGAGGATCTCCGTCTGCGGGGTGATGGGGTAGCCGAAGTACGCTCCCAGCCCCGCGCGCACGGCGGCTTCGGCAATGGCTTCGTTGCCTTTCCATAGTTCTTTTGGCATTCGTTTCTCCTCCCTCACCCCAACCCCTCTCTCCCAACATGGGAGAGGGGCAAGGGGAGAGGGTAGTAATTATGCCGCGGCAGGGGCGGCGGCTTTGGTCACTTCACGGTAGACGGTGATCGCCGCATCGGGGCAGACCACGGCGCAAATAGCACACCCCGTGCAGCCATCCTTGAAGGTGTGCGCGGGGTGGTAGCCTTTGGGCGTGAGGCGGGACATATCCAGTTCCATCACCTCCTGTGGACAGGCGCTGATGCAGAGTTCGCATCCTTTGCAGTAGGTATCGCTGACTTCGATCCAACCTTTTGCTGCCATTGAGGCTCCTTGTATTGAGTTTTGTCATGCTGAACGAAGTGATAATTGCGCCGCGCGCCGGTGCGGTGAGCGTTTCTGCCTCAGCGCCAGAGACTCTTCGCTTCGCTCAGAGCGACATTGAAAGTTTGACAATCTTGGGCGGAATTCTCCACCATCCTTGATTATGTCGGTTTCGGAAGGAGACGAGTAGTGACAGGCGTCACGTGCGGAGGTGTACAAAGGTCATCGGTTTTGGGAGGAGGGGAAATGAAAAGAGCAACCGGGGATGGTTGCTCTTTGAGGTCGTCTTATTGCGGTATTTCGTATTCTCTTATTTCACTGTGACGATGCTGGTGGAGCCGAGGTGATCAGAGAGCAGGTAGAACAAAACACCGTCTTTCCTCCTCACAATCCATTGCGTTCCAGTGAAAGCTTGAACCAGTCAATTCATAGTGCACATTTATTTTGTCAGGCTAATTGCCTATCGCCAATTTCCTAACTTCATTTGTGCAACAAGAAAGAAAAAACGCGGTGCTTACAACCATGCCAGCGAACACCCAAAGGATTCCATTTAAACTTGAGGGAATCCCCAATCCGAGCCAAGACGGAAGAATAACTGTGAAATAAAAAATCGCTAATGAACTTGCAAAAGCTAATTTATCTTGTCGTGAACGTGATATTAAACCCCATATCAGTTTTCGGGATTCCTGATGAGCCATTATTTCCCCACACAATAATGAAGATTGCCCTAAGACAATGGTTTCTATCGCACCCAGATTGAATTCAAGTACGGGAAGAAGTGTAAAAACGATAATTTGTGGAATAACAATAACCATCAAGAGGATTAAGAATGTTCTTTTGTGCTTCATTTTTTGTCCTCGCGTCATCGTCGTAAGAGAAGTTCTTATATTTTGCGGCAACATTACTAGCGAGTGGTTTGACAAATTTTTGAGAGATGCGGATAGAATCCGCGTCTCTCAATTTTGTTGAAGTGCTGTTAGGTTATTTCCATAAAGTATAAGGGTTATATGTAGAGGAGTTGGGCTCCAAAATCCAACTACCACCTTGGTATTGAAAGTTCAGATAAAGATCGGTTCCTTGTGGACCTATAATCCTTACCTGAACATCGCCTGTCTGCATATTTACCATATCTGTAAATAAGCTCCCAATTCCAACATTATACATGTTATCGATTGCGGCATGACCCAGAAAGACAAACTCCATCCAAGCAGATAACACCCCAAGAGGAATCAGAAGCGCATCAGTTGCTGTTATAAGCAATCCGCTTTCCCATTGGGGAGTTTGTCTTGTGGTAAATGAGTAACTGTCCCTAATATAAAATGATGGTGTACCTTTCTCGTCTAGTCGAACAAAGCCAAACCACTCATAGTTTTTTTTACTCCTTCCGCCCCCCTTATACCCTCTTTGAATATCTATTAAATTAATATTGATTGATATAAAATTCTTTCCTTCCCCGCCGAACGTAGCTGAAATGTCTCTTGGGGCGCCACATGTCTCATTTTCGCATATCCCGATCATCAATGTATCTCCGCCTTCGGCTGTGCTTATCATGCCCCACCATTCTTTATCTGCTTGCCAGATTGCTTTCATTTGAGCGCCGCAATCGTCCATTTGGTGCCTTAATCCATTACAGTAACGGGTTAGATATTTGTCAATGGCTTCTTCTGTGAAGTGCCCACTCGGGTCGACGTAATTCATCGGCGAGTTGTTGACATAGGCGTAGCGGTCCAGTCCCTGCACCCCCGGCGGGACGATGGTGTCCGCCTGAGCAAAGCGATTAAGCGAAGGGTCGTACCAGCGGGCGTTGTAATATAGCAAACCGAAATCTGCTGCGTACGAATATTGGCTCGTATATTGATACTCCGTCGGCGAGACTCCGCTTTGGTGGCGCACCTCGCCCCAGGCTTTGTATTTCGTCTGTGACACGACGTTCCCCGAAGCATCCGTGACGATGCTGGTGGAGCCCAGATGATCAGAGAGCAGGTAGAACAATTCTCCATTTTTCCTCACATCGTCCCCTTGCGGGATGGCGATTCTTTGTGCGCCGAAAAAATAATACTTGTTTACCTGTGTACCTGTGTTCGTCTCTACGACTTCGTAGTGAGCGCCAACGAAGTAGGTCGTGGTTGAGCCAATGTTCGTGGTCAAAACC
>QMIW01000119.1 GCA_024434165.1 Chloroflexota bacterium | reverse complement strand
CTGTTTTCTGATCTTGAGCACGGCGGAGGTAATGACGGCGTTATCGGGCAGGGCGGAGGTATCGAAGTGCAGGATGGTGCGGTACTGCCTGTTGGCGGCATCATCGCCGAGATTGAAGGTGGCGGCGGAGGGGTTCATCGTCCCGCCCGCGCCGCTGGCCTCGCTGGATTCCAAAATCCACCCGTCGTATGTGCCTTGTGAACGGAACAGCGCCGTCGCGGGCGCTTCGGAAGCCCCGGTATCGCAATCGGGAACGGAATCGCCGTTTCCGTCCTGGGGGCGCGACCACCGGCTGGCGTCAATAACGATACAGGCGGAACTGGATCCCGCGTCAATCGCCGGGCTGCCCGGTTTCAGGGTATGGACATTCACATACCCGCCGTTATTTCCCAGCGGATTGAGCATGGGGTCGGTGCTCGGCATGTCGGTGGACTGCGCGATGGAGGGCGTCAGGCAGGTGGCGTCGTTGTCAATGTTGTAACCGCCCGAAATGACGCTGGCAGAGGGGTCAATGTAGCACTCGTTATTGTCGTTATAAGCAATGATGGTATTTGTAATGGTCACCGAGCCGCCGTAGATCAGGAAACCGCCAGCCCCCAAAACGCCTGGGACATGATTGTTGGCGATTGTGCTGTTGATCCATTCCACAGTGGTACTGATGGTATTGGAAAAGCCGCCGCCGCTGTTGGCGGTGTTATCGCTTATGGTTACATTGATCAGGGTCAGTCCGCCGGTGCCCTGCGCGTGCAACCCCCCGCCGAAGCCGCTGGAATCTGTGACGGTATTTCCGCTGATTGTGACTCTTGAAAGAGTAACCGCGCTCGATGTGCTGTTCCATATTCCCCCACCGGTAACATAGGCGGTGTTGTTGCTGATGACCACATCGGTCAGGGTCATCCCGCCGTCGTTGTAGATTCCGCCTCCTCCGCTGCCCGTGGAGTGGTTGCCGGTGACTTTTGCGCGCATCAGGACCAGGCTGCCGGAGTTCGAGATCCCTCCGCCGCTGCTGGATGTGGATCCGTTTTGCACGGTGAGATCGGCGATGGTGACAGCGCTGCCGTAGCCAATGGTAATTACCCGATTGCTCCCCATGCCGTCAATGAACGTTTGGTTTATGCCGGCGCCGTACAATTCCACGCTTTTGCCGATGCCGAGGTTTTCGTTATAGGTTCCGGCGGCAATGTGGATTTTATCTGCCACACCGGGGGCGGAAGAAGACTGTGCAATGGCGTAGGCGATGGTGGCGCATGGGGCGCCCGGATTGGTGCAGTCGCCCATGTTTGACCCGCCAGGCGCCACATATCGGTCTGTCCCGGCGGCGTGAACCCGCTGTGATGGGACTGGCACCATCAATCCCAATGCAATCCCTGTCAGAATCAAGATGCGAATGACGCGCTTGTTCATGGAATACTCCTTTCTAGTTCAAGCGGTGAAGTCATCTGTGCATTGCTGGCTGTTATGGAACGTAATATTCGATGATCAATTGCGGACGCCTCGCCGCGCCCGCGTTGCCGCTGTACAGTTTCAGGAAGTTGGCGGCGAGGTTGTCGTTATCGTCCAGTTTGAAGCGCAGGCGGATCTGGGTCAGCCCGCCGCCGGTTGCCAGTTTGTTGATCTGGTTTTTCGCGCCGGTCAAGTCGAGGCTGTACCAGCCGCTCACCATTGTGGGTGAAATGGGACCCACGGTTTTGTTCGCCGATGCCTTGAAATCGCCCGGCGCCAGGGCGGACGTTCCAAACGCGCCTTTTCGGACATCCACCAGGAAGCCCTGCAGGAGGCTGATGGGATTGCCGCCGCCCGTCACGCCGTTCCGCCTCACTTTGAGGGTGACCTTGGTGATCACGGCATTATCGGGCAGCATGATCCCGGTGGCAAAGGACAACACGCTGCGATACTGCCGGTCAGCGGAATCATCCCCCACGTTAAGGGTCGAGGCGGCGCTGTTTATGCTCCCGCCTGCGCCGCTGGTTTCGCTGGATTCCAGGATCCAGCCGTCATGCGCGCCGTTGGATTTGAAGACATTTGTAATGGTAACGATTTTTTCAAACGACCCCATGTCGCAGATGGCGCCCTGCGGGCGGGAGACTCCGTTTTGCGAGGTGTTGTTCACAGGGTCTGCGGCGCAGATTGTATTGTCTCCGCTATTGAGGGCGGGCGAACCGTTGTTGAGGGGGAAATATGCCGGGGATCCGGTAAGCGTCCCGAGATTGGGATCGGAGCCAACGATGTTTCCATTGACTCCATTCGTTAACCCGCAGGTGTAAATTGAATCTTCAATCAGATTATTGGCGGCATTGACGGTTCCCGCACTGATCAAACAATTGCCGCCGCCGTTTTCATTGGCAAGGATGGTGTTGTAAAGGTTCAGGATCGCTGAGTTAATTGAATTGGATTGGTAAATGTCCGCGCCGCCAGCTGGGGCTTTGTTGCCCGAGAATGTGCTGTTTATGATGGTTAGCGTGCCGCCGGCATTCAGAATGCCGCCGCCATAATCCGATACCTCGTTGCCGGTAAAAGTGCTGTTGGAGACGGTCAACGTTGCGCTGTTGTTGTAGATGGCGCGCGTCGTAGCGCCGAAGGTCCCCGAAAACGTACTGTTCTTGATGGTTGCGTTCCCATCGTTAAAGATGCTGCTGGCGTTGCTGCTTGTGCCGGTGTTGTTCGTAAAGGAACTGTTTGTCACCGTCATGGTTCCGCCATTGTAGATGGCGCTCCCGCTTCCGTTTGGAGAGTCGTTGCTCGTGAAAACACTATTCGAGATGGTCAGGACACTGTTGGGTCCGGAAACGTTGACGGCGCCGCCATACGTGGCGCTGTTGTAGGTGAAAGTGCTGCCCGTGATCGTCAACGTGCCTTCGAAAACGTAAATCCCCTGCTGGTTGCTGGTGAACGTACTGTTTGTAATTGTCAAATTCCCGCCGCTGCTGTAAACGCCGCCGCCCGAACATGAAGCGCAGGCGCCGTCTTTTATCGTCAAGTTCTCGAGAGTGAGTGAAATACCAGTATCAATCAATATGATTCGATAGGTGTCACTGCCGTCAACGGTAATGTCGCCGCCCCCGTTGATCGTCAACCCGTCAAAATCGGTGATATTTGGCAAAGTGCCGGCAAGGATGATAGTGGCAATTCCATCGGCGAAAACAATGGTGTCATTTCCCGTTCCCGCAGCGCAGTCGTCGTGTGTCGCTGCGTCATTGTTGGCGTTGGTGATCGCCTCCCGCAGTGTGCAAAGACCGTCATCGGTTGTGTCGTCGGCGTTCGTGTTGACCGTGAGCGTGCTGTCCGCCCGCGCCGGGGCGGGAAAGGCGGTCAATCCAAAGATCAGAACGACCGCGAGCAGTAGATGAAATGAAAAAACAGGATATTGTGAATACCGCTTCATCGAATGCTCCTCCATGCGTTGGTTGATAAATCGGCGCTCCCTGTGAGAATTTGCGCCGCGGCTGTGATTTCCCCCGATGAGTTGTGTTCTTATGGCAAATGATTGATATAATTTTTATCCAAATACTCGCATTTTTCGATAGTCCTTTTGGGGGATGAAAAAAGCCCCCGCATCGTTTCCGGACGTGGGGGCTGGTTCGCCATCGTGATCCAATATCGTATCTTGCGCTGCGGCACGCAGTACTCGATGATCCACTGCGGACGGCTTGCCGCGCCCGCATTCCCGCTCTACAGTATTTTAGGAGCCTGGCGGCGAGTTTGTCGCTGCCGTCCCTTTTGAAACGCAGGCGGATCTGTGTCAACCCGCCGCCGGCAGCAGGGTCGAGGCGCACCCGGTCGGGACGAATTGAATTTCAGTTTGCGAAGGAGTTTTCATTCGAAAGCGGCGCCGATCATCATCTAAAAATGTCACATTTGATCAGTGACGCTTCACACTTTGACAATTCATTTGAGTTCTTTTACAATCGTGCAACGTTTTACATCCCAAATACTTACAGGAAGGGCTTTTTCCGATGAAAGAGTATACCACCGAGTTTCTTCGCAACATTGCGTTGGTTTCACACGGAGGGGCAGGAAAGACCATGCTGGCAGAGGCGTTTTTACACGCAACGGGCGCAACCACCCGTTTGGGGAAAGTGGAGGATGGAACGACGATTTCCGATTACGACGACGAAGAGCATCGAAGAAAAATATCAATATATACAAGCGTCATTCCCGTAGAGCACCGCGATCACAAGATCAACGTATTGGACGCGCCAGGCTACACCGATTTCGTGGGCGAGATGGTCTCCGCCTTGAGTGTGGCTGATGGCGCGATTATTTTAGTGGATGCCGTTGCAGGCATCGAGGTCGGCACGGAGATCGCCTGGCGTTACGTGGACCAGTTCAACCTGCCGCGCTTCATCGTCATCAACAAAATGGACCGCGAAAATGCGGACTTTGAAAAGGTCTATGCCCAGATCGAAGAGTTCGTGAAACTGCACGGCAAACGCGCCATCAAGGTCCACCTGCCGATCGGCGAGAAACAGCATTTCAAAGGCGTGGTGGATATCATCGGCATGAAAGCCTACCTGGGCGACGGCAAGACCACCGCCGAGATCCCCGCCGAATTAAAACAAGCGGCGGATAAAGCCCACTTCGATCTGGTGGAAGCCGCGGCGGAAGGCGAAGACGAATTGATGGAAAAATATCTCGAGAACGGCTCCCTCTCAGACGAAGAGATGGTGCGCGGACTCGAAGATGTGGTCTACGCCGGGAGTTTTGTCCCCGTTTTCTGCGCGGCGGGCGGGCATGAGATCGGCATCCTTGCCCTGCTCAACGACATCATTGACCTGATGCCCTCGCCGATTCATGCCGTGAAGCGCACCGCTCAGGGCAAGGACGGCGAAGAGGAATTGAAACCCTCCGAACAGGCTCCCCTGGCGGCGTATGTGTGGAAGACCACCGCCGACCCCTTCGTGGGCAAAATGACCTACTTCCGTGTGTTCTCCGGCTCCATTCAAGCGGATGCGCACGTGTGGAACCAGAACAAAGGCGCGGATGAACGCATGGCGGGCCTGCACTTCCAGCGCGGCAAGGAAACCATCCCCGTCAAGGTGGTTCATGCGGGCGATATTGCGGCAGTCGCCAAACTGACGGCAACTGCCACCGGCGACACCTTCTGCGATAAGGGGCATCCGCTGACGATCCCCAAACCCCGTTACCCGGCGGCGTTATACCGTGTGGCGGTTGCCCCGAAAACCCAGGCAGATGCCGCGAAGATTTCCACCGTCCTCACCCGCCTGAGCGAAGAGGATATGACCTTGACCTGGCAAAACGACCCAGTGACGCATGAAACGGTCCTGCAGGGCATGGGCGACCAGCATATTGATGTGGCGGTCAGCCGCGCGCAGACCAAGTTTCAGGTGGGCATCGTCACCCGTGAGCCGAAAGTTCCCTACCGCGAAGGCATCACGAGGAAAGCCGCGGCGCAGTATCGTCACAAGAAACAGACGGGCGGCGCGGGTCAGTTCGGCGAAGTGCACCTGCGCATCGAGCCGTACATGGAAGGCGACTTCGAATTCGTGGATGCGCTGGTGGGCATGAACCTCTCCCGCTCGTACCTGCCGCCAATTGAAAAGAGCATCCGCGCCACGATGGAAAAAGGCGTGGTCGCAGGCTACCCGATGAGCAACGTGCGCGTGACCGTCTACGACGGCAAGGAGCACGAAGTGGACTCGAAGCCGGTGGCGTTTGAAATTGCCGGGCGCGAAGCCTTCAAACTTGCCGTGGCGGACGCCGGTCCCGTGTTGTTCGAGCCCATCATGAACGTGCGCATCACCGTCCCCGATTCCTACATGGGCGACGTGATGAGCGACCTCAACACCCGCCGCGGGCGCGTGCAGGGGACCGAATCCGAGCGCGGCAGTACAACCATCATCGCGCACGTGCCGATGGCGGAAATGCTGAAATACACCACACAGATTCGCTCCATCACCGGCGGGCGCGGTTACTTCACCATGGAATTCGACCACTACGAGGTCATCCCCACTCACATTGCCACACCGATCATCGAAACGCACAAGAAGGAACTGGAAGCGAAGAAGGAAGAGTAGGTCAGTAATCAGTAATCAGTAATCAGTGATCGGTAATCAGTGTTCAGTAAAAAGTCCCGGAGCGTTTATGCTTCGGGACTTTTGTATACCTGTGTACTTAACCCGAGTTGCTGCCTTGGTTTCAAGAGCTTCCCTCACCCCAAACAAGGTTATATCTTCTGGGATGACTTCCCCCTCTCCCGATGGGAGAGGGCAGGGTGAGGGCTTTTGGCGGGGAACCTAGAAAATCTATTGGAAGGCGGCAACTTGAGTTAAGTAGTCGGTCATAAGTTTTTAGAAAACAAATTCCTGCTCATGCCGCCGTCCTCGGCGGCGGGGACGCCGCCGGGAGCGTATTTTTGTAAAATTT
>QMIW01000022.1 GCA_024434165.1 Chloroflexota bacterium | reverse complement strand
CTTCTGCAGCGACCCATCTGCAAGAATCACATCCGCTTCGAGCAAATGATCCGCCGACATGCCGTACAAAATCGAATGCGCGCCGGTGGCATTGTTGCCGATCACGCCGCCCATGGTGGCGCGCTCTGCGGAGGCGGGGTCGGGACCGAACATCAGCCCATGTTTTGCGGCGGCGCGGTTCAGGTCCGCGAGGATCACGCCGGGTTGGACGATGGCGGTTCGAGATTCGGTATTTAAATCAACCACTGCATCGAGCCATCGGGAGCAGTCGAGGATTAGCGCATTTCCGATGGCTTGTCCTGCCAGCGAGGAGCCGGAGCCTCTTGGGAGAATCGGGATCCGGTATGCTGCGGCAAGTTCAACGGCGGCGTGGAGGTCTTCGTCCGTTTTAGGGATGGCGACTCCCAACGGTTCGATTTGGTAGGCGGAGGCGTCGGTGGAGTATAAAACCCGGGAGGCAGAATCAAGCCGGAGGTCGCCCTTGAAGCGTTTTTTCAGGTCATGCAAAAATTCCGGGGGGAGGGTCATGATTGGGATAAATCGAACATCCGCAAGCCGAACTGTCGAATCGCGGCGAAAAGGATATAGCCAAAAAGCATCAGATGAATCGCGCTCATCCACCGCAGGGCGGCGAGGCTGGACGGCAGCACCCAGCGGTTGAGGTAGGCGAACAAATACACACCGTAGAGGCACGCCCCGGCAAGCAAAACCGCCAGCATGGAACGGTTGAAAAACCCGGGGCGGTTCAGCAAGGCAAGACAAGCGGCGAGAATGAACGGATAAAAATGATACAGGTAGCGTTCATGCGTGCCGGTAAGCGTGAGGTTGAAGCCCAGGTTGACCAGCGCGAGATAAACCAGCGAGATCAGGATGAATTGACGCTGAAGCGCTTCTTCCGGCAGGACGCTGCGATGAATCCCTTTTGCGAAAACGAGAACCAACAAAGCGTTGACCGTCAAAAAGAGGAATATTCCAGCCGAATAAGGAACGACCGAAAACAACGTTTGAGAGCCGATTTGGACCGGCACAGGCAGGCGGGACGACCCAAGCGGGTCATTCGAAAAGAAAACCCACAAGTTAAAGCCGGTGTATGTAACGACGCTGCCGTGCTGACTGCCGGTGGCAAGGATGTATTGGAGATGGGAAAAATACGGGTCTTTTAGTTTCAGGCTCAGGTCAACGAGAAAGACGGGCAGGGAAAACGCCAGCAGCGCGATTGCGCCTGCCAATACGCCGCGGATGGATACGCCAAAGCGGGTCAGGATATTTGCAATGAAAATCATTCCCAATGCAAAGACGCTGAAATAGATCAATTGCTTCGTCAACAGCATGAGCGAAAGCAAAAACCCGGCAAGGGCGGCGAAGAGATACGCCTGCCCCACAGACCGGTTTTGGCGGTTGAACCAGATGAGCAGGAGGAAAAAGAGCAAAATCAGGAATTGCCCGATGCCGTCTATCTGTCCCCAGACGGACGAGCCCAGCCAGGACGATGGAAGGAGCCCAATGACGCCCGCCCAGAGCGGCGCATTTTTCACCTGGAGATTTTTCAGGATGAGCCAGAGCGCCAGGATGTTCAGCGCATCCACAACGGCGAGATAATAGCGGAAACGGTTGGCAAGCCGGGCAAAGGTCTCGATGTTGATCGCGCTCATCACCCCGCCGGAAAGGAGGGTTCCTACAAACGGGTAATTACAGCGCTCACAGTTGACGTATACGCTGCGCCAGTCCGCCTCCCACGCCTGCGACCAGCGCCGGAAATCATCCACATCGCTGGCGTGGTAAAACCCCGGGAAGAAACGGATGAGGAGGAACGGCAAAATCATTGCCGCCAGCACGACAAGCCATTGTGCGTATTGTTTATTCCGAGTAATCGAGTCCATCTCCTGCTCAAGCCGCCGTACCCATGGTCTGGGCATTAATCCCCGGCGGCGGGGACGCGCCGGGAGCGCATTGTTAGAATATTTATTTCGTATTTAAACCGCTTTCAGTACCACCCAAACTCCTCCACCGCATCCACCATGGCGAGGATGTTTTCCGGGGGAACGTCCGGCATGATGGTATGCACGGATGCGAGCATATAGCCGCCGCCCCTGCCCAGCGATTCGATGATTCGCTTCACCTCGACGCGGACTTCATCCGGCGTGCCGAAGGGCAGGATGCGATGCGTGTCAATTGCGCCGCAAAAGACGAGATTCCTCCCAAACTGCTTTTTCAACTCCTCGAGGTTCGACATCTTCCCTGCCGAGGTCTGGATGGGGTTGAGGATGTCCACGCCCATCTCGATGAAGTCGGGAATCAGGTCGAAGACGTCGCCGTCGGTGTGGAAGAACAACTTTGCCTTCGTATGCGATTTGATGAAGGCGATGTAATCCGCGTGGATGGGCTTGATGAGCTTGCGGTACATCTTCGGCGAGAGCATCAGGCTGGTTTGCATGCCGAGGTCGTCGCCGATCTTGATCATATCGATGTTCTCGCCGCACTCACGCAGGAAATGCCCCATGAGGGTTTTGCATAGTTCGGCAATCTTTGCGACCATCGCCACGGCAAAGTCTGGATGCCTGCCGAGGTTGAGAAAGAAGCGATCCATGCGCTGCATGGCGTAGGCTCGTTCAAGTGGAAACGCCAGCCAGGGTGTGGCAAGGACGGCGTATCGATTTTCCTGCCTGAGCTTTGCGGCCTCTGCGCGAACGTGCTCCACCCGGGTTGGGTCGTTCATGTCGGGCCAGGGATAGGATTCGAGGTCGGCAATGGAATGAGAATCCGCGAGCGGGTGGATGGCTGGGAACCAGGTGCCGGGGTCGCCCTCCACCGAGCCGACACCCCATGAGTTGAAGTAAGGGGAGCCGGCTTCGCGGTTTGCGTTCTTCTCGCGGATGTGCAGCGGCTCGCGGTCATGGACTCCGCGCACATCGCTGTGCAGGCGTTCGAGGATGGGCTCGTCAATGAGCGCGGTTCCAAGCTCGGGCCAGTCGTATAAATATCTCTCCGGCGCGTCGAAGCCAAGATGCTTCTTTAGATTTCGATAAGCGGGCATTGTGATGCCGGTCGCGTTGCTGGGACCCAGGACGATTGGCACGCGGTCTGGCGTTTCGTGATCGAGAACAGCGAGGACACGTTCGCGGGATGTGAGGGGCATAGAAAGACCGGGGCGATGGACGATGGACGATGGACCGTCATCCATCGTCGAAAACTTATTTCACCTTCGCTTGATTCGCCACTGCGGCGGCTTTCTTCGCGGCTTCTTCGGGGTCGCCGAGATAATAATTTTTAACGGGTTTCAAATCCGCGTCGAGTTCGTAAACCAGCGGCAAGCCGGTGGGGATGTTCAGCTCGGTGATCTCCGCTTCGGAGATATTGTCGAGATACTTCACCATTGCACGGATGGAATTTCCGTGCGCGACGATCAGCACCCGCCTGCCCGATTTGATCTCAGGCGCGAGAGTCGAGTTCCAATAGGGCAGGACGCGCTCCAGCGTAATCTTAAGCGACTCGGTGGCTGGCAGCTGTTCGGGAGTCAACGAGGCGTAGCGGCGGTCAAAACGCGGGTGGCGTTCGTCGTTCCAATCCAGCGCGGGAGGCGGCACATCATACGAACGCCTCCAAATCTTCACCTGCGCCTCACCGAATTTTTCAGCCATCTCTGCTTTATTCAATCCCTGCAATGAGCCGTAATGCCTCTCATTCAACTGCCAGGCGCGGACGACAGGCAGCCAGTCGAGGTTCATCACATCTTGAATGATGTTCAGGGTTTTGATGGCACGCTTCAAAACAGAAGTGTAGGCGATATCGAAATCATAGCCGCCTTCCTTCAACAACTTCCCTGCTTCCAATGCTTCGGCTTTGCCGAGGTCGGTCAGATCCACGTCCGTCCAGCCGGTGAAGCGGTTTTCGAGATTCCATGTGCTTTGTCCATGACGGACCAATACGAGTTTATACATTGTGGCTCCTATGTCATTGCGAGCGTTCGTTGCGAAGCAATCCCCGATTTTGCGAGGAGATTGCTTTGGCGGAAGTTCACCGCCTCGCAATGACGTGAAATTATAGCCCAAGTCTTTCGCCCATAGTAAAATCAGAGCATGTCCAACGAAGATATCACCCCCGTCCGCAGGCAATATCTCGAAGAAAAGAAAAAACATCCCGACGCCATCCTGTTCTTCCGGCTTGGCGATTTTTACGAGACCTTCGATGAAGATGCGGAAATCACCGCGCGTGAACTCGATATTGTGCTGACCTCGCGCCCCGTTGGCGGCGGGGTGCGCGTGCCGCTCGCAGGCATTCCCTATCATGCGGTCGAAAATTATCTCGCGCGCCTGATCGAAAAGGGGTATCACGTTGCCATTTGCGAGCAGATCGGGGAAGTTCCCGCAAAAGGATTGGTGGAACGAAAAGTTGTTCGTGTTGTGACTCCGGGGACAGTGACCGAGCCCGGTCTTTTGCCAGGGGATGCAAACAATTATCTCGCCGCTGTGGTGTTGGATTCCTCCGCCTCACCCTCCGGGACAGTTGCTTCTGTTTCCTATACTGACGTGACGACGGGAGAGTTTGCCGTCACCGAGCTGCCGCTCGAGGCGTTGCGCGCCGAGCTGACGAGACTGCACCCCGCTGAAATTTTGCACCCTGATAATCAATCCCTCACTCCAACCCCTCTCCCAGAGGGAGAGGGGTATCATCTGACCGCCCTGCCAGCCTGGAAGTTCGAGCCTGGCAAATGCAGCGAAACTTTGCTGGCGCAATTCAAAGCCTCCACGCTGGATGGATTTGGATTGAAGGCGAACAGTCTTTCCGTCCGTGCGGCGGGGGCGATTATTCAATACCTCAAGGAAACCCAGCCCGACGCGCTCAACCTGCTGACCTCGCTCCGTTCGTACAGCCTGAACGAGTTCATGACACTGGACGCCTCCACGCGCAGGAATTTGGAATTGGATGAAACCCTGCGTGGTGATAGAAAAGGCTCCCTGCTTGGTACGCTCGATGCCGCCATCACCCCGATGGGCAAACGCATGATCCACCAGTGGGTCAGCCAGCCGCTGCTCAACGTGGAGCGGATCACCAAACGCCAAAACGGCGTGGAGTATTTTGTCCAAAACGGCATGGTGCGGGCGGAATTGCGTGAAGCCTTGAAACCGATTGCGGATTTGGAGCGCCTCATCAACCGCGTCATTGCCGGGCAGGCGCAGCCGAGGGATTTGGTTGCGATGCGGGGGACGCTAGCGAAATTGCCGAAGATAAAGGAAGTGATTAGTGATCAGAAGTCAGTGGTCAGTGGTCAGAGGTCAGTGATCAGTGATCAGAAGTCAGTGATCAGTGATCAGTGGTCAGTCTGTGAAGAGCAATTGTCGCTTTTGCAAAACGCTTTGGACGACGACCCGCCAGCGACTTTGCAAAACACGGGCGTGATTCGTCCTGGATATTCGTCTGAGTTGGATGGCGTCGTGGACGCCTCCAAACACGCGCGCGAATGGATCGCCAACCTCGAATCGGTGGAGCGTGAGAAGACGGGTATCAAGACGCTCAAAGTCGGGTACAACAAGGTCTTCGGCTATTACATCGAAATCTCGCGCGGCGCGGCGGATAAAGCCCCCGAACATTACATCCGCAAGCAAACGCTGGTCAATGCCGAGCGTTTCATCACGCCGGAGATGAAGGAATACGAAACGCTTGTCTTGAACGCCGAGGAACGCATCAAGGAGATCGAAACCCGCCTGTTCAAGGAAGTCTGCGCGGAACTGGCAAAGGCGGCAAACAAAATCCTTGCCGCGGCGCGCGCCATTGCCGAATTGGACGTGTTGTCCGCTCTGGGCGAAGTCGCAGCCCTCAATGGGTATGCCAAGCCCCAAATCCACGAAGGAAGCGAGTTGGAGATTCACGAAGGGCGGCATCCCGTTGTCGAGCAGACCCTGAAAGCCGAGCGCTTCGTTCCCAACGACATCATCTTTGAAAAAGGCGAGATTGTCCGCGTCATCACGGGCCCGAACATGAGCGGCAAATGCGTAACCGGCGAAACGTTATTATGGACGGATGCGGGTCTTGTGCCTATTTCTGCCCTAAAGCCTGCAACAGCGAAGAAAGATGAATTTGTGCCTTTAAAAATTTCTGTGCAGTCCATGACCGGCGTGAAAAAGACATCGCATTTTTATTATGGCGGAAGACAAAAGACCATCCGAATCACCACACGACTGGGTTTTGAAATCGAAGGGACACCCGAACACCCGGTTTGGGTCCGCCAGCCCGATGAAATTGAAACGTGGAAACCCCTCGGCGCATTAAAGAAGGGCGATGTTGTCGTTTTGAAACCGGGCGCCAGCTTATGGGGAAAAACAACGCGCATCAAATTTGAAAAGCCCCCAAAACGAACAAACTCCAAATCGTATTCCCTGCCGGAGGAAATGACCCCCGATCTCGCCTACGTTATGGGGCTTCTTATCGGGGATGGAACACTAACCTACAAAAACGCACTCAGCCTTTCAACAGGCGATGAATGGATCGCGCGCACCTTTATCAGGTATTTCAAAAAACAATTCAAATACCGGGCGCAGATTAAACAAAATGGCATGGATATATCCATCACCAGCAGGGAAATCCGCCTGTTTTTTGAACACCTGGGAATGGAATACGAGAACGCGTTGAACAAAACCGTCCCGCACAGCATCCTGCGCGCACCGAAAGAAATCGTTGTTGCGTTTTTGCAAGGCTTGTTCGATACGGGCGGCTATGCCGACACTCGTTACGGAAACGTCACACTTTCCACCTCTTCGCTCACAATGGCACGGCAGGTTCAGGCGCTGCTGCTCAACGCGGGCATTGTCAGCGGGTTGTACGATAAAAAGACAAAGGTCCATACAAACTATCTGGTTAGCGTTTTCGGGGAGAATGCCATCAAGTTCCACAGGGAAATCGGTTTTCGCCTGCCCCGCAAAAAGGCACGGGCAAAGCTCGCCTCCAGCCTGCGAATGCCGAACGTGGGCGGAATACCTCATTTGAGAAACACCCTCAAAACCATCCAGGCGCGTATTGTCGCAAAAAAGGACAAAGTCATCGCGCTGAAACGCGATAAAGAAATCAACAGCATTTTCTACACATACCTGCCCGGCGGCCGGAATATTTCCCATACAAAACTGGCGAAACTCATTGCATATTGCGACAAAAACGGCGTTGAAGTCCCGGAATTAAAACGAATTGCGGAAAATAAGTATTTTTACGACACCATCGCTTCAACAGAAAGGGGGAGGGCAGACGTGTACGACCTGACCGTCCCGTCGGAACACGCATTTTTGGCAAACGGTTTTATCAGTCATAACTCCACGTATTTACGGCAAACTGCGTTGATTACCCTGATGGCACAGATGGGCTCGTTCGTGCCGGCGGCTTCAGCAAGAATCGGACTCGTTGACCGCATCTTCACCCGCATCGGCGCGCAGGATGAGATTCACGCGGGGCAGTCCACGTTCATGGTGGAGATGGTCGAGGCGGCGAATATTTTGCATCACGCCACCCCGCGCAGCCTGCTGATTCTCGATGAGATCGGGCGCGGCACTTCGACGTATGATGGTCTTTCAATTGCGTGGGGAATTATCGAGTACATCCACAACCATCCGCACCTGCGCGCAAAGACTTTGTTTGCAACGCATTACCACGAACTGACCCAACTTGCCGAGTTACTGCCTGGCGTGCGCAATTACAATGTGGCGGTCAGCGAGGCGGACGGCAAGGTGGTCTTCCTGCACAAGATCATACCCGGCGGCGCGGATCGTTCCTACGGGATTCACGTGGCGCAGCTGGCAGGCTTGCCCGCGCCGGTGATCGGCCGCGCCAACGAGATCATGATGGAACTGGAAAAATCGGCGGCGCGCGGCGTAAAGATCAACCCGCAAGCGGCACAGCAAGTGGCGTTGTTTCCAGAGACAAATCCCCTGCTGGAAGAATTGAAGGGATTGGATATCAACTCCCTCTCCCCCATCGAGGCGTTGAACAAACTATTCGAGTGGCAGAGGAAATTCACCAAGTAATCATGCAAAACAACCAGCGGGAGATCTTCTTCGTTGCGCTTCTAACGATGTTGGGGCTGGCGGTGCGCCTCTCCGCGCCGTTATCGGCATCCTTCCCCCTGAATGACGGCGGTTTGTTTTACCAAATGATCATTGACCTGCAAAACAACGGCTTCAGTCTGCCCGCCGTCACAACCTACAACTTTGCCGATGTTCCTTATGCCTATCCGCCGCTGGCGTTTTATTTGTACGGCTTGTTGAGCGCCGCCGGCATTCCGTTGCTTAAACTCATGCAGTACGCGCCCGCCCTGGTCTCGACGCTTACCATTCCGATATTTTATGCCCTCGCCAAAGACCTGCTTGGCAGCCGCCGGCAGGCATTATTCGGCGCTATGGCGTTCGCCCTTGTCCCCCGCGCTTTCGACTGGCTCATCATGGGCGGAGGCGTCACGCGCTCGCTCGGCTTTCTGTTTGCCATTCTCGCCATTCATCGGGCGCATTCCCTGTTTTCAAACCCCGCAGCACGCCAGGTAATTTTGACAACCCTCTTCAGCGGGCTTGTCGTTTTGACTCACCCGGAAGCGTCAGTCCACACCGCCATTGCCGCCGCGTTTTTTTATCTATGGAAAGACCGCACTGCGAAAGGGGCATTGCGCGCAGCCACCGCCGCCATCGGAACGCTGATCATTGCCGCACCCTGGTGGGTAACCGTTTTGATGCGGCACGGCAGCGCGCCATTCCATGCCGCCATGACCGCCGCAAGCGAAAACAGCCTCGATTTTGTTCTCCGCGCCTTTGCCCTAATCAAATTCGAATTCACCGACGAGCCGTTCATGCAGCTTATCTCTGTGGTTGGTCTGCTGGGGCTGTTCACCCTCCTCGCACAACGCAAACCGGCTCTTCCCATTTGGCTGGCGCTCATCGCATTCCTCGAACCGCGCGGGGGCGCGCTTTACATGACGCTGCCCTTGTGCATGTCCGTTGGGGCTGCATTCGAGCAAGGCATTCTGCCCATCCTGAAACCGCAGGATGAAAGACTCCGTCCCTGGGCTTGGAACGCCTTTATCGGCTTTTTCCTGCTCTACGGCATGATCAACGCCTCAATCACCGCCTCGAACATCGTCCGGCAGTTGACTCTCACCCCGGACGACCTCGACGCCTTTGCATGGGTAAAGGCAAATACCCCGTCCGGCAGCGAGTTCATCGTCATCACGCAAGGGCTTCCGTTCAACGACTCAACCTCCGAATGGTTTCCCATCCTTGCAGAGCGGAGAAGCACAGCCACTGTATTCGGGTATGAATGGGTAAACGACGGCAACTTCACCGCCCGCGTTCAATCGTACGAAGAACTGCAAAAATGCGCCAACGAAGGGCTGCCCTGCCTTGAAACCTGGGCGCAAACCACAAATTTCTCCCACATCTATGTTCGCGAGAAGCAGCCGTTCCCGCTTTCAATGCCATTGAGTGTATCCCCGAACTATAAGGCGGTCTATCAGACAGGGAAGATCACGATCTTCGAGAGGATTCCATAGGTCAGGGCAGGTTTGCTTCGAATACAAAAACCCCGTCCCCGGCATAAACCCGCCGATAATTTGCATTTCCATCGAACGACGCAACCGCCGCATGCCCCACCTGCCCGGAGTGGATAACGACATATTGATAGCCGAGACCCGTCCTCGCCGACCAATCCTCGACGCAGCCCGCCGATTTACATCCTTGCAGTTCCGCCAAATCGGAATAGTATTCCATGAACCTTCCCGGACCAAGCCACTCGTATCCCTGAACGGTGGAGAGACTCAGCCGCTCCGTCAACGCAGGGAACCACTCGACCAAGGGATCAATTTCCGGGCTTTTGACTCCCGTCAAGATCAGAAAAGATGCGTTTGCAGGCGTATTCTCCTTTATCCATGTCATCGCGGCGAGTTCGGCGGGCTTCAGGCTGTTATTAACGAGGCGGAATCCATACAGCCCCGACTCCACAAACAGATAAATCAAAACCAGAAACAGGCAGGCGTTGTAGGCTTTGCTTTTGTACAGTTCGCCAGCCGCAACAGAAAAGTTTCGCAGGCGGGAGAGGAAAAACGGAACTGCCTCCGCAAACGCCAGCGCAACCAACATGCAAAAAGGGTAAAACACCACGCTCGGCGCGCTGCGCGGCTCGACCAGATACGGGATCACCGCCCAGGCAGCGAGAAAATATTCCCTCTTCCAAAGTCCCCATCCCAAACCGACTACCCGCAGTACAGCCAAAACGGGAACGTAACTTTCACGTCCCAGAATCGCGCCCGCCAGCGCCCGCCAGACGGGAACCCCATACGAGCCGGAACTCAACGCCGAGAGAAACGGAGCCAAGCCATGATATGCAAGAATTGCTCCCCACCATGGAGACGTGACCAGCACGACGCCGGCGCCAACAATAACTGCATTCAAAAAGGATTTGACCGTCCGCCCAAAGAAGAGCCAGACCAGGAAGCAGGCTGCCGCCGCATGAATACCCGCCTCAGGGTGACTGAGAACTGTCAGCCCGCAAAATAGCGCAGCCAACCCGACAAATTTCCACTGCCCCGCCTGAAAGAGCCGCAGAACCGAGAACACAGAAAGCAGTAAAAACAACGAACCAAAACTTCGCGTCAGCCCGCCGCCCATCACGAACCAGCCAAACGCTCCCGGGGTCAAGGCGTAAAACGCGGAAGCAAGCGCACCCAGCGATCTCGATTTGAGGAGTTCGGACGCCAGCAGGTAGAAGGCAAGAATCGAAAGCGAATTTACGAACGGAGGCAGCCAGCGCAGCAATTCCAATTCGGAGACGTTCGACAAATCCGAAAGCAATCGCGCAACATAGAACCCAAACGGCGGGTACGCGTATGGAATGCCCAATTGGTTATAGGAGGTAAATTCCGGGAGGCGATAGCGGCTTTCCTGCAGATCCTGGATCATGCTCAGGAACATGCCGCCGTCATTTAATGGGAAACCAGCCATCAGTCCGGGAAGGAAGCGGGCAGTACTTCCAAAGACAATGGCGACTCCCAAAACGAGATACGTCCATTCCACATGTGACATTGCTTTTTTGTCAGTCATAGGTTGATTGCGGCTGCGGGTTAAACGAGAATTTAATTCCGGCGGGTATAATACCATTGTCCTGCGCAGGGCTGCAGGTCGTGTCATCCCATTTTACCGAAAGGCGGACTCAATGGATTCTCCCCAAACGGAACTGAGCATTGTCCTGCCGTGCCTGAACGAAGAACGCACCGTTGGCACGTGCGTGGCGAAAGCCGTTGGTTTCCTGAAAAAACATCACATCAACGGGGAAGTCCTCGTGGCTGATAACGGCAGTACGGACCGCTCGGTTGAAATTGCCGCAAAGGAGGGCGCAAGGGTTGTGCATGCCGCGCAGAAAGGATATGGGAGCGCCCTGCGCGGCGGGTTCGAGGCGGCGCATGGAAGATTTATCATCATGGCAGATGCCGACGATAGTTACGATCTCGTCAACCTGATGCCGTTCGTGGAGAAACTGCGCGAAGGCTACGAACTGGTGATGGGCAATCGCTTCAAGGGTGGAATCAAGCCGGGCGCCATGCCCTGGCACCACCGTTACATCGGGAATCCCATTCTTTCGTTCATCGGAAAATTGTTCTTCAAAAGCCCCGCCAACGATTTTCACTGCGGCTTGCGCGGGTTTACAAAAGAAGCCATCCAAAAAATGGATTTGCAAACCACCGGCATGGAACTCGCCAGTGAAATCGTCATCAAGGCGTCCATCCTTGGGATGAAAACCTGCGAAGTGCCGACCACGCTTTCCCCCGATGGAAGGGACCGTCCGCCGCACCTGCGCAGTTTCCGCGACGGGTGGCGGCATTTGCGATTTTTGCTGTTGTACAGCCCTTCGTGGTTGTTTCTGTATCCGGGGTTGGTTTTAACGGTAATGGGAGGGGTCTTTTCGCTGGCGCTGTTCTTTGGACCGGTGGACATCGGCTTTCGTTACATAGATTTTCATACCTTCATCGCCGCCGGTTCATTGACATACCTGGGGATGAATATGATCTCGTTCGCCGCGCTCACCCGCATTTACGCCTACAATTCCGGCTTGCTTCCGCGTAAGCCGCGTTTCTTCTCGCTGTTCGGAAAATTCAATCTGGAAACCGGGGTTCTCACAGGGAGCCTCCTCGCCCTGACCGGTTTGATGTTGATGATACGCGCCATCTCGCTTTCCTCCAATTTTGCCCAGATCGGTTTTGACAACAGCGTACGGCTGGTGTTCGGCGGGGCGCTCGCCCTGGTCAGCGGCGCACAGGTGATCTTTACCAGTTTTGTGCTGAGTATGCTGGGAATTAAATCGCAAAACAGATAACGGGTATAGAAAGCCGTTTACAGGCAGATCAAACAGATGAAAATACTCATGACCAGTCACTACACTTTGCCCCACCAAGGCGGCATCGAGATCATCATCGAGAAGTTGTCTTCAGCGCTCGCGGCACGAGGTCATGAGATTAAAGTGGTGGCGAGCAGACACGGACAACTTCCCCCTCAGAAAATTAATAACCGGGAAATTATCAATGTCAGTGCATTCGACCCATTAAGAAATGCGGGAGTCCATTATCCAATTTTTTCACCCGCGCTTATTCCGATCGTGTATCGCGCGGTCCGTTGGGCGGATATTATTCATGCACAGGGCATGCTTTATCAAAATACATTGCTTGCCCTTTGGCTGGCAAAATTATCGAATAAGCCAACGGTACTAACCGAGCACGCCGGTTTTGTTCAATACAACCGCCCCTTTTTCAATAAAACCCAAAGGGTCGCGGTTGACACCCTGGGTAGGGCTTCCCTATCATTAAGCAAATCGGTCGTTGTTCCAGATACCATCGTGCGCGAGATCCTCGTCAACGACCTGAATGTTCCAGAAAACAAGGTTGCTCAAATTCCTCTGGGAGTTGACACAGACGTCTTCCATCCTGTTTCAACCAGCGCAAAGAAGGAATTGAGGCGCGAACTCAACTGGGACAACCGCCCCAAGGTCCTTTTTGTCGGAAATTTCGTAGCGCGAAAAAGGACACACCTCCTGTTGGATGCGCTTTCAGATCAGTTCGACGTTGTCTTGTGCGGGGAGGGGACGCCGCCTTCTCCCCTGCCGGAAAGAGTGCGCATCTACCCGGCAATGGGACATGAAAGGATAGTAAAACTTTACCAGGCAGCGGATGTTTTTGTAATCCCTTCCAGCGTGGAAACGTTTTCCATTGTCGCTTATGAAGCGATGGCATGTGGATTACCCGTCATCATGACCGAAGACCTTGCACACCTCACAGTGGCAAAATCGAATCTAGTAAAGATTACACCGCCCAACAGCGCGGCGCTTCAAAAGCAGATTCACGGCCTGATAAACGATCCTGGGGAAATTCAAAGAATAGGACTTGCTTCAGCAGAATGGGTGCAAAAGAATTTCAGCTGGAACACGTCAGTGAATCAACACTTAAATTTATACGAAAGGTTATTAGCCGGCGATTCATTCTCATGAAAATAAAACCAAAAGAGACTCTCATTCAAGCCACTGTCATTTCATGGCTTATCCTGTGGGTTGCGACGTACATGTATGTGAGTCGCGTCAGCCACGTGCAGATGGTCATCCTGGGAGCCGATCTGCCGTTTACCAAGCTGCTGGCTCGCACATCTTTTTCAGATTATGCGGGGGATTTATTAACAGCGCTGGCGGGAGCGGCGATATTTTCGCTGGCATGTCTGACGCTGGGGAACGCCCTGTTCCGCAAACAGGAGGCATCTTCGCCCATCCACTTTGCAACAGCGTTTGTTATAGGAGAAATTGCCTACTCGATCTTATTCATGATTCTGCTCAATACCCAGATGCTCTCTCCGTTTTCAGCGGGAGTCTCGCTGATCGCCGGGTTGCTGCTTGGCGGGAGAAGGACAATTATGGGCTTGATGGAGCATTTCCAAAACCCTAACCTCCACTCCACTCTGCAAATATGGGAAAGGCGGTTGGCGGGTCTGGTTTTCATCGTCATGGGCGCAAGTCTTCTCTATTCTTCGGCAAGGCTCAGTTACGATTCGGTTGTGGAGTACTTCATCCACGCCAAAATTATGGCGGTTACTCAAAGCCCGACTCTCCTTTACCCAAACGACGCCTTTGTGGTTAGCTCCTTCCATCCAGGCATCCTGACCACGACACTGATCCAGTTATTTGGAGACCAGGCGGCGCGGCTATTTCCTTGGATTAACGGTATTGCAATCATTATCGCAAGCACAGCAATCGGGAGGAAAGCCGGGCTATCCCTGCGGGCGCAGCTTTACCTCACAATCCTGATTACGACCTCGACTGCTTTCATAGACCTGCTTGGGGATGGAAAAATCGAGATCACGGCTACAATGCCGATACTTACCGCAATCTACTGGATGTTGCATAGCATTGAAAGACCATCAAGACCTGTATTTATACTAATCGGCATGCTTCTGGGATACGCCATTATTTCCAGACCTTACAATTTATTTTTGATTCCGGTATTTACAGTCGTTTTCTATTTCCAATACCTGCTGATTGAAAGGAATGGAGCCGGCGCAGATAAAAAGACATTAATCGGAAATGCAATGTGGGCATTTCCGCCCCTATTATTAATGGGTCTTTTCCATCTTCTGGAAAACTGGCTGTTTCTCGGAAGCCCTCTCGCCCCATTGACTTACAGTGGAGCCTTGGACGCATCTGAATGGCAGTGGCAGTTCGACCCAAAAGACCTCGTCTATTACCGGATATTTTATCCATTCGCAATCACAATACTGAATTCTCCGCAAAGCCTGGGTAACATTACACCGCTGGTTGCCGCGAGTATTCCCTTCCTTTTTTCAAAAAGAGTCAGAGAAGGTCTGCGTTTTTCCACCGCACTCACCAGAACGACAATCACGGCGATAACGACACTCCTGTTATGGATTGTCCTGATATTCACTGTCGTAGAAATTCGTTATGTGCTTTTCTTGTGGATATTGCTTTTTATCCCCTTTTCTCTTGTAATAGAGAGTATTGTCGAATATGGGGATGGAATGCCTGCAAATGCGCTTAAAATCGTTCTGCATATTCTGCTTATTTACATGGGGATTCGGGCGATTTTCATATCATTCGCAACCTATTCGCCATTGGACGAAACAGGGCAGGCAAATTGTTATGACCTGTTATCTTGCGCCTTCCTCGAAGAGGTCAATAATTCAGCCCCTCCCGGCGATCGAGTAATGGCATTAAACGCACACCGATATTACCTTCGCCCAGACCTGTTCATCTGTTCATCGCGCGCGGATGAATATTTGCCGCTCCAGGAACTCGCACGGAAGAATTCGCCGGAATTTTGGGTGGAAGCCTACCGTCGGGGGTTTCGCTATATCACCTTTGAACAAAACTTCGCCGAATTTCATTCGCATTTTGGACCCATCCCTCCAGCGGAGATTGCGCCAGAGTGGCTACGGGTTAGCTCGGTAACTTTTGTGGAAGAAAAACTGATCACCTATCAAATTGAAGCGGTTAACCCGCCTTTCCCGCCGGAAATCTCATGCCGAATGGACACAAATGGGGTCTGGCAGATTGTGCAAAAGCCGGACTGATGCAAATACAAATAAAAAAGTTCCCGATGAGGTTTTCACCGGGAACTTTTCGATTATTTTTTCTTCGCCGCTTTCTTCTTTTGCGGCTCAACCTTTGCCGGGCTGACACTCGCGCTCATGGACGGAGCCGGAGCCTTGGAACGCATCACTGCCCAGCCGAGCACTCCGATCAGGAGCAGGGAAACAGCCCACACCACGAGCTTGACATTAAAGGGAACTTCTTCGCCGGAAAATTGAACCACGATGGGAGCAATGATCACGGCAACGAGGTTCACGACCTTGATCATCGGGTTGAGCGCCGGACCGGCAGTATCCTTGAACGGATCGCCGACCGTATCGCCCACCACACCCGCTTTGTGACGTTCGGAGCCTTTGCCAAGATTCTTGGCGGGGTCCTTCGGCTCGTCTTCGATCAACTTCTTGGCGTTATCCCAGGCGCCGCCGGAGTTGTTGAGGAATACCGCCAGCAACTGACCGGAGACAATGATACCTGCGAGGAAGCCGCCGAGCGCTTCGACGTTCAGAAGCAAGCCAACGACGATCGGGGTCACAATACCAAGCAGGGCGAGGGAGACCAGCTCCTTTTGCGCGGCGGTGGTGGAAATACTGACCGCCTGGGCATAATCCGGCTTGACCTTGCCTTCGAGCACGCCCAGTTTGAACTGGCGGCGGACCTCCAACACGATAAGGGACGCCGCGCGACTCACCGCTTGAATGGCAAACGAGGAGAACAGCCAGGGTAGAGCGCCGCCGAGGAGCATGCCGACGAACACCTGCGGAATGTCTACGCGGATGCCAATTGTCTGGATCTGCTCCGCAGCCGGGATGCCAAAGCCAGCCTGCGCGCGAGAGACATCCACGAGGAACGAACCAAACAGGGATACTGCGGCAATCACAGCCGAACCAATTGCAACGCCCTTGGTGATCGCCTTGGTGGTGTTGCCGACTGCGTCGAGGTCAGCCATGATCTGCTGAGCCTTCTTCGTTTCCTTATCCGTCTTGCCGGACCAGGACATTTCACCGATGCCGTTGGCGTTATCCGCGATTGGACCGAAGGAGTCCATCGCCACGTTGTTGCCGGTAAGGGTCAACATGCCAATGCCGGTCATCGCAACACCATAAAGAACGAACGTGGCTTTATCCGCGCCTCCGACACCGGGGATGGTGCCGAAAATGAAGATGGAAGCGATGATCGTCAGGGCAATGACAACCACCGCCCAAACGGAAGATTCAAAACCGACGGAAACGCCGTTCAGGATGAGGGTAGCCGGACCCGTATCCGCGGCTTTCTTGATATCGTTCACAGGCGCGGCATGGGTGCCGGTGAAATATTCCGTCAGGCGGTCAATCAAAATCGCAAGCAGCACGCCTGCGCCCACCGCGGCCGGCATGCGCCACCAACCGCCCCATTGATCCATTTCAGGCGAGTTCAAATAAAAATAACCGGCGGCAAAGAACATGGCGGCAGAGATAACCGCGGAGGTAAGGAAGCCGCTGAAAATCGCCTTCATTGCATCTTCGCTCTTGCCGGTCTCGCCGCCGCGGACGAAGTAGGTGCCGATGATGGAGGAAAGCACGCCGATACCGCGCACCATTAGCGGGAAAATGATCCACTCAAGGCGTCCTGTGATGTGCCACAGCGCCAGCCCCAGAATCAAGCCGGAAACGATGGTCACTTCATAGGATTCGAAGATGTCCGCCGCCATACCAGCGCAGTCGCCGACGTTGTCGCCCACGAGGTCTGCCACCACAGCAGGGTTGCGCGGGTCATCCTCCGGGATACCTGCCTCCACTTTACCGACCAGATCCGCGCCGACATCCGCCGCTTTGGTATAGATGCCGCCGCCCACGCGCATGAACAGCGCAAGCAGGGTTCCACCGAAACCGAAGCCGAGCAGGGCATCCGGCGCGGCGATGCCGAGGATGATGAAGATGATGGTACCGCCGAGCAAACCCAAACCGTCGGTCAACATACCGGTGATGGTGCCGGCGCGATAGGCAATTCGAAGCGCATCCCCGAACGAATGGCGGGATGCTGCTGCAACGCGCACGTTTCCTTCCACCGCCATGCGCATCCCGATCTGACCGACAGCCAGTGAAAAGCCCGCGCCCATCACAAACGCAAACGCACGCGCCAGACCGATCCACAGCCTGACGGCGCTTTCATCCAAGTCCGCGAAGCGTTCGAGCGCTTCAGGCGAGGGCGGAACAACATAAACAGAAAGGAACAGGGCGATGGTGAGAATCCCAATCAGCGGCAAAATGGAACGCAGCTGTTTCTGCAAATAAGCATTCGCGCCATCCTTGATCGCACCCCAAACCTCCTGCATTTTTTCCGTTCCCTTATCCTCGCGAAGGATTTGGGAGCGCAAAAAAACCGCGTATCCGAGCCCAAGCCATGCAACTGCGAAAACAGCCCAGATCGCGATCTGTTCAAAACTGGTTAGTCCCATTGTGAACATGAAAGGTGACTCCTCCTATAGAGATGAAAAAATAAAGGCTTTCGCCTTTTAAGCAGAGGGATTTTACAGGCGCAGGGGGTTTGTGTCAAGAAAATGCGCGCAGATTAGCGTTCTTTGCGCCGCCAAAGTTGACAAGCCATTCCAAACCTGATAACATTTACCAACATTACACAAAAACCAAGGAGAAGGCAAATGCTCCAGGAAATCAACACCCAATTGTTTACCCTCACCCCGGCCGCTTCCAAGGCGATCAAGGATATTTTGGCAGAACGGAAGCTGGAAGGTTACGCCCTGCGCGTCTACGTTGCGGGGGGCGGGTGCTGCGGGGTGAATTTTGGAATGGCGCTCGACAACAACTTCCGCGACCAGGATACGACCTTCGAAAGCGACGGGGTCAAAGTGGTTGTGGACGAGGTCTCGATTGATTATCTGCGCGACGCCACCGTTGACTTTGTGAACGACCCCAATCTCGGCGCCGGATTTGCGGTTAACAGCCCGCATGCCAAAGGGCACAGCCACGGGGAAGGCGGGTGCGCTTGCGGTTCCGGCGGCGGAGAAGGCGCATGCGGGTGCGGCGGCGGCTCCTGCGGATGCCATAACTAACCCAACGAAGACCAAAGAGCCTATCCGAATAATCCATCCCGGTTGTGGAATCAAGGAACTTGCTTCCGAAATACGCCAGCGAGCTGGCTGACTCCAGAGTTATTCGGGTAGATTCTAAAACGGGCAGCCCTCTGATGGGCTGCCCGTTTTTTGATTAACGACCTCGCAGGAAGGAAACCAGTGTTCCAAAGAGCCCGATAAACCCCAGACCAAAAATCAATAACCCCATCGGAACGCGATTTACTGTGCTTTCCGGGAGAAAGGTGGGAACGACCAAATCTGCGGGCGGGGTAAAAGTTGGGAGACGAGTCGGCGTTACAGGCGCGATGAACGCTGCAGCGAGGGTTGGGTCCAGCGTTGGAGTGGAGGCGGGAGTGGGCGTTTCGGGCGCAGGGAGAACGGGCAGGCGTCCCGTTTTGATGATCGTCACATAAGGACCGTACACCCATGCCGCTGCGCCGGGTACGCCGGGGTAGTAGACTTGAATCCAGTCGCCATCTTCCGAAATTCCCAGAGCGGGCACTTGTTGACCTTTCAGCAAAACCCCGACCGCAGGGTAAAGATAATTGCTCGGACCCGAGTAAACATTGATAACTTCAAGGTCGAGGTTAACTCTTACGATCATCCCGATTGGCGTACCCGTTACGGTAGGAACCGAGCCTGTCGGCTGTTGGGCGCGAGCGACGGAAGACGCCGGAACGCGGATCACACCCCAAAAACCGATGACCATTATAAGGAAAAAGAGGGCAAGCCTGATCCTGAATGCGTTCATTTGAATTAACGCCGGAAAAGCGAGAGCAGGAACCCGATCAGTCCAAGAGTGCCAAAGGCAATGATGACGGCTGCCAGCGGCACGGAATCTTTCGATACAGACGGTTGATCATAAGATGGAAGCGTGAGAGAAGGCGGCGGGGTGAAGGTGGGCAGGCGCGTGCTCGTCGGCTCGACGATGAACTGCGCGGCAAGAGTCGGGTCAATGGTTGCGGTTGCAGGAGGCACGGGGGTCGGCGGCGGCGCAACAATCGGGAGCGTGCCGGGTGAAACCTGAACAAGGGGAGAGTACACCCAACCCACCCCGCCGGGAGCGGTGGGGAAAGCAATCTGAATCCAATCGCCGCCTTGCGACCTGCCCAACGCCGGAGCGGTCGAGCCGGTCAGCAGCGTTCCCACAATGGGATAAACGGTGGAACTCGGACCCATGCGGACGTTGATCTGCGGTTCGTCGGTGATGACGGTGATGAACATCCCGGTTCCAGCCTGAGGGGAGGCTGATTCTGTGGGCTGTTGAGCCAGCACAACGGTCCGATTGGATGCGGAAAAGATCAGGAAGAAGAAAAAGCCGGCAAACAGGAGGAATGTGAGAGGGTGAAACCTGGTTCGCTTCATTTCGTAGTATTCTCCAAGGAGAATCGCAAACGCGATTATAATCGAGTTCATGGAACGAAGAATCTTTCACGGGAAACTCAAGCCGGCGGACATTGCCCAGGCATTGATCGGTGAATTCAATCGGGGAAACTTTCGCGCACAAACCATAGGACAAAGCGACCGGATGATTGTGCAGGTGAGCACCCGCCCCGATGCGATGTCTGGCGGGCAGACCGCCATGACCGTTACGATTCAGACTCTCGAAGAAGGCATTATGATCGAACTGGGACAGCAAGCCTGGATGGGCGTGGCTGCAAGCCTGGGGGTGAGCGCGCTGGCGGCGCTGAAGAATCCGTTCAGCCTGCTGGGAAGGCTGGACGACATTGCCCAGGATATCGAGAACCTCAGTTTGCGAGAGCGTGTGTGGCAGGTGATTTCACAGGCGGCGCGCGCTGCGGGGGCTTCGGCGGAACTCTCGGAAAACCTCAGGCGCACAACCTGTGAATACTGTCATGTGGCAAACCCGGTCGGCGAGCCCTCCTGCCTTGCCTGCGGCGCCCCGCTCGGCAAGGCTCAGCCGATTCCCTGCAGGAACTGCGGCTACGTGGTGAAAGCGGGCGAAACAACCTGTCCGAACTGCAAAAGACCGCTTTAGACAGACGGTATGCGGCGATCATTCGCCTGCACAATATTTGCAGGGCTGGTTTTCAACCCGTCAGATCCCCGAAACCCAGTGCCGCCAGGCTGCATACCCATATCTGGGCGACCAGCCCGACTTAGAATCCATCCGAGTAGTCCATTTTGTCATGAAATCAGGGAATTTGCTCCCAGAATACGCCAGCGAGCCGGCTGACTCCAGATCTATTTGGATGGGTTCTTGCAAGGGTCGGGCTTGCGAAAATGTCATGCACACTCTATAATTCCTCCAGAGTGTTTTTATGAATTTAAAAGAAATCGAGGCTCGCCTCCAGAACCTGATCGAGGTTGATTTGCTGAACGCACTGCCGGGCAGGAAAGTGGAAGATATCATCGTCCAAAAACTTGCGGCGGTCATTCAGCAGAATTCACTGGCGGTCCAAAACGGCGTTTCGACGGCGCCGGATGTTTACACCCTGATCATGCACCCGATTACCGCCGTGCAATGGCAGGACCAGAAAATACTTGCAATATTGTTGCATTCGATTACGACTGTTGCGCAGGAGGCTGGGCTTCGATTTACAATGTCTCCCACCATCTCCGTATCGTCAGACGAGCGGATTCAACCAAACGATGCAGAAATCGTGGCATCCCACCGGATAGATTCTATGTCAGAGACAAATGCAACTCCCCTCGATACCGGCAGCCTGGGCGAAAGCGAAGCCATACCGGAAAACGCATTTCTAATCGTGGAGGGGGTCAAGGTGTTCCCGCTTACCCTGCCCGTCATCAACATCGGCAGGAGGCTGGATAATCAGCTGACGATTGACGACCCGCGCGTATCCCGCAATCATGCCCAACTGCGCGCCATCAAGGGACGGTACGTTGTCTTCGACCTGAATTCGACCGGCGGGACGTTTGTCAACGGGCAGCGCACGAGCCAGAGCGTGTTGTATCCGGGGGATGTCATCTCACTGGCGGGCGTGGCGTTGATCTTCGGGCAGGATAACCCGCCTCCGCGCACGGACTTGAAGGATACAAGTCCGCTGCCGAATATCGCCTCGGAACGCCCGACAGCCATTCTGAAAGAACATTCCACAGCCAAACTCAACAAGAAATGAGCGGACCCATCGTATTGGCTTTGCGGTTCGTCACCGCCCTGGCTTTATACGGTTTTCTTGGGTGGATTCTGTATTACCTGTACCGGGATATCCAGCGGCAAAGCTATACGCTTGCCAACCGCCGGGTTCCGGGAATCAGCATCCTGATTCGGAACGAAGGCGGAAGCGCCACGCTCAAACATTTTGCCCAGCCGGAAATCACGCTTGGGCGCGATCCCGGCTGCGATGTCCCGCTTCTGGACGATACCGTTTCCGCCCGCCATGCACAGTTGATCTATCATCACGGGCAATGGTGGCTGGAAGACCTGGCTTCGACCAATGGGACGCTGTTGAACGAAACCGTCATCACCATGCCAACCGTCATCACCTCCGGTGATGAGATTCGGTGCGGAGCCACGCGGCTGGGCATCAGTCTCTCTGAAAACGTGATCATCGAACCAACCCAAAGACTGGAGAAAAGAAGATCATGAACAAGGCTTCCATTGCCATCATTGGCGGATCGGGCTTGTATCACATGAAAGGACTCGAAGCGGCAGAAACCGTCGCGCCCGACACCCCGTTCGGAAAGCCGAGCGCGCCCATTACGATTGGAACTTTGGAGGGAAAACGCATCGCCTTCCTTGCGCGGCACGGAATCGGACATCACATCACGCCCACCGAAGTGCCGTATCGCGCGAACATCTACGCGTTGAAATCGCTGGGTGTGGAGCGGATCATCAGCATCAGCGCGTGCGGCTCCCTGCGCGAGGATTATGCGCCGGGACACATCGTCATCCCCGACAACATCTTCGACTTCACCCACAGCCGCGCGCGCACGTTCTTCGGCGAGGGGCTGGTCGCGCACGTCAGCGTGGCGGACCCGTTTTGCGGCGACCTTTCCGGGCAGTTGGAGTCAGCCGTCCGCGCGACCGGGGCGGCGGCGCATTGCGGCGGGAACTTCATCACAATCGAAGGTCCCCGCTTTTCGACAAAAGCCGAATCGCACACCTACCGCAGCTGGGGCATGTCCATCATCGGTATGACCGCCTCGCCGGAGGCGTTCCTCGCCCGCGAAGCGGAGATGTGTTACGCCATTATGGCGCACGTCACAGACTATGACGTGTGGCATGTGACCGAATCGCCGGTGACCGTGGAAATGGTCATCCAGACGCTCAACAAGAATACCGAGATCGCCCAGGAAGCCATCCGCAGCCTGGTGCGGAACATCAAACCGGAGCGGTCCTGCAACTGCGAAAGCGCCCTCTCCACCGCCCTGATCACCGACCCGAAGGTCATTCCTGCGGAGACGCTCGAAAAACTCCGTCCGCTGGTTGGGAAGTACTACAAATAGCCGCTTCCGGCAGCCTCCAAACTCTTCCATGATGAAGCGCCATTGGAAATGAACGATCAAACTCAAATCCGCCTGATAAAATGGGCGGCGCTGTTCCTGTTCGTCCAAGCCGCGATTCTCACGCTCGCCCCCGCAGTGCGGGAGCGCTCCTGGGAGGTGGATTACAGGCTGGCGCATTGGGTCGGCTTCCTTGCCTGGGGGGCGTTCACGCTTTTGGCGCACCGCGCCACCGTCAGGTACCTGCCCGAACGAGACCCATACATTCTGCCTGCCGCGGCGCTGTTGAACGGCTGGGGTGTGCTTACCATCTGGCGGCTGGACGAAGCCTTTGGCATCCGGCAGATCATCTGGCTGGGAATCAGCGTGTTTGTTTTCATCCTTGCCCTGCGCATCGTTCCAAACTTCAATTTTCTGCGCCGCTATAAATATCTGATTTTGGGCGGCGGTCTGCTCATCACCGCGTTGACATTGATCTTCGGCACAAACCCGCTTGGAGTGGGGCCGCAGCTCTGGCTGGGCTGCTGCGGCGTGTACTTCCAGCCTTCCGAAGCGCTCAAGGTCTTGCTGGTCATCTATCTTTCCGCCTATCTCGCCGACCGCGCCAGCCTCCGCCTGCTTTCATTCCCATTGCTCATTCCAACACTTGCGCTTACGGGCCTGGCGCTGCTGCTTTTGATCGTCCAGCGCGATCTCGGCACAGCCTCCATTTTTATCACCATCTTCACCGTCATGATCTTCATCGCAACCGGCAGGCGGCGAATTCTTCTTTCGGCTGTCGGTTTGCTTTCGCTCGCGCTCCTTTTTGGATATTTCCTGATAGACATCGTTCACATCCGCATTGTGGGCTGGCTCAACCCCTGGGACGACCCCACCGGCAACTCCTACCAGATCGTCCAATCACTGCTGGCGGTGGCAAACGGCGGCACCATCGGGAGGGGATTGGGGATTGGGAGTCCGCTGTTGGTTCCGGTTGCGATCTCGGATTTTATCTACGCCGCCATCGCGGAAGAAACGGGTCTGATCGGGACCCTGGGGTTGATCGCCGCCATTTGGGTGATCGCCGCCCGGGGGCTGATCGCCTCCCTGCGCGCCACAGACCGGTTCAAACGCTACCTCGCTGCAGGCATCGTGACATATCTCGGCGCTCAAAGCCTGCTCATCATCGGCGGTAACGTGCGCCTGCTTCCCCTCACCGGCGTGACCCTGCCGTTCGTTTCGTACGGCGGCTCCTCCCTGCTGACTTCATACATTGCCCTGTTTCTCCTGCTTGCAATCAGCAATGCAGAGGAAAACGAACCCGCCGAACTGCGCGACCCCAGACCCTACTCCATGCTGGGCGGCGCGCTCGCGCTGGGGTTTGCCGCCTGCGCCCTGACCACAGCCTGGTGGGCAATCGTGCGCGGACCCGACCTGTTGAGCCGCACCGACAACCCACGCCGCGCCATCGCCGACCGTTACGTTCCGCGCGGTCAGATATTGGATAAAAACAACCGCCCCATCAACGTGACCGAAGGGGAAAGCGGTTCATACCTGCGTGTTTACAAATATCCCGACCTTGCTCCCGTAGTTGGCTACACGCACCCCGTCTATGGACAGGCTGGCATCGAAGCCAGCCTCGACGATTACCTGCGCGGCTTGCAGGGAAACCCGACCAGCCTCGTTTTGTGGAATCAACTGATTTACGGAACCCCTCCCCCCGGGTTGGACGTCCGCCTCAGTATTGATCTGGTCCTTCAAGCCGAGGCAGACCGCCTGCTTGGCAATCGTCAGGGCTCGGTCATCCTGATGAACGCGGAGACCGGCGAAATCATCGTGATGGCGTCTCACCCCGCCTTCGACCCAAACGAATTGGACGAAAATGGAGAAGTCCTCGTACGGGATGAGAACGCTCCCCTGCTCAACCGCGCCACACAAGGACTCTATCCCATCGGGGCAGCGAGCCTGCCGTTATTCATGGCGGAATTCGGAGAGGATCAACCGAGCGCGATGGAGCGCAATCAACTTTATGAAAGATTGGGGTTTTTTGAAGCGCCCGCGATCAACATGCCTGTCTCGTTCGACGCGCAGGGAAATGCCGACAGCCTGAGGTTAAGTCCGCTGCAGGTCGCGCTCGCCGCCGCTGTCTTGAGCAATCACGGAGTTGCGCCTGCGCCCAGAATCGCAACGGCGGTGAACACACGCGAACAGGGATGGGTGGTGCTCCCGGCGTTGGGTCGGTCCAGAAAGGTGCTTGAACCCCAGGCGGCGGATGAAGCGGCTGTGTCCTTCATCCAGGAAGGGATGCCCTATTGGAGTTATCTCGCACGGGCAGAGGGGGACGAAGAACCTGTCGCCTGGCTGCTGGCGGGAACCCTGCCGCCTTGGCGGGGAACGCCGCTTGCCCTGGTGGTGGCTTTGGAAGAAAACAATATTCACCTGGCGGAGATCATTGGGGAAAGACTTTTGGATGTTGCATTAAGCCAGTGACTTCGATGGAATCAAAAAGGTCAGGCGGTTTCGCCTGACCTTTTGTCCATCCATTACATGCCGGTATCGTTATCCTTCGCGGAGTAGCCGGGACCGCTCTTGAAGAAGTCGTAGTTGAGTTGGGTATCCGGTGTAAGGTCCACAACCTCGCCGGCGGTCAACTGACGGGTGGTTTCCAGCACCACCTGCTTGCCGTGATGGTTCGTGCCTTCAAAATGTCCGGTAAGTCCGAGTTTGTTGATGTACTCGCCGCCCTTGGCGGTGTATGCCGAGGGGACTTCATCTTCGGGGAAGATGGCGGAATAGGGGCACTCGGGAACACACGCGCCGCAGTCAATGCAGGTGTCCGGGTCAATGTAGACGAGCGGGTATTCATTCACAGGATTGCCGGGGACAATGCATTCCACCGGGCAGACTTCGATGCAGCCGCGGTCGCGCACGCACAGGCTTGTAATAATGTGAGTCATGTTATTTTCTCCTTGTGGGATGATGGACAAACGTGATATGACAATTATAACTATGTTTATCCGCGTGGCAAGACTGAAAAACAAACAACCCCGCAGGCGTTCTGCGGGGTTGAGGACCGTAGGGTAGATTATTTCGCGGCGTATTTTGCGGCAACCGCATCCCAATTGACCACGTTCCACCAGGCGGCGATGTAGTCGGGGCGGCGGTTTTGGTAGTTCAGGTAATAGGCATGTTCCCACACGTCAATGCCGAGAATGGGAGTCAAGCCGTCGGAAAGAGGTGTATCCTGGTTGGCGGTCGAGACCACTGCCAAGCCGCCGCCTTTCTTCACAAGCCACGCCCAGCCGGAGCCAAAGCGGGTGGCAGCGGCGGTTGTGAATTCCGATTTGAACGCGTCGAACGATTTGAAGGATGCCTCGATGGCTTTGAGCAGGTCGCCTTTCGGTTCGCCGCCCGACTTGGGACCCATGATCTCCCAGAACAGGTTGTGGTTATACGTCCCGCCGCCATGATTGCGGACAACGGTGCGGACGCTTTCGGGTACGGCGTTCAAATTGCCGAGCAGTTCTTCGAGCGATTTGCCCGCGAGTTCGGGCGTCTTTTCGATGGCGCCGTTGAGATTGGTAATGTACGCCTGGTGGTGCTTGGTGTGATGGATTTCCATGGTGCGCGCGTCAATGTGCGGCTCGAGCGCATCATAGGCATAAGGAAGTTTGGGCAGTTCAAAAGCCATGGGGAGTCTCCTTTGAGTTGGTTGATGGATGAAAACGTTATTTTTGATTTTAACCCGCATCCCGGCAAGGCGCAAGATAAAATGGAATTTTTATACAAATATCTAATAAACTAACTTTACGGTAAACTCGGCGGCATCATGAATCCACGCACCCGTTTCCTGCTTCCCCTCGCCATTGCGGCCGCCATCCTCGCGGTTTCGACGGCGAGCATCTTCATCCGTTTTGCACAAATGGATGGAGCGCCTTCGCTTGTGATCGCCGCCCTCCGACTGACCTTCGCCTCTGTTTTGATCGCGCCCATCACATTGAGCCGCCATCCGGGGGAATTAAAACGCCTCACGCGGACCGAAATGCTGCTGGCTGTTTTCTCGGGCTTTTTCCTCGCCGTTCACTTTGCCACGTGGATTTCGTCGCTCGAATTTACCAGCGTGGCGAGTTCGGTGGTGTTCGTCAGCACAGGACCATTATGGGTGGCGCTGCTCTCGCCGATGCTGCTGAGAGAGCACATCACGCGGACAGCCCTCATCGGGCTGGCGCTGGCTTTGGTCGGCGGAGCAATCATCGGGTTGTCTGATGCGTGCGTCTGGGACGGAGGTCTCGCCTGCCCGGCGTTGGGCGACATCCTGCAAGGTCAAGCCATGTGGGGAAACTTCCTCGCCCTTGCCGGGGCGTGGGCGGTGACCGGCTATCTCATCATCGGCAGAAAACTGCGGGCGGGAATGCCGCTCCTCCCGTATATTTTTTTGGTGTATGGGATTGCGGCAGTCGTGTTGATGATCATCATGTTCGCTTCGGGCAGTTCGCCGTTGGGTTTTGCGCCGCAAACCTACGGCTGGATATTCCTGCTTGCCGCCATCCCGCAATTGATCGGACATTCCACCTATAATTGGGCATTAAAATACCTGCCAGCCGCGCTCGTGGCAGTGACCACATTGGGCGAACCGGTCGGAAGCGCGGTTCTGGCGTTCTTTATTTTGGGTGAAACACCCTCCCCCGCAACCATCGCCGGCGGCGTATTCATCCTGGCAGGCATTATCCTGGCATCCTCCCGAAAACAGAAAAGCGAGTAACGCATGAAACTTCAAGCCCATCTTCACCTCGATAAACACAACATCCCCTACGAAGCGCGCAGTTTTCCGCCGGAGACCGAAAAAGGCGCGGCGAACGCCGCCAAAGCGCTCGGCTTTCCCGAACGGCAGGCGGTCAAGACGCTCATCTTTCAGGTGGTGGATACGGGCGAGTGTGTGCTGGTGATGCTCGGCGGCGACCAGAATGCGATTTCGGGCAGCCTGAAGAAAGCCATTGGCTCGCGCAACATCCAGATGGCTCCGCCGGAACGAGTGAAGGAAGTGACCGGTTACGTCATCGGCTCGATTCCCGCCTTCGGCTGGCAGCCGGAAGGCTTTCGCACCTTTCTCGAAGCGAGTCTTGTGGGCGAGCCCATCCTCGGCACAGGCGCGGGGCAATGGGGCGAGGAGATTATGATTACGCCGGAGAATTTGATCAAAGCCAGTAATGCGATTGTGGTAAATCTGACGGATCGAGAGAAACCGGTCGAGAGAGGGATAAGGGAAGGCGGCGGCAGAAGACAATAGGAGGAAGAATGGACAGTGAAGTTAAAGCGCTGATCGAGCATTTCAAGTTTCGCCCCCTGCCGGTGGAAGGGACATTGTTCGTCGGCACGTATCGCTCGCCGGAGAGCCTGCCGAACGGCAAGCCGTATGGGACGGGCATGATCGGGATGTACTGTCATGAGCCGCGCAGTGTTTCCTGTTTCCACAAACTGGCGATTGACGAAATGTGGCACTTCTACGGCGGCGACCCGTTGAGGCTGATTCTGCTTTGCCCCGATGGTTCCAGCCGCGATGTGATTCTGGGAAACGACCCGCTCAAGGGACAGCACGTGCAGTTTGTGATACCCGCCGGGGTCTGGCAGGCGGGTCATTGCGTGGAAGGCGGTCGCTATTCCCTCTTCGGCTGTACCCTGGCGCCCGGCTTTACAGACGATATTTTCGCCGGCGGTACGCAGGAGGAATTGTTGAAATCATATCCGAGCCGGGAGAAGGATATTCTGGAATATGGCATATCCGGCGGAGATACATCCATGCCGTTGGGGTTTGCAAGTTAAATAACCCGAGTTGCTGCCTTGGTTTCAAGAGGCTTCCCTCACCCCAAACAAGGTTATATATTCTGGGATGACTTCCCCCTCTCCCGATGGGAGAGGACAGGGTGAGGGCTTTGGCTTGGAAGGTGGCAACTTGAGTTAAATAACTCACCTTACGCAGTAAACCGCCAAGACGCCAAGTTTTTTACACCTTTTACTCTTCTCTTGCGTTCTTGGCGCCTTGGCGGTAAAAAGGGTTTAACTGCGTATCGTCAGTTTAATAAAAAAGAGGAGAAATCCATGTTTACTACTTTCATCACCGGCGCCAACCGGGGAATTGGACTGGCTTTCACGCGCGAGTACCTGGCGCGCGGCGGGCGCGTTTTTGCGGCGTGCCGCGCGCCGGCGGAAGCCGCCCGCCTGCATCCATTGAAAACGACGTATGGCGGCCGTCTTACCCTGGTCCCATTGGACGTGACCGACTCGAAGTCCATTGAAGCGGCGGCGGAACAGGTACAGCGCGAAACAGACGCACTCGATCTTTTAATCAACAACGCCGGGGTATTCTTCCCCAGCGCCGGTTTCGCGGATTTAAATCCAGAATCCCTGGGACAATCCTTTGCGGTCAACTCGACAGCGCCCATGATGGTCAGCCAGAAACTGATGCCTTTACTGCAAAAAAGCGCTTCCCCCAAAATCGTAAACATCACCGCTCCCACCCGTCCGATCGCGCAGCTGCAGCGGACGGAGAACCATAGTTACACCGCGAGCCGTTACGCCTTGAATGCAATGACCAAAATGCTCTCCCTGGAGTTGCGCTCGCTGGGCGTGATTGTGGTCGCCCTCTGGCCCGGCTATCTCAGAACCGACATGAACAACATGGCAGGGGATGCAGCCCCGCCGGAAGAAGCCATTCCGCAGGTGGTGAACCTCATTCAGAGCCTGAACTGGGAACATACAGGCTGTTGTTTATTGCCCGACGGGAAGATATTCGACTGGTAGCGCACCCCACTTCGATATAATTGGCGGCTATGCAAAAACATCACACAGTCACAGGGTTGATCGCAGGTCTTACCGCCGCTTCGATTTGGGGCGGGATGTACGTGGTGAGCAAGGTGGTGCTGGAGGTCATCCCGCCATTTTCGCTGCTCCTCCTGCGCCTCCTCATGGGCGCATTGACTTTGGGCATCGTCATTTTCTTCCGCAACAGAAAGACGGGACAAAAGACGGCGATCTCAAAGGAATTCTTTTGGGCGAGTTTTCTCGTGGGCTTCATGGGTTATGGGGTTTCGCTTGGCTTTCAGTTCGTCGGGACGAAACTTTCCACGGCGTCGAACGGGGCGCTGGTCACGTCTGCCACGCCGGCGTTCGTGCTGCTCTTCGCGCCGTTATTGCTCGGCGAGCAAGCCACTCCGCGCCGCATCGCTGCGCTGGTCGTTTCCACGCTGGGCGTGCTGGCGGTGATTGACCCGCGCAGCGCGGAACTTTCACCGCCGCTGTTTTGGGGCAATATGAGCCTGCTCGCCGCGGCGCTGACCTGGGCGCTGTACTCGGTGCTGGTGCGCAGGATATCCAAATCCACAGACCTGCTCGCGTCCAGTACGATCATGCTGTTGGGCGGCGTGCCGTCCAGCGTTTTGTTTGGAATTTGGGAGGTCAACTCACAGGGCGTCGGCGAGATCACACTGGGAATCGCCGGCGGGCTTTTGTTTTTGGGAATCATCTCCACTGCGGCGGCGATGTTCCTTTGGAATTACGCCTTCGCAGAGCTGCCCGCCGCGGTTGCGTCGCTGACGTTCTTCGCCCAGCCGGTGGTTGGCGCACTGCTCGGCTGGTTTTTCCTCGCCGAAGAAATCACCCCGTTGTTTCTGGCAGGCGGTGTGCTGATCGGGATTGGGATCGTAATCGCTTCAAGCGAGTGACCCGCCGTCGGAAAACAGAAGCAGGTACCGGTCAGGAAAGAGGCGGATGCAGCCGGGCGGGAGACTGCATCCGCCTGGATTCGGTATGAGGGGAGAAAAATCCAAAGTGCGGAAATTCCAAATTATGGTTTGACGTTCTTTTCCGCCAATTTTCGGGCGAGGCTCACGGTGGGCTGGCTGCCCACGGTGTGAAGCAGCGCCATGTTCGGCGGGCGCTGTTCACCGATGGGATAACCGCAAATCAACACAACCTGTTGACCGGGTTGAATGCCGGATTTCAACAGGGCGGCATCCACATCGGAGAGCATATCGTCCAGCGTATTGGCGTATTTGATGAGGTGCGGCTGAACGCCCCACAGGAACGCCAGCTGCCGGCAGGTTTCCTTTCGCGGCGTGAAGGCAAGGATGCGCTTCGCCGGACGCGCTTTGGACATGAGCCAGGCGGAGCGCCCCTGCATGGTGAAGACGGCAACCGCGCGGACTTCGGGATCCACCGCCAGCGCATTTGCCGCCCGCGCCATGGATGCCGCATCGCTCTCGCCCAAGCCTGCCCTGCCATCCTGACGGCTGCCCCACTCGATGTAGTGCGACTCGGCTTCCAGCACGATGCGCGCCATCATGGCAACCGCTTCGCCGGGATATTCTCCCGAAGCCGTCTCTGCGGAGAGCATGACCGCATCGGTGCCGTCGAAGACGGCGTTGGCGACATCGGACGCTTCGGCGCGCGTGGGGAGCGGATTCTGAATCATGGACTCGAGCATTTGAGTGGCGGTGATAACCAGCTTTGCGCGCGCGTTTGCAGCGCGGATGATCATCTTCTGCAGCGGCGGGACGCGCTCCGGCGGGAGTTCCACGCCGAGATCGCCGCGCGCGACCATCACGCCGTCCACCACGTCGAGGATGGCTTCGAGTTCGTTGAGGGCTTCGGGTTTTTCCAATTTGGCGATCAGGAGCGGTGTGTGTTTGTCTTTCGAAAATTCCTCGATTGCCGCGCGGACGGTCTTTACATCCTCGGCGCTGCGGACGAAGGAAATCGCAACCGCGTCCACGCCCTGGGAGATGCCAAAGGCGAGGTCGGCTTTATCCTTTTCGGTGAACCCGGCAATGCGGAGTTTCACGCCGGGCAGGTTGATGCCCTTGTGGGAAAACAGCGTGCCGCCCACCAGCACATTGGCGTGAACGACGCGCCCCTCGGCGGAGATCACCTCCAGGGCGAGACGCCCGTCGTCGAGCAGCAACTTATCGCCAACCTGAACGGAGTCGAACAGCTCCCGAAAGTCCACCGGTATCAACTGGCAGCCGTTTTTAGGCGGTTCATCCTGGGTCGCGTACAAACAAACGTCCTCACCCACCGAGAGTTGAAGCGGGTTTTCGAGTTTCCCCACGCGGATTTTCGGTCCCTGCAAATCCTGCAGGATTCCGACCGGTACGCCGAGTTTTTCCGAAACGTTCCGAATGGCAGCCACCCGCAGGGCATGCTGTTCGTGAGTGCCATGTGAAAAATTCAGGCGGGCGACGTTCATCCCCGATCGAATGAGAGCCTCGAGCGCCTGTTCCGAGTCGGATGCGGGCCCGATGGTGGCAACAATCTTTGTGTTACGCATTGATTATCATTTCCTGTCAATAAATAGTCTAATCCGTGTCAACGGAAAGTCAACAACGAGAAGGATATATACCCAAAAAGCCGAGCCGAAGTATGGCGGGGTGATAAAAGGGATGGAATACGGTCTGGCGATACTCTGCCGGGGGTTCCCAGGTAAAACGCCCTGATGATAGGGAAAAACCGGGAGAATGTCAAGCCGGGGTTGATTATTATCAGGTTAACAACAAAAAAGGCGCGGAGTTACGAATGCCTCCGCGCCTTTACCGGGCTTTTTACAGGTAGTGGAGTTCTCTTGCCTGCCGGGTCAACTCATCGCGGAATTGCGGATGCGCGACCTTGATCAGGGCTTGCGCGCGCTGGCGGATGGTCCTGCCGTAGAGATCGGCGACACCGTATTCCGTCACCACAAAACGGACGTGGTTGCGGGTGGTGACCACGCCTGCGCCGTGTTTGAGCATGGCGGTAATCTTGCTGATCTGCGTCCCGTCCCGCATGGCGGCTGTGCTCGGCAGGGCGATGATCGGAACGCCGTCCTTTGAACGGGATGCGCCATAGATGAAATCCAGCTGACCGCCTACGCCGCTGTACAGTTTCGGTCCGATGCTGTCGGCGCAGACCTGACCGGTCAGATCCACTTCGATGGCGGAGTTGACCGCCACCATGCGGTCGTTCTGCGCGATGACGAATGGGTCGTTGACGTACTCTGTGCGGTGCATTTCGACCATTGGGTTGTCGTTCACCCAGTTGTAGAGCCTGCCGGTGCCGAGGATGAAACCTGCCACGATCTTGCCGGGGTGAAGCGATTTGCGGGCATTGGTCAGCACGCCGGCGTTGACCAGTTCGATCACGCCGTCGGAGAACAATTCGGTGTGGATGCCCAGGTCTTTTTTATCCGAAAGGAATTTCAACACCGCATCGGGGATGGAGCCGATTCCCAGCTGCATGGTCGCGCCGTCCGGGATCAACGAAGCGACGTGACCGGCGATCTTTTGGACGATTTCGGCATCCCCTTCTTCGGTCATTTTATGTTCGGGAATCGGGTAGTTGACGGGCACGATATGGGTCAGCCGGCTGACGTGAATGAACGAATCGCCCAGCGTGCGCGGCATTTGTTCGTTGACCTCGGCAACGATCACCTTCGCCGACTCCGCGGCGGATTTGGTCAGCCCCACTTCCACACCAAGACTGCAAAACCCATGCTCATCCGGTGTGGAGACGTGAATGAGCGCCACATCCACCGGCAGAATGCCGCGCTTGAACAGCAGCGGAAATTCTGAAAGCAAAACCGGCGTAAAGTCCGCGCGGCCTTCGTGAACCGCCTTGCGGATGTTGGCGCTGATGAACATGGAATTCACGCGCAGGCGGCCTTCCATCTCCGGGGCGACGTAATCGGCGGGACCCACCGTCAGCGCCTGGCAGATTTCCACGTCCTGCACGTTGGGCGCGTGTTTGACCAGCGCCGCCAGAAGCGTCTGCGGGACGGAAACGTTGCCGGTCAGGAAGACGCGATTCCCCGATTTGATCACCTTCACCGCTTCTTCTGCGGTGGTCACACGGGATTGGTAAATACTCGGCGCAGTCGTCATCCTAAGCCTCCCTCGCGTTCAGGCGAACCAGGTTGTGGAGTTTGCCGTTATGCGTATTGACCGCCGGTTCGAGAGATGGGTCGCCCAGGATCGCATCCGCGCCGAGCGCGGCAATTTCCGTGATGTAGGGCATGGCTGAATTCACAAAGGCATGCGTGGCTGTGCGCGCCACCGCGCCGGGCATGTTTGGCACGCAATAGTGCAGCATGCCCTCTTCGATGTATACCGGATGCTCGTGCGTGGTCGGACGCGATGTTTCGACACACCCGCCCTCGTCAATGCTGATGTCCATGATGACGGAACGCGGCTTCATCGAACGCACCATTTCGCGCGTGACCAGAATCGGCGCGCGCTGACCCGGCGTCAGCACCGCGCCGATGAGCACATCCGCGTATGCCACCGAACGTTCGATGTTTCGCCTGGTCGAGATCTTCGTGACGATGGACGGAAAACGATCCCACAATCGTTGAAGCGCGGCAAGGTTATGGTCAATGACCGTCACATGCGCGCCCATGCCCAGGCACATTTGGGTGGCATACGTGCCGACCACGCCCGCGCCCAGAATGACGATCTCCGCCGGCGGAACGCCCGGCACGCCGCCCATCAGGATGCCCTTCCCGCCCCAGTTGTTTTGGAGCAGCCGCGCCGCGATCTGCGCCGCCATCGCGCCGCCGATCTGGCTGAACGGGCGCAGGACGGGAAGCGAGCCGTCGGGCGCTTGAATCTGCTCATACGCAATGGAAGTGATTTTCTTTTCGAGCAGCAGGTCAATCTTATCCTGGCTCGCCGAAGCCAGGTGCAGGAAACCCGCCAGGGTCGTACCGGGACGCAGCCAGTCCAGTTCCTCCTGCGTGGGGCGGGCAACCTTCAACAACAGGTCGGCGCGGGCGATGGCTTCCTCGGCGTTATAGACGAGGCGCGCCCCCGCCTTTTCGTAATCCTCGTCGCTGAAGCCCGCCTCCTTGCCCGCATCATGCTGGACGAAGACCTGATGCCCGTTTTGAGAGAGAATCTCCACCCCCGCCGGGGACAACCCAACCCGGTATTCAAAAGGTCTGCTTTCTTTGGGTATTCCAATGTACATGGTGCCTCCATAAAAATACCTGTTTCCCTGTCTACTTATTTACGGGTATAACAAGTACACAGGTAAACAGGCAGACATCCCCCGATTTCCGAATTCAAACTACGTCATGTTGAGCGTTTCCCGAATGGATGGGAGCGCCCAATCTATCGTTTCTTTATCAATGACCAGCGGCGGCGCAAAGCGGATGACATTATCGTGCGTCTCCTTGGCAAGGATGCCTTTCGACTTCAACGCCTCACAGAAACGGCGCGCGCCGCCCGCCTCCGGCTTGAGCTCCACGCCGATCAGCAGACCTTTTCCGCGCACCTCTTTCACATGCGGACTGGTGATCTCGCTCAACTGCTCGATGAAGTATTCGCCCAATTCCGCCGAACGCTCGGCGAGTTTTTCTTCGCGCAGGACGCGCAGCGAAGCGCGCGCCACCGCCGCCGCCAGCGGGTTGCCCCCGAAGGTCGAGCCGTGTTCCCCGGGTTGGAACAACCCCAGCACTGCCTTATCCGCAAGAATGGCAGAGACGGGGTAAAACCCGCCGGAAAGCGCCTTGCCCACGATGGTGATGTCCGCGCGGACGCCGTCATGCTGGGCGGCGAACAACTTCCCGGTCCGGCCGAGACCCGTTTGAATTTCATCCGCAATGAAGAGCACGTTGTTCTTCCGGCAGATTTCAGCGACCGCCTTCAAATATCCCGCAGGCGGAACGATCACTCCCGCTTCGCCTTGAATCGGCTCCAGCAGGACCGCCGCCGTGTTGGGCGTGATGGCTTTTTCGACGGCTGAGGCGTCGCCGTATTCCACCACCACAAAGCCGGGCGTGAATGGACCGAAATCGTCGCGGTAGGAAGGCTCGGTGGAGAACGAGACGATGGTGACGGTACGTCCGTGGAAGTTGTTGCCCGCGACGATGATCTCCGCCTGATGGCGCGGCACCTTCTTGACCTGGTACGCCCACTTGCGCGCGAGTTTGACCGCCGTTTCGACGGCTTCGGCGCCCGAGTTCATCGGCAGGGATATTTCGTAGCCGCTCATCTCGGAAAGTTCCTTGTAAAGCATGGGCAGCTGGTCGTTGCGGAACGCACGCGAGGTAAGCGTGACCTTTTTCGCCTGTTCGAGCAATGCCTTCAATATTTCGGGGTGGACGTGTCCTTGATTCACCGCCGAATACGCGGAGAGACAATCGAGATATTTCCTCCCCTCCACGTCGTAGACCCACACCCCTTCCGCCTTTTCGATGACGACATCGAGGGGATGGTAATTATGCGCGCCGTACTGCTCTTCAATTTCGATAAAGTCCTGAGTTTTCATGAATTCACCTTTATTTATGTCATCGCGGGCGCAGCGAAGCAATCTCTATATTACAGGAGACCGCTTCGTTCCTCGCGGTGACATTTATCCAACGCCAAACAACCGTGCCAAAATCGCCTTCTGCGCGTGCAGGCGGTTGTGCGCCTGCTGGAAGATGACCGAATGCGGACCATCCGCCACTTCGTCGGTCAATTCGTGGTTGCGGTGCGCCGGGAGGCAGTGCATCACAATCACGTCCTTATCCGCCTCGCGGACGAGTTGTGCGTTGACCTGATACGGCGGAAAGACCTTCTCGCGCTTCGCGGCTTCCTCCTCCTGCCCCATGCTGGTCCAGGTATCGGTATAAATCACATGCGCATTCTTCACGGCTTCGTGCGGGTCGCGCAGGAAGGTCAATTTGCTTTTGGTCTTTTCGGCGATCTTTCGCCCGATCTCCACTGCCTTCGGGGTAATGTCGTACCCTTCGGGGCTGGCAATCGTAAAGTTCCAGCCAAGCTGCGCAGAGACGTGCATCAGCGAGACCGCCACGTTGTTGCCGTCGCCCACATACGCCACGTTCAAGCCCTTCGATTTCGCGCCGAACTTCTCGACAATGGTCAGCGCGTCTGCCATGCCCTGGCAGGGATGGTTGTAATCACTCAAGCCGTTGATCACAGGGACCTCCGCCCAGCGCGCCAGTTCCAGCACATGCTCGTGGTCGAACACGCGCGCCATCAACGCCTGAACGTAGCCCGACATCACGCGCGCCACATCCGCAATGGATTCGCGCTTGCCCAAACCGATCTCATTGGGGGAAAGATAAAGCGCGTCGCCGCCGCAGTGCCGCATCGCCATATCGAACGAAACGCGGGTGCGCAGGCTGGGTTTTTGGAAGATCATCCCCAGCACCTTGCCTTTGAAGATCGGCTTGTTCCCGCTTTTGAAGTATTGCTTTTTAAGTTTGACCGCGAGGTCGAGCAGGTCCTGAATTTCCTCCGAAGAATAATCGGAGATGGCAAGAAAGTCCTTCATATTCGCTCCTTGAATTGAGAGTATATTCGCTTTGACCTGTTTTGGCAGGTTTCAAGCATCACACCTTTCACATGACAAATTACTTTATCCAGCAGTACTGCAAGATTTATCTTGCGCTTCTCTACCGTACAAATAAGAGCAAAATCCGAAATTACTCCTTGCGCTGTCCTGGGTGCAAGATGCCCCCGGAAATCGCCGCCGAGACGGCGGCGCGAGCGTTGTTATGTACGGTAGAGAATTTTGCGGGAGGCAGGCAAAATAAATTTTGCGGTACACCTACCCGCTTCTAAACTTCTTCCAATAGCGCATCAACCCGTCGGCGCTCATCCCAACCGGGTTCGAAAGCGAATAAGCGCGCAGCACATCCTCGCTCAAGCCTTTTTCCTTCGCTTCGTTGTTCATCCAATCGGTGAAATGCCCGCGCAGTTCCTCGATGGACGGGCCGGACGCCATCACGCCTTCCAGCCATTTTTCGGTGGCGGCGAGCGTTTTATCCAATTCGTCAATCTGCCACGCCGGGTCGTCGAAAACTCCAAAGTGGGTCGGCGCAATGCGGGCAAATTTCAGCGAACGCAGCCGCGCCAGGCTTTCGCGCCAGCGTCCGAAATGCAGTTCCGGCGGCGGCATCGGTGCGCGCAGGTAGGCATATCCCGGAATCCGCACCCCGCCCACATCGCCCGAAAAGCAAACGTCTTCAAAGAGATAGGCGAAATGATGTTCGGCATGACCGGGCGTATTGACAGGCAGGAAGCGCAGTCTGCCGATGACGATCTCCTCCGCATCGTTCGGGACTTTGAGTTGACTCTGCACCACAGGCAGCACCCCGCCCCAGAGCGTATCCATTCTATCGCCGTAAATGCGCGCGGCGCTGGCGATCAGTTTTTCGGGGTTCAAAAGGTGGGGCGCTCCGTTGGGGTGGACGTAAATTTCCGCACCCTGCCGCGAGAGCCATCCCGCCGCGCCGGCGTGGTCCAGGTGAATGTGCGTGAGCAGGACGTGGGTAATGTGCCGGGGAGACAAGCCTTCTTTTGCAAGAGCAGCTTCGAGCGCGGGAAGAGTCGAAGCGGGTCCGCTTTCGACCAGGATCGCTCCGTCGTCGTGTCGAATCAAATACGAAGCGATGGCTTGCGTCTTGTTTTGAAAATTCAGGTCAATGGTGAGTATGCCGGTGTTTGCCATGCGCGGTAATCCTGTGTAGTGTAAGCCGATGAGACAGCCGATAACGCCTGCGAGAGGTCATCGCCGCAGGCAATGACGCTGACGGGCACACGCCGTTCGCGCAGGGAATTGACGAGCGCATCCGTGCCTGTGGGTCCGCCGAAGGTTTGCGCATCCAGCAAAACGACCATGGGCGATAGATACCGCATGAGCAGGTCGTCCACCGCCTGCAAAAGGTCGGGGAGCACAGTCGGTGTGATCAAAATGATGCTCGACCGCTGCGGAAGCTGGGAAGCCTGCGCCGCCACCAGTGCGGCAATGGACATGCTCCCATTGGCTTCCACAAACGCGAGGGTTTCGAGAATCTTTTCCTCCTGCCTTTCACTGCGTTCCGCCGGGAGTTCGGTGAAGGTTTGCCCGGCGCTGGCATAGCCGATGGCGCGTCTCTGCCCGATGAAATAATGCGCAAGCGAGGCGGCGGCGCTCACCGAATATTCAAGGGTGGAGGGCGGCAGGTTTATTTTCGGGCGCTTCGTGAAAAGCATGGTGTGCAGAGGCACGTCTTCTTCCCGGTGCGGGTTTTGAAAATGGACGATCTTCTGACAGTCGAGGTAAATCCAAATTTCCGCCTGCGGGTCCTGCTCGAACTCCTTGACCATCAGGCGTCCGCGCCGGATGCTGGTGGGCCAGTGAATGCGCTTCATTGCATCGCCGTGCACATACTCACGGACGCCCGCCGCGTGCGGGGTAATATCCTGTGATTTTCTGCGAATGACCTGGCCGCCGGGCAGCAGCCCCGGAGGCGAAGCGAACTTTTGAATTTCATGAATCATCGGGAAGACAATGAGCGTTTCGTGAGGCGGGAAAACCCTGCCCGCAGTAAACAAGCCAAACGGGTCGCCCGTGGAGAGTCGCGTGGGTCCCAGTTGAAAGCTGCCGCGGCGCGTCAGCCAGGTGCGGGCGGTATACGACCTGCGCTGGCGTCCCATCATCAGCGTGAGCAAACGCGAACCAGCCGCAAACGGCAGGCTGGTCTGGTTGGCAACCTCGATCCACGGCACAGGCAGGATGCCTCGGTTTTGAATCTTGTAATTTTCCTCGAAGACATCCCCCACATTGGCGCGCAGTTCGCGCGAACTCCGTTCCAAATGCAAGCCCAATGCCGCCCAGCGCGTCCACGCCCAGGCGGTGACGAGCAGCAAAAGCCCCAGGAAAAGGAAGCGGGAGTAAAGCGGCGCGCCGTTGACGAAAACGCCAACCAGCCCAACGACCAGCATCAAGGCGACCAGAATTCGCCCTGCTTTCATGATTAATTCACCCTTGCGGTTTCGGCGGTAAACGAGCCGCCCGGCGCCGGTGTGGAGAGGACGATCTCCTGCATGATGCGATCCGAACTGAGATCGCGCAGCCGCGCCGCCGGGCTGACGATGAGACGATGCGCCAACACAGCAACCGCCAGAGCCTTGATGTCGTCCGGCAGGACGTGATCGCGTCCCTGCAGGGCGGCGCGCGCCTGACCCGCACGGGCAAGCGAGAGGCTTCCGCGCGGGCTGGCGCCCAGATAGACATCCTGGCTTTGCCGCGTTCGGACACCGAGCTCCACAATATAGCGTTTGACCGCGGGCGACACGTAGACGCGTTTCACCATCTCGATGGCTTCAAGGACCTCCGCCGCTGCCACGACGGGCGACAGCGCCTCAATGGGGTGCTGAATCTGCTGGTCATCCATGATGCGGATCTCGTCGGGAATGCTGGGGTATCCAAGCCTCAGCCGCAGAAGGAACCGGTCCAGCTGCGCCTCGGGCAGGGGGAACGTGCCTTCGTACTCGATGGGGTTTTGAGTGGCAAGGACGATAAACGGCTTGGGCAGGGAATGCGTAACGCCGTCCACCGTCACCTGGCGCTCCTCCATCGCTTCCAACAACGCCGCCTGCGTCTTCGGCGTTGCGCGGTTGATCTCATCCGCGAGAATGACCTGTCCGACGATCGGACCGGGGCGGAATTCGAACTTGTTTGCCTGCTGGTTATAGATGGAAACGCCCGTCACATCGCTTGGGAGCATATCCGGGGTAAATTGGATGCGGTTGAACACGGCATCCATCGAGCGCGCCAGGCTGCGCGCAAGCATGGTCTTCCCCACCCCCGGCACATCCTCGATCAAAACATGTCCCTGACACAGCAGCCCGATGACCACCAGTTCCACCGACTGCCTCTTCCCCACGATCACCTTCTCAAGACTACCGATCACTTTCTCGCCAAACGATCTGACATCCACCATGCAGTTGAATCCTTTCCGAAAAAGATGGGTAAATTCTATCACGCGGGTCTGGATGGGAGCAAACCTACGGGGGTATTGTTTGTTTTGCGCCGTATCTTCGGCTGGCGAAGGCGCATGAGACAAATCGTGTATAATTTCGGTCACGCCCCAGTAGCTCAATGGATAGAGCGCCTGACTTCGGATCAGTAGGTTGTGGGTTCGACTCCTGCCTGGGGCGCCTTGCATTTAAGTCCTGTATTTAATCACTGGGGCGCCTTGCATTTAAGTCCTGTATTTAATCAGCGGCTGCCCCCATTGAGGGGATGATATGGGTTCGACTCCTGCCTGGGGCGCCTTGCATTTAATCAGCGGTTGCCCCACAGGGATTCATGCTGCGCCGCCCATCGCAAGATGAATCCTTCGACATGCTCAGGACAAGCCTTGCGGTACCGCGTAAGCGGTTGTCATTCGACATTTATATCGAACAGAAAAAACTGACCGCTCGTTGTCATCCCCTCCACCGCCAATTGGATTGGCGCGCCGGTCCGGGTTTCGATGATAGCCACCGTCAGCGCATACGTCCCAGCAGGGAGATTTGATGCAAGCGGAAGATTGACGTCAATCCGATACTCAGGCGGATCATGGGAAGGAAACGGATCCGCCGGCATCCAGGCAGATATATCCGCCTCGATGGGATGAGCCGACACGATTTCGCCGTTTTCCCGATTGATCAAATAAAGATACAGAACCGGGTCCTGCCCCATTTTCGGGTAAACGGGGGATGTGCCCAGATTTTGCCAGACCATGGATACAGGCAGAGTCTCACCAGCATACCCCGCCGCATTTGCAGACGCCTGCTTCAAAAAGAAGCGATAACCGACAGGCGTCAGCAAATTCCGCAATTCGTCCACGTCTCCCTGATAATCATTGTTGTGAATGAGAATCGGATGCGTCTCCTGCACCAAAGCCTGAGCGAGGTCCATTTGGAAGCTTCTCGGTCCGCAAAATTCGTACACTATCGGGGCGTTCCGCCATATTTGCAGCACTTCAGCCGGGAGGTCGTCGAGGCTGTCCCTGCCGAGGCAGTCGAACCGAAAACCGACATCCTTTCTCCGAACAAAAACATACTGGGTTGATTGCACGATCCCCGCATACGGCATGACCAACTGGGTCTTTTGGACGCCCGGGTGGGAATAATCCACCCATCGAATTTGACCGTCGGCGTCCCTGCAGCGGTGCGCTTCATAGGACCCGCCGATAAAGATATCCGCAAGTCTCCGGCGCGCCTCGCCATCCAAATTATCCATCGTGGATGGACCGGCAGTTCCCTGCTCGTAATGCTCCGCCCAGAGTTCATCCCATTCGGTCTGGCTTTGCCAGCTCCATTCATTGAAATTCCCATAGCCGGAGATGTCCATGAACGCAATATCCGGGCTGCCGTCGTACCGCTCGCTCAAAGCGTTGACGAAATCCCCCCACTCCTCCTGATAGACACAGTTCGAATAATCGGGCTCGCCGGAGGGAAGCACAACCGCGCCTCTTTCCAGGACCCATTGGGGAATCTGGTGCCCGCCATAGCCTTCGCCGCTCATGGTGAATACGCGAAAGGCATATTGCCTGCCGTCCGCAATCGCCCGCGCAAGTTGTTCGTCCAGCAAAGACCAATCGTAGACACCTTCCGCCGGGTTTAACCGCCCCCATGGAATCTCCGTCCGGGTCGAGTAATGGACGGTCTCTGGATAGTACGACGAATAGGTCGAAAAATCCCCCTGCCAGCCCGCTCCTGGATTTGTGAGATACCCTTGATATGCAACGGGGAAAACAACGACCTGCTCCGGCCCGGGAGAAGGATTAATCCGACTCTCCGGCAGGGAATCCACCACGCCCACAGACGGAGTTCCAGAAAAAAATTGCACAAAGCCAAAAAGCGCCGCCAAAGCCAGTAAAAGGATTAAGATTCCTGCGTATCTCTTGTTTTTTATAAACATAAAGGGTATTCCGGGCAGATCACAAAGCCGGCAATTCCAGCCGTCATCAAGTTAACATTCTCCGGCGCAAAAACAGCCGGGTTCTATTTTATAATAGCGGCTTCCAAAGGTATTATACCGGCGGCGTCGAGCCTTTTTTTCAAAATCAAGAGACGAACATCCATGAAAATCGCCTACGTAATGTCCCGTTTTCCGCTGCTCTCCGAGACCTTCATCCTCAGGGAAATGGTCGAAATGGATAAACTGGGATACGACATCCGCCTGTACCCGCTCATTTGCCAGGACCAGCCGGTCGCGCATGAAGAGGCGAAGAAATGGTTGGAACGGGCAAATTGCATCCCTTTTCTCTCCGCGGAAATCTTTGCAGAAAACGTCGCAGCCTTCCTTCGAAATCCGATCCGATATTTGTCCATCCTTTTTGAGGTCGTCAGAGGCAACCTTTCCTCGTTCGACTTCCTGACCAAGGGATTGTACCTGTTCCCCAAGGCAGTTTACACCGCCAAACGCCTGCGGGCAGAAGGCATCGAACATATTCACGCCCATTACGCAACGCACCCGGCATTGCTCGCCTGGATCGTCCATAAACTGACGGGAATCAGTTACAGCATTACCGTTCATTCGCACGACATCTACGATTGTCACGCCATGCTTGGCACAAAATTACGGGGCGCCCGCTTCATCGCCACCATCTCCAACTACAACATCAACTATATGGCAAATCTTCTGGGAGAATGGACCCGTGAAAAATGTCATATCGTCCGCTGCGGCATTGACCCATTGAGATTCACCCCCGCCCAAAGCGAAAGAGGAAAAATATTCAAAATCCTCCAAATCGGCACGCTTCACTGGAAGAAGGACCAGGTAACTCTCATAAAAGCAGCTGCCCGTCTGCGCGGCATGGGCGTTCCATTTCAATTGACAATCATCGGCGAGGGCGAGGAGCGCCCAAAGATAGAGGCGGAGATCAAAAAATCGAACGCGGGCGACCTTGTCGTCCTCGCCGGGGCGAAAACACAGAGCGAAGTGGCTCAACTGCTGCGGCAAGCCGATTGCTACATCCAGTCCAGCGTCAGTGAAGGCATTCCGGTTGCCATCATGGAAGCGCTGGCGTGTGAACTGCCTGTGGTTGCCACAAAAATCACCGGCATTCCCGAACTTGTACTGCACGAGAAGACCGGTCTGCTGGTGGAACCGGGAAACATTCAGGATATGGCAAACGCCCTCCAATTCATGTACCTGCATCCCGACCAGGCGAGGGACATGGCAAGAAACGGGCGGGAGTGGGTGCTCAAGGAATTCACCCTTCAGGGCAACATAAGCAGGCTTGCCGCCCTGTTTCAAACAACGAGACTGCAACCCTTCAATTCGCCGGAAAGCGCCTGATTTCCCATATAATATGCCATAACCTGGCACACCGCGCAAAATTAGGCGCCAAACCGCCGTATCCTTCCGGGTTCTTTCCCGGGACGGAAAACAACCCTGCGATGGCATTTGGAAACGAAGGAAAAATGATCCAGCAAAAACCTGCCACTGGAACGACCGAAAAAAAGCCGATATCGAAATATCTGCCCACCATGTTCGAGACGCAAATCCCCTGGTGGCCCTTTGTTCTCGCCGGGATTCTCCTCTCCATCCTTCTGGGCGCTGCTTCGAGTTTGGGCAACATCCTGCCGCCGTCGTATGTCATAGCGGGGGTTGCAGGGGTGCTTGTCACGATCATCATCCTGCAAAGACCCGAAATCGGCGCGTATATCCTGATCGTTTCCGTGTATGCAAACATCTCGGACATTCTGACGGACCGATTTCTTCCCAGCATCAACCGCCCGCTCATCGCCATCACGCTCGGAAGCGTGATCATCAACTACCTGCTCAAGAGCGGAAGGTACACCCGCTTCCCCACGCCGGGGAAACTCGAATGGACGCTGATCGCTTTTTATTTCGCCATCATCACTTCTGTGATCGCAACGCCATACAAGGACAACGCCTTCGCCATCATCCTGGATATTACGAAGGATATTTTGGTGGGGGTGAGCATTTACATCACCCTGAACACCGAGGAGCACCTGAAAAAGGGGTTTCAGGTGCTGATCGTCACCATTGCGGTGCTGTCGGCAATGGGAGTCTTCAAGGTGCTCACAGGCTCCGACATTACTTTTTTCGACATGGCAAGGTACAGCGAATTTGGGCAGGTCTCCTTTGGTGAGTTACGGTATGGAGGACCGATCGCCGAGCCGAATCTCTGGGGGCAGGTGCTGGTCTCTTCCCTGCCTTTCGCCGTGTATTTCCTCAAGCAGGAACGGTCCGGCGTGCGAAAAGCGCAATACATGATCGCATTCGTGCTTATCCTGCTCGCCCTGATCTACACGGGCAGCCGCGGGGCGATTGTCGCCCTGGTTGTGATCACTCCCCTGCTGGCGTTTGACATGAAGATCAAACCGGTCAATATCCTGCTCGGCGCCCTGCTGTTCATCAGTCTCCTCTCCATCCTGCCGGATAGTTACTCCCGGCGGTTTCAGACCTTGAATATTTTCCTCAACCGGGACGACGAAACCGCGCTGAACCAGGATGAATCCTTCGTCCAGCGGGAGGCGGTTATGGTGGCTGGCATCGAGATGTTCAAAGCCAATCCTGTTTTCGGGGTGGGCTTTGGAAATTTCGGCGTGCGCTACTGGGAATACGCCACAAACCTGGGGTTGGAATCGAGCGCAACGGATATTGATTACGAACCGGATTCAAGATACGCACATTCGCTCTATGTCGAAATCCTTTCCGAAACGGGGCTGCTGGGTTTTCTGACGTTCCTGCTTTTCTTCATAACGCTTTACGCGGAAATCTACGGGGTAAGAAGAAAATTCGACGCCTATGAAATCCGCACCGACTGGTCGTCCTGGGCGAGCGCATTAGCCATGTCCGTAACCACATTCCTGATCAGCGGACTGTTTCTTCACGGCATATTCTTCCGGTACATTTGGGTTCTGATCGGTCTCTGCATGGCGGCAGTCTCAATCGCCAACGGCGCGCCGCTCATCAAAATGACGGACTTTCTCAACGGAGCCCGAAAAAAGTGACCGACCAGCGGGAACTCGAATATCATGCCGTAAAAACGAAAGCCGCCAAAGGGATGGGGTGGACGTATTTATCATTCGGGCTGGCAAAGGTTTTGAATCTTGTCGCCATCTCGATCCTCGCGCGCCTCCTGATTCCCGAATATTTTGGCATGGTGGCTCTTGCAACGCTTACCATGGATTACCTCTCGGTGATCAGCGACCTGGGATTGGGCGCGGCGCTGATTCAGAAACGGGATCGTATCGAAGAGGCGGCAAACATCGCCTTCATTTTCAACGTCTCGGCGGGGATACTCCTGACCGCCGCCGCTTTTCTGATCGCGCCATACGCGGCAGTGTTCTTCAAGGAGCCGCAGGTGACATCCGTCCTCCGGTACCTTGGGCTGACTTTTACGATCACATCGTTCGGGTCGGTTCAGAACGTGCTTCTTCAGCGGGAACTTAACTTTCGCAGGAAGATCGTGCCTGAACTCGGCAACACCCTGATCAAAGCCCTCATCTCGATCAGCCTTGCGTTTGCGGGTTTCGGAGTGTGGGCATTGGTGTTCGGTCAGCTTGCGGGCGCCGCCTTTTCCTCCCTGCTTTTGTGGATCATCGTCCCCTGGCGCCCGAAGTTTACATGGGACACAACCCTTGCAAAGGATATGTTCAAGTACGGGCTGTCAATCATGGGAAACAACGCGATCTCCATCTGGGAGGATAGTTTCGATTATTTCATCATCGGCTTGCTGTACACTCCGGCGGCGCTCGGCATTTACACCCTTGCCTACCGGCTTCCCCAAACGCTCGTGCTGAACATTCTTTGGATCATGACCGCGGTGTTGTTCCCAGCCTTCTCCTCCCTGCAAAGCCAGATGGATATCTTGAAAAAGAGCTTTTTGTCGGTCATGCGGTATGTCGAACTGCTCGTCACCCCGATCTGCCTCGGCATGTTCATCGCCGCCGACCCGTTGATTCGCGTGGCATTCGGCGACCAATGGCTGGATGCCATTCCGATCCTGCAGGCGCTCAGCCTGTATGCGTGGGTCGTCTCGATTGGTTTTCACGTGGGGGATGTTTACAAAGCCATCGGGCGTCCCGATATTTTAATTAAGATATCCATTCCCATGTTCGTCATCCGCCTGTTCCTTTTATGGCTCGGCGCGCAATACAGCCTGGTGGGGGTCGGCATCGCACACCTGGTCGCCGGGATCATTTCCGGCATCATCAGGTATTTCGTGGCGGCGCATTTCCTGAAACTCACCTTCCTGGAGTTCGCAAGGGAATTGACCGCTTTTATCTGCGGCATCGGGCTGGCGGCTCTGGCGCTGCCCGCTCTTTACCTGACCTCAGGCACACCTCCCCTGGTTCAATTGAGCGTTGTTGTTTGCGCCGGGGCAGCCGGTTACCTGGGAACCGCGTGGTTCATCGAACGGGGCGCGATCACGACCGCCCTCCAAGCCGCCGGCGTCAACCTGAACGCCCGGAATGCGGAAGCAAAGTGAAAAAGAAAATCCTGTGGATGATTGACGGACTCGGGCACGGCGGCGCCGAGAGAATGACCCTCGCGCTCATGCAAAAGTTCGACCGGGAGGAATTCGACCTGCGCGTTTGCGCGCTTCAGGTAAAGCAGGGGAATCCTGTCGGCGATGAGTTGAAGCGCATCGGCATCCCCGTTGATCTGCTTCACATCCCAAACCTTCGCCACCCCTTGAACTTGCCCCGCATCATCAGGTACGTCAGGGAACACAAGCCGCATATCATCCACACGCAATTGGAGTTTGCCAATGTTTTTGGCAATATTGCCGGAGCCGTTTTTGGAATCCCCAGCGCTGCGACACTGCACACCCTGGGAGCGCCGCAGCAAGGGAGCGCGTACTGGCGCAGCCGCATCGAATGGACCAGCCTCAGGTATTTTTGCACGCGCATCATTTCCGTGTCGGAGAGCGCCAGCGCGCATCACATTGCACACGGGAATTTACCCCCAAAGAAGATGGTCACAATCTACAACGGGATTGACTTGAAGAAATTCCAGCCGGACGGACAGGCGGGAAAAGCCCTGCGCGAATCGCTCAACATCCCGGCGAACGCCTTCGTCCTGCTCACTGTCGCTTTCCTTCGGGAGCCGAAGGGTATTCAGTACATGCTCGAGGCGTTGCCCCGCATCCTTGCGGACGCCCCAAACGCGCATTACCTCATCGTCGGCGAAGGAACATACGGCGAAACGCTCCGGGAACTCGCTGCGTCGTTCGGCGTCGAGAAACACGTTACATTTGCCGGGCAGAGAAACGACATTCCAGAAATCCTGCAAGCCGGGGATGTTTTTGTCCTGCCCACATTGATTGACGCCCTGCCCACCGTGCTCATCGAGGCGATGGCTGCGCGCAAAGCCATTGTTGCGTCCAATGTGGGAGGCGTCCCGGAACTGGTCGAAAACGAAAGGAACGGGCTCCTGGTGGAGCCGGCGAATCCGCTTCAACTGGCGGAAGGCTGTCTGAGGCTGATTCGGCAGAATGACGTCCGGGAGGCGATGGCGGAAGCCGGTTTGCAGATCGCGCGGAGCAAATTCGACATCGAAAACCAGGTCAGGACAATTTCCAATCTCTACGAAGAGTTAATCCAACATGGGCGATAAACTTAGAATTGTGCTTGTCGAACAGCGCGGCATGGGAGGGATGATTCATTATTCCTATCAAATGTGCACAGCCCTGGCAAACGAGGGCGCCGATGTGACGCTGGTCACAGCACGGGAATATGAGTTACAGAATTTTCCCCACAACTTCAAGGTGGAATCCATCATGGACCTTTGGTCCCTCAAGACCGATCCGCTGCTGGTGCAACTGCCGCGCAACGCAGTGGAAGCGCTGGGGAGAAAGATCTTTTGGAACGTGCGCCGGGCGTTCCGCGCCATGCAGTATGTCTGGCAGTGGGTGCGGCTTACCAATCACCTGCTAAAGCGCAAACCCGATGTCATTCAATTCGGGGCGTCCAAATTTGCAATCGAGGCGGTCTTCTATTCGATTCTGAAACGCAGCGGGATCATCCTGGGGCACGTCTGCCATGAGTTCGAGATGAGAGAGGTAAGCAGGAATTTGATAAACCAGTGGGGCGACGCCCTGTACATTACCGCGTTTAGAACCTTTGACGCCATCTTCCTGCACGGCGAAGCAAATTTAATGAAGTTTCAATCCATGTTCGCCATCCCCATCGAGAGACTGCACAGCATCTCACATGGGAACGAACAAATTTTCCCCGAGACAGACAAAAGCGCCGATATAGGCAAAAAACTAAGGTCGAAATACGGGCTGGATGATACGCAGCCGGTGGTGTTATTCTTTGGGAACCTGACGCCCAGCAAGGGCATCCCCGATCTGATACAAGCCTTTGGAATCGTCCATTCGCGCAATCCAAAAGCCAGGCTGGTGATCGCAGGCATGCCATCCCGGTATATTGACATGAACCTTCTGCACAAGATGGTCGCCGACCTGCGCCTCTCGGAGGCGGTCGTGTTCGACAGCCGCTACCTCGACATCGAGGAGATCGCCCCGCTCATGCAATTGGCAGCGGTTGCGGTCTATCCCTATCACAGCATCACACAAAGCGGCGCGCTTCAAGCGGCGTACACATTCGGCAAACCCGTCGTGGCAACGAAGGTGGGAGGCTTTCTCGAATCAGTGGAAGACGGCAAAAGCGGCTTCCTCGTCCCGCCTGAATCGCCAGCCGAACTGGCGGACGCCATCCTGAAAATAATCAACGATCCCATTCTTGCAAAAGAAATGGGCTCCCATGCAAAGCATCTCTCGGAAACCCGCTTTGCATGGGAGCCCATCGCCAGGGACATTTTGAAGGTCTACTCAGGGCTTGTAAAGACCAAGAATCTTTAACACTTTTCGATACGCCCGGGCAGCCAACAGGAAGAATTCCATGAACGCCGGACGCAGGTCGTCCGAAATATACATTTCGTGCTTCGCCCTCAGCAAAGTTCCGATAAACTCAAATATGGATACGGAGGAGCGCAAGCGGATAAGTTCGAACATGGCTGCCAGGTCGAACATCGTGCGCGACCAGCCGACACCGCCGCGCCCCCGCACCTCTTCAACCGTCTCACCCTGGGATAGTTTCCACATCAGGTAGGGGAAATCCACACCCGCATAGGCGCACATCGCGATCCAGCCCCAGGGGCGGGTGTTCACGTCCAGCATTTTGTACACGCTGTCGCGTTTATCCAGCATGTACTCGATTTCCACCAGCCCGGTGTACCGAATCTTTTCCAGCCACTTTTGAGAGGCTGTTCGGATGTCAATGAAATCGTATGACTCCACATACGCGCTCACGCCGAACCTGGCGGGAGTCAGCCGCTTCCGCTCCGCAAATACCTCCGCTCTCACCGTCCCGTCCACGCACAGGGCGGCAAAGGAGAATTGAGTGCCCGGTCCGCCTGGAATCATCTCTTGCACAAGGATTACGGAAGGATCTGCGATCTGCGTCATTTCAGCGTAGATTTGAGCCAGTTCCCCGGCGTTATTGGCTTGCCAGGCGCGGCCGTTCGAAAACGCATCCTGTCCCTGATGGTGAATCGGCTTCACGATCATCGGGAATTTCCCGTCAATTCGATCAATATCCTGCCTGTTTTTTGGGTAGAAAACCCGGGGATACGCCGCGCCAACCTCATCCGCCAATTGGTAGGTCAGCTTTTTATCAACCGCCCATTGCAGAATATCCCAGGAAGGGGTGGTCAGCCGGTAGTACGCTCCCAGTTGTTCATAATGCCTGGCGATCATCGAGGCGCCTTTGTCTCCGTCGGGGAAGAGCGACCAACCTTCCAGTCCGTGTTCCTTCGCAATCGAGAGCAGCAAGCCCGCCTGTTCTGTTCCATCCGAGGGCAGGTCGAACGTGCGCCGGACATAACGGGAATAGCGGGTGGGCGACCTGCGGTCATCCAGGATCCACACGGGAATGCCGCGCCGTCCGAGGCTTCTCACAACTGCCAGCGCGGTATAACTGGACGCAAGCACAACCGCGCCGGTTTTCTTATGCAAATTTGTGTTTACAGGCGTATTCATAGAAATTCATCCGGGGAGGAGATGCTTTCAGTTGGGGAAACAAGCCCAGGGTCAGGAGAGACGCGAGAGTCCATTAATTTTTGCCAAGAACCGCGGAAAGGTATCGTAATGTGCGAGGAAAATCCTCCGTATCGAAAGCGCATTTTTCCTGGCTGTCGAATAGCGGGTGGGACCGGGAAGCAGGCTGAAGGCAACTTCGATCCCGGCATCCCTCGCGGCTTGCATGACCGGCTCCGAAAAATCCGCGCGCCCGCCGTTGGGATAAGCAAGCGCCCTGACCGCCCTGCCGGTTTCTTCTTCAATCCGCTTTCTGGATTCTAGAATTTCATACGCAGCTTGTTCGACCGGGACGCGGGTCAGGATTGGATGCGTCACCGTATGGGAACCAAACTCGATCAAACCGCTTCGACTCATAGCCCGGACCTGATCCCAGTTGAGGTGAAGATTTTCAAACGCTTGTGCCGGGACGTCCACCTCCAGCGCCGCGCCGATCCGGGAGACATATTCGTTCTTTTGCGTTTCAGGAATGCGCTTGACCGCTTCGATCCAACGGAGAAGCAGCCTTTCGCGGGACGGTTCGTCCTCCCAGGCACATTCGCCGAGCAGCGGCAGGCTCGCCTTCCTTTTTGCAGTGTGATAGAAACAATAGGAGACGTAATCCCAATAAAACGATGCGCTCCCGTCAATAAAGCCTGTTGCGAGAAAGATGACAGCCGGAAGATTCCGCTCCGCAAGAATAGGAAAAGCGTTCGAATAATTGTCGTAATATCCGTCGTCGAAGGTGATGAGCGCGGCGCGGGGCGGAAGATCCGCCTCTCCCTTCAGAAAAGAAATGAGGGTTTCGCAGTTGATCGCGCTGTAATGCTTTCGGACGTAATCCATCTGCCGGGCAAAATCCGAAGGCGTGGCGCTGACGTTCACCTTGAGTGTGTCGAAACCCGGAACATGCGGGTCGTCAACCCGGTGGTAATTCAAGACGGTCAGCAGGTTCGGGCTGGCAAACCGGACGGCATGATACAAGCCCATCCGGCTGGATAAACTCAACAAACCATTTACGATGCGCGCTCTCATGGGCGAAAAAAGCGATTGATCACCGGGCAACCCGCGTCCAAATATGGGATTGCCGGTTTGTGATAAAGGTAAAGAACCCCGCAAGTGCCGCAAGGTTTGAATTCAGCAGAAAGGTGGGGATATACAACAATTTTCCCAACATCCCCTTCGGGGTAAAAAAATTGCCGATCACTGCGAGCAAATAAAAGGCAAGTTGCAGCGCGAGGACCATCGCGCCGTATGGATGCGCCAATAAAATCGGAGAGCTGCCTGCATCCCGCCCGAGCAACACAATTGCCGCATTCAAAGCCAGCAGAGCCAGCAGGGCAAACGGAACGAACGCCCTGAAAAATTTATGCGAAACAAGCTGCCATACGAGAATTGGGCTTTTGGGAAGGAGACGCCCCGACATGAATATGGTTTGGTACAACCCGGCGTTCATCCTTTTGCGGCGTTCCACCTCGTCCCGCGCGCTCCTGGATACATATTCAAAAGACCGCGCCGAGGGAACGTAAACGACGCGGTGGTTCCGCCGCAGCAGGTCCAGGACAATATAATGGTCGTCGTTGATGATTTTCTCTCGAGGCGGAACAAACAGGTGCTTTCTTACCGCCAATATTTCACCGACCGAACTCACACAGGAACTGAGGGCGGATTCATTTCTCTTGATGGCGGATTCGTATTTCCAATACAATCCCTCCGCCGAACTCAGGTCGCGTCCGTCTTCGACGATAAGCTTGGCGCCCGTGGAAGCGCCGACTCTTTCATCCGAAAATGGAGCAACCAGCTCCCGCAGGGTGTTCCCCTCATACATATTGTTGGCGTCGGAGAAGACAACCACCTCCCCGCGGGCGAAATCCATGGCGCGCACAATGGCAGCCATTTTTCCCCTTCGGTCCGGGATATAACTCAAGTCAACCGATTTGTCGGCGTATCGTTTTACGATCTCCACAGTTCCATCCGAGGAACCGTCCGCTGCCACGAGGATTTGCAGTTTTTCCTGAGGGTAATCCAGCGCCAAGGAGTTATCGAGTTTTTTGGCGATATAAGCCTCTTCGTTGTAGGCAGGAATCATCAACGTGACTGCGGGAAGGCGCTGTCCATATCTTTCCGGCTTTCCAAACGCCTTTGCCAGCAGGGCGATCAACAAAGGGTAGCCGATATAAGTGTATAAAACGAAAAGAGCCAACAGCCAGAAGGCGGTGGACAGAAAAACCATTCAATTATTCCTGCTCCGGTTTTTCGACGATTTTCAACTTTGCTTCCCTGCGCCTGACGATAAGCACAGTGGCAAGGATCAACAGGGTGCTGATAACGATGACGGGAAGAATCCAGCCTGCACGCGCCTCCACCTCGCCCTCCGGCTGGGCGGCGGTGGATTCTTCGGGAGCCGGCGTTTGTTCCGCCTCCGGCGTCGTCACCATCTCGGGAGGAAGCTGCCCGGCAAGCCCGTCTTTTGTCGGCCCGAGGCGGGTATCTGTGGAGACCAGCTCATCGCCATATACGATGGCAAAATTCCCTTGAAGTTTTGCTGTCAGCGTCTCGGAGAGTAACGATTGTCCAGCCATGGGAACTCCCTCTTCCGTGTTCCCCATCACGGCAAGGATAACTCCCCGGGCGTTCCACGGCGACGGCAGGAGTTGTAGATATCCAACGCTTACGCCGGGCAGGAGGCGGTAATTCACGAGCATCGTGGGCTGGACCGCCTCATCAAGACCGTTAAAAAAGGGCGCCGGCAGGAAGTCATTCAATTGCGCGACGACCGGCAGGACGCTGGCGCGCCCAATGAGGATCAGGCTTCGGTTTTTCAGCACCTCTTCAGGTATGTCGGAGCCAAAGGCAGTTCGAAGGTCGGGGAGGGTGATGCGTCCTGCGTTCCCAAGCAGATACGCCAGCTGGGACGCCTGATTCCATGCAACAGGGTCGTTGGCGGGAACGATAAACGCGATATCGCCCAAATTGTCGCTCGTCAGGAGGAATTCAGGAAAGTCCTTAAGATCAATAGTAGTTCCGATATCCACAGTATTCTGCGTGACCGGTATGTGGATGGTCGAAAATTCGCTGATCGCCACCCAACTGCCGTTCAAATCGCGGGAGGCACAGTCATTGTTCGGCTTCAGATCGCTGACGATTTCAATGATATTCTTTCCGCGCCGCAGGATGTTTGGAAGAATTTCGATGCGGGTCGTTGTGACCTGATCGCTCCCTTCCTCGAAGTCGAGGCTGCTCACAACCTGCCCGTTCAAGAAGACGGAAACCCCGGTTTCATCGAGGCGCAGCAGGTCTGAATGTGCCGTAACCAAATCAAGATAAGCATCCGTTGAAGATGCCTGTTCGGAAGAGACCAGGAAATTGTATGAGAAATACTGCCCGCCAATATCGCCAAGGGTCCTAAGGTCGTAACCCAGGTCGGCGAACGTCCGGGTTTCCGCAATTGGAATGGCGTTCATATCGGGATTAACACTGCTGACAACGGCGATATTCGACCTTGAACTTGGGATGATGCGGTCGAAGCCCAGAACCGCGCTCGACTTGGCAACAGCCGCCTCGGTATTCCCGCTTACGAACATGATCACGCCCGACTGATTCCAGGGAGAGGGCGCCAACTGGATGATGCCGTCGTCATCCGCCGCGCCGGAAACGGACAACTTGCTCCCCGTTGGCGGCACGGGAAGTTCGATAGTCTGGAGGATGGGAAAACTGGCGGGAAGACCCACAAAGATCAGATTGTTGGATACCCGGATACTTTCGGTCAATTGACCGACGGGCAGCAGATTCACAGCCAATTGACCGTTGGTGACAGATCCCAGGCTGGCGGAGACTGCCAGGGCGGATTGGAGTTCCAGAACAGTGGGCGCATCCGGCACAACGATTGTTGTCGCGCTGCTGAAGAGCGCGCCGGGCTGATAGAACTGTTCCGGGAACCTGCCCAGGTCCAGGGAGGGCGACACATTCACATATTGCAGGCTGATCTCCGAATCTTCGCTGATGACAATGCTCGAGTTGACATCCTCCTCGTCACAATTGATGCTTGCATCGAAGATCAGGTTGATAAAATGACGCCCATCATCCAGGGTCGGCTGCAAGGCGGCTGGCGGTATATCCAATTCCAGCGTTACAGGACCCGATTGGTCGAGGAAGATGGTCTTCAAGATGGTGCTGTTGAAGTAAACCAGAAGGGTGCCCCCCAGGAACGACCCGCCGGGATTCGCGCCGGCGCCGGAATAGGAAGCGTTAAATTTCAGCCTTATTTTGCCGCCCGGTACCAACTTCCACGTTATTGGCGTGCTGAAAAATATCCGCACCGAATCGTAGGGACCGACCATAATCCTCTCGGAATAGCCGAGTTCCTTGAACGTAAATACACCATCCGCTTCCTGGTTCGAGGGAGCCGCACCCGTACCGGCGTTCACCGCAGGCAAATTTCCAAACAAAGAAAAAACCAAAACAAAAACGGTCGCCAGGAAAATTGAATTTCTCATAGATCTATCCTCATTGGTAAATGGAGGGATTGTCCCTTCCAGTCGGAGCGAAAAGAAACTGCGAAGATCAGTCTTCGTTCGTGTACACGAACGGTTTTGCCAGGAATGTAACGGTTGCCTCTTCAAAGGAGGAAGCCTTTTCCGCGGCTTGCTCTGCGCGTTTGACGAATTCCTCGAAGTTATCGAACTGGTCGCGGGAAGCCACACCGATGCAGGGATCGGGCAAAACGACCATGTCGCCCGCCTTATCCACCGAGACGGACTTGGCAAGATAGGAATGGATTCGCTTGAAGGTGGACTCAACAGCAGAACCCGGCGTGGAAGGCAAAAGAACAGCCAGTTGCGAACGGCTCCAGCGCCCCACCAGGTCGCGGCTCCGCAGCTCGCCCTTCAAGGTGTGCGTCAGTTCGTTGATGAGCCGGTCAATAATCGGCTGGGGAAGGATGTTCGCCACCTCTTCGATGCCCCGGAAATTGACGATGGCAATGGACAAGTCGGTGTCAATCTGACGCGCCATCTCCTCCCGCAGGCGGCGCTCGAAATACTGGCGGGTAAACGCCGAAGAGGCCACGTCAATGATCGAACGCTCCCGCAGCTTTTCGATGGTATTCTGCAATTGCTCGCGGGAGAAGGCAAGGACGACGCCGATCAGTGCGCCAAATATTGCGGCAAGCCCGGCGTTGCTTACAGGCTCCGGGCGAATCGGGGATTCGGGAAATTCGGGACTGTCGAGGAGGCTGAAATTGTAAACGGGATACAACTCATTAATGTAGCCGACCGCCTCGGTCGCAACCGCCTGCGCCACAACCACGACGCCGTTGGGATCGGGACCCTCGACTGTAAGCTTCAATATGTTCGTATCGGGAACCACCACAACCGAAACGGCATACTCCTCCGCGACAAATTCGGGACCCAGTTTCTGGATTTCGGGATTCTTGCCGTAAATGGTTTCGCTTGCCAACAGTTCCTTGTAGGTATTGATGATCGAGCGCCTGTCCAGGGTGTCCAGGCTCGAAACGATATCCCAACTGCTGCTGAATATGCCCGCATTCGGGCTGACGATGAACCTTGCGCTGGTCTGGTAAACCGGTGCCGTAAAATATGAAACCAGCAGGGAAACATTGGCGGCTATCAAGGTGGTAACCAGGATGATCCACCAACCCCTGCGAAGCGCCTGCAAATACAATGTTATTTCCATGATTTTTACCTCAAAAGACCTAAATAATGGGCTGCAAGAAGTTCAGAGATGCAAAAAGTCAGCCATAATCTATCACGAAGCCTCGTAACACACCATTGAAGAAGTGTAACACTAAAAATCTGCCGCAAAAGATGTATACACAAAACGCTTATGTAACGCCGCTTGGCTTGAATACGGCAACCACCGTCTTGAGCAGAATCAGGAGGTCGAGTTGAATGCAGGCATGTTCGATATAAGCAATATCCATGCGGGTTCGTTCGTCCATATTGACCGAGCCGCGTGCGGTAATCTGCCACAGCCCCGTCACACCGGGGAGGATGTCGAGGCGCTCCGTGTGCCACAAGTTGTAGGCGTCGGGCCCAAAATCGGTGGGACGCGGACCCACGAGGCTCATTTCGCCTTTTATGACGTTCAGCAGCTGCGGTAATTCATCGAGGCTGGTCCTCCGCAGGAATCTTCCGATCGGCGTGACCCGCGGGTCGTTGGTGATTTTGAAATCGGGCCACTGCAGCTCGTTCAGGTGCATGTATTTTTCCTTCAACGCATCCGCGTTCGGCACCATCGTCCTGAACTTGTAGAACAAAAAGGTTTTCCCTCCGCGCCCGGCGCGTTTATTGGTATAGAGGACGGGAGCGCCGGGTGAACTTATAAAAATGGCAAGCGCAATCAGGAGGAACAGGGGCACCCAAATTGGAGCGGCGAGCAGGATGAGCGTCAGGTCCATGATGCGTTTGGCGCGGATATACGCCTCGCCGACAAAAATCCGTTTTGCTGGATCGAATCTTTTAACCCATTGATAGTCATTGCCTGTCATAACCCGAATCCTTATGGGGTATTAAATTGCAGCGATGTGGGATGAATAAAACTACGCCTCAACCTGGACGCCGGGCTCTTCCTCGACCATTTTGGGGCGCGCCAGCCTGGTGACGGCGACATCCATGAGATCGTCGAAATTCAAGGCGTCATCCGGAAACGCAGCAGAACCCCAGGATATTTCCATTCCCGTTTTTTCCCTGACGGCAAAGCTGATCCTTCGTGCAAGCGATTGCGAACTCTGGTAATTCGTTTCGGGACAGAGGATGACAAAGCGGTTGTTTTGATCGCGAAAGACCATGTCGGTCTGGCGGATATGCTCTCCAATCACCTGCCCCACCCGTGCGAACGAAAAGCGCTTCGTAAGGTCCTGCTGGATGCCGGAAATCAGCCGGGTGGCAGAAACATCCACTGTGATCTCCGCATACATGGCCAGCAGGCACAACGGGCGGTGGTAACGGCGGCTGCGTGTGATCTCGATCTTTATCTGGCGGGTGGCTTCTTCGATATTTTGCGTGCGGTTGGGGAAGGCGCTGACCGCCAGCGCGTCGAGTATTGATTCGGCGTGACGGATCCCCTGAGCCAGTTGATACGAAAGCCAGACGCCCAATACGAGGAGCACGAACTCCAGCAAAATGATGGCAAAACTGCTGTTGGGCGCGGAAGCGGTTCGATCCAAAAGCTGGAGCATGACAAAATAAACGCTGCCCCAGACGACCACCGGCACAATTACGCTGACCTTCGAGGTGTATGGGAAGAAGACCGTCGCCGGCACCGCCACCATCACCATGAAATAAAAATATTTGGCGAAATCAATGATCGGAGAATCTGTATAATCGAATTGTGCCAGAATAAAAATTGCGGCAAGATACAACGACACCCAAAAAATCGAGAGTTTGAGAGATGACATGATAACTCATGGTTTCAACGATCAAATTTAAAACGATTTTAATCCATTGCAATGAATTACACAATCCTATTGCCGGCTGCCGGAACGGTTTTCTCATGTTAACGATTGTTCAAATCGCCGGTTTTAAGACTTTTTTCAATGGTTTTTAGACATTCAGTGAAGCAACCCACGAAAAGGCATGGGAACGAACACAGAGGTATAATGAGCGCATGAGAAGGACATTCATTCTTATATCCCTGGTCTTCATACTGGCTGGATGCGACACGTGGGGCGCGCCGCCGCAGCCTTTCCCGGTTTGGACGCCGGTACCGTCGCAGACGCCAGGGATTGTAACGGCAACGCCCCTCATCATCCCCCCGCCCACCTTCAACGGCACGGCAACCCCCGAAGTCACCGTCATTTCCCAGATTACCGCCACAAACACCGAGAACGCTTCGCCCACCGCAACACCTACGCAGGGACCGCCCACCGGCACGCCGACTCTCCCTACTATACAGTCGGTCTCGGTTGACATTTTGGGTTGCGACACAAGCATAGACATCCTCAACGGGATGGGAGAGGTCACCAACGCCTACGTGACCATCAAGAATACGGGAACCGTTGACCTGGTGAATGCCTGCGGGCTTCTGCGCGCCATTGACGAAGGCAGACCGCACCCGGATAAGGAGGTCTGTGTAGACAGCCTGCCCGCACAGCACCAGGTGACCCTTAAACTGACCGTGGATTCGACGTACAGACAGGACACCATCATCCAGGTGGACGCAACCGCCGGCGGCGTAATCCTCCTGCGTGTGGACAAACAATCGTGCCGGGACATCCGTCTCTTTGGCGGAGCGCCATCCGATGTCGGCGAGGTAAAACCCATCCAACCCTGACCAACTACCAGTCCGGTGTGAAGCGGAAGGTATAATCATTCTATGGCAGACGACCAGATCACATCCCTTTCCAGAAACAAAATCGCCATGCTGATTGACGGCGATAACGCCCAGGCGGGTCTGCTCCCGCAAATGCTGGTGGAGGCTGGCAGGCACGGGCAGGTGACCGTGCGGCGCATCTACGGCGACTGGACGACAAACAGCATGAACTCATGGAAGGAAACGCTGAACTTTCATGCGTTCCAACCCATTCAACAGTTTCGATACACCATCGGAAAAAACGCCACCGACAGCGCCATGATCATTGACGCGATGGACATCCTGCACTCGGGCGTGGTAGACGGGTTCTGCCTCGTTTCGAGCGACAGCGATTACACCCGCCTGGCGACGCGCATCCGCGAGACGGGCATCTTTGTGATGGGCATCGGGGAGAAGAAGACGCCGAAGCCGTTCGTCAATGCCTGCGACGTGTTCGTTTATACGGAGAATATCGCGCTGGCAAGGAAACAAGCCGCTCAACAGCGCGCGCAAAAAAGCGGGGCAAAGAAAAAAGACGAGCCGGACCCCATTCCCCTGCTCAGCCAGGCGTTCGAAATGGCAGTGCAGCAGGACGGCTGGGCGTCGCTGGCGACGATGGGCAATGCCCTCTACCAGCTCGACCCGGCGTTCGACCCGCGCACGTACGGTCATAAACAGCTTTCCAAGATGATCATGAAGTTCAAGGACCGTTTCGATATCCGCTCGCAGGAGATTGACGGCTCGACGTTGTTTTTCGTGAAGTTCAAGGAATAGTCTTTATCAGAAAAAAAAGAGAGAAGCCCGTCACACACCGGGCTTCTCTCTTTCAACGCCAATGACTGTCTCTTTTTCCCTGTTCATCACATCCCGATACACATTTACAATTTGCGAACCGATATTTTCCCAGCGATAATTCACGGCATACTCAGCGGCGCGGCACCCCATTTCGTTTCTTAGGTCTCGATCTCCCAGCAGGCGCGCCAGGGTTTGACACAGAACCTCCGGGTCGCTATCCGGGATGGTGTAACCGGTCACGCCGTTCTGCACAAGATAACCAAGCCCGCCCACCTCCGATGCGATCACCGGCGTGCCGCAAGCCATCGCCTCCAGCGCCACCATTCCAAACGATTCGTATAAAGAGGGCATGACCAGCACTTCCGCCGCGGAATAATAATAAGGCAGGGTATCCTGCCCGCGCTTGCCGAGAAAGACAACCATGCCGCCCATGCAAAGGTCATCGCAGATCGCCTGCAGACGCGCCATTTCAGCGGTCATATCCTTCGGTTCGGCGTTCGGTTCGCCGCCGATGATCGCCAGATGCACGGGGTGGTCTTTGCTTCGCAGGTCCATGCTCAAATAGGACATCGCGCGAATCAGCGTATCCACGCCCTTCAAGGGTTCGATGCGCCCGACGAAAAGGATCATGCGGTCTTCCGGTTTCAAGCCGATGAACTCCTTCGCCTCGTCTGCCGGGATGGGATAAAAATGACTCGTATCCACCCCCGGCGGGATGACGACCAGTTTGCGCGCATCGGCGCGATAGAGGAATCTCAACTGGGTCAGTTCGGCTATCGTTGCGACGATAACGCGGCTCACCCGACGGAGGACCTGTTTCTCCCCATCGAGCCGGTTCTCGCCTGCGCGTTCCTCCTCCGACCTCGCCACCCGGTTCTTCATCTCGCCCAGCGTGTGAAACATGTGGACGATGGGCGTCCCGCCCCAGGCATCGCTGAGCGCCTCCGCCGCCAAGCCGGACATCCAGTAATGGCTGTGAATGACATCATAGGTGATGCCTTTTTCTCTTGCAAATTCCTTGACGCCTTCCACAAATTCAGGGATGTATTTTGCGATATCGTTCTTGCTCTTCGGTTCTTCGGGACCCGCCGGGATATGCACCACCCGGTTGCCATACCCCAATTCATGAATGATGTGCGGTACGTGCTCGTCCTGCGAGCGCGTAAACACGTCCACGTGCAGCCCCAAACGCCCCAACTCCCGCGTCAGATCGCGGACGTAGACGTTCATTCCGCCGGTGTCTTTTCCTCCCAGCGTGGCAAGCGGGCAGGTGTGATAGGAAAGCATTGCAATTCGCATTGTTTTTTTCTCCACATAACAGACTACCTGAGAATCGAAAAACTTGCGTGAATGGGTCAAATCCTTTATAATCCCCGCCGCTGTAGGACAAGACGACCTTGTCCCACCTTGCCACCATAGCTCAGCTGGCAGAGCAGACGATTCGTAATCGTCAGGTCGTGGGTTCGTATCCCACTGGTGGCTCCATCGTTTACCCAGGAAACCCCGATGCGGGTTTCTTTTTTTATTTCGGGAATCGTCAGTTCTACATGCCGCGCCATCCACATGGGTTTCTTTTTTTCGCCGAACAAATGTACTTCCGCGCGATGTGGCGCACAAGGCGGGTTATCAAGTAGAATCAAGATACAACCTGCCATGAAACGAACACTCAAAGAGATTGCCACACGCGCCGCAAATTCCAGCCTGACGGAGATGCGCACCATCATTATCGTGGTACTGGCAACCGTTTTCATCGCCACGACGATATTGTCGTTCTTTGAAATCAACCGCCTTGAAATGCTCATCCTGAGCGGGGTGATCCTGCTGGCAGCCATCATCTCCCATTTCGGGTATTACTCCACAGGAAGCTGGCTCGCGCTCCTGACGGCGCTGGCGACCATCTCGCTCTTTGTTTTCAAAAACAACGGAATCCGCGATACAGCGGTGGTCGGGCTGATCACGGTCCTTGTTGCCGCTGGTTTGCTGGCTGGAAAAACCGGAACCGTGGCGGTCGGCACCATCATCATTCTGGAAATCGGCATATTCAGCGCGCTGGAAGCCCAGGGGGTGATCGTCAACAAATTCAGCGCCGAAAACAACTTTACCGACTATCTCGCGCTCAGCATTGCCGTCGCCCTGATCACCATCCTTCAATGGTTGATCATCAACCGGTTGAACAAGACCATCCTGAACGCCGAGCAGGAGTTGAAAGAGCGGCGCAGCGCGGAAGAAAAACTTCAGGAGGCGGAAGCCCGCTACCGCGACCTGGTGGAGAGAATCCCGCTTGTGATTTATCTCGCCGAGCCGGGCGGCGCCGGCGCCTGGGAATACGTCAGCCCGCAGATCGCCAGCCTGACCGGGTACTCCCCCGACGAGTGGCTCAACAATCCCAACCTGTGGAGTTCCCTGATACACCCCTACGACCGCGAGCGCGTACTGGAGACGGAAAACCGGGCATCGCGCGAAGGGCTCATGCCGCAGATGGAGTACCGCCTCAAAACCCGCGACGGCAGGTACATCTGGGTTTACGATGAAAGCATCCTTGCCTTCGGCTCGGACCGGCACACGCTGATTCAAGGCTTCCTGCTGGATATCACCACCCGCAAACTTGCAGAGGAACAATTGAAGATGCGCCTGGCGGAGTTACAGGCAATGCACGGCGTCAGCGAGACGCTCACGCAAAAGACCGACCTGCAAAAGTTGATCCACGAAACCGGGGAGCAGATTCGGTTTACGTTCAAAGCCGAAAACGTAACGATCGGCATCCACGACCCGAACACGGATATGATTCACTTTCCCTATGATTTTCAGGACAAGACCTATCGCACAGACGAACCCATCCGGTACAGGGATGGGATAACCACAAAGATCATGGAAATGAAAAAGCCGTTTATCATCAACGAGGACTGGGCAAATACGGCGCACAGGATGGGAGCCATCATTACAACGGGCAGTCCCGTCAAATCGTCTGTCTTCGTGCCAATTATGACGGACGAGCGGGTGCTGGGCGTGATCGCCCTGGATAACGCCGAGCGGGAATTCGCCTTTTCCGAAAACGATGTGCGCCTGCTTTCCACCGTCGCCGCAAACCTTGCAGTGGCGGTCGAAAAGACCCGCTTGCAGGAATCCCTAAAGCACGAGCTGGAAATGCGGGAGAAGTTAATCCGCGAACTTGAAATGAAGAACGAGGAACTCGAACGCTTCACGTATACGGCTTCGCACGATCTGAAATCGCCGCTGATCACCATTCGCGGCTTCCTCGGCTATCTCGAAAAGGACATTCGCGCCGGCAGCACCGAGCGCCTGCAAGCCGATATCAAGCGCATCTCCGATGCCACCGAAAAGATGCACCGCCTGCTCACGGAATTGCTGGAACTCTCAAGAGTGGGGCGAATCGTGAACGAGAAGCAGGACGTGCCGTTCGGGACCATCGTCGCGGAGGCGCTGCGGCGCGTGGAAGGTCAGAGAAACCAGAGGCATGTCCCGATCCGGATCGGGAGCGATTTCCCCACCATCCACGTGGATAAGGAAAGGGTAATCGAGGTCGTCCAAAACCTGGTAGACAATGCCGTCAAGTTCATGGGCGATCAAGCCGAGCCGCAGGTGGAGATAGGTCATGCCATAAAGGACGGGCAGGATGTGTTTTTCGTCCGCGATAACGGCATTGGAATCAAAAAGGAATTTCATGAGAGGATTTTCGGCTTATTCGATAAACTCAGCCCAGACTCGGAAGGCACGGGGGTTGGGCTGGCGTTGGTGAAACGCATCATCGAAGTGCACGGCGGGAGGATTTGGGTGGAGTCGGAGGAAGGCAGGGGCTCCACGTTCTATTTCACGCTGGGAAGCAGCGGTTAAAAGCGAAGTCAAACCCAAATGGGTTGAATCAACCCCGGCGGAGTTTGAAGCGGGACGGGCGATTTAAAAAAAGGACCTCCGGGACTTTCAAAATCCCGGAGGTCCTTTCTTATTCGATTCCATCGAACATGCGGTCAATCACATCCTCGCTCACATCGAAGACGTGCCCCGTCTCCGGGATTGGCTCCTTCGTCATCCATTCGGGCAGGCGGTCGTCCTTCGCAGTAAAACCGGCGCGGCGGTTGAATTCGCGCTCCAGTTTGATGGTTTGCCTGCCGAGTTCCTGCAGGATGTTATCAGGCAGATCGTCCCAGCCGTAGCGCGCCTTGAGCAGGCGTTTCACCACGCCATCGGGGGTGGCGGCGTAACCGAAACCGGCGAAGATGCACGCGCCGAGCGTATCGTACCCTGCCATGTTCAATTGCGCGTTAAGCGAGACCTCCCTCTGCGCGTTCGGGTCGAGGTGATCCACCTTTGCGCGGATGGTCAGCCCAGCCGTGTGGTCTGCACCCTGCGGCGTGGTGGCATATGTGAGCCCTGTGCCTTTGATCGAGCGCGGCTCATACGCAGACATCGCCTGTCCTTTCACAACCGGCACGCGCTCAATGTTGTATTTCTTTCCGGTCGCCAGCGCGCCATCGCCCAGCGTGCGCCCCAGTTCCGTGCCTTTGCGGATTTCGTCAATCAACTTCAAGGCATCTTCTTCACTCCCCCATTTCATCAAGCCCGCTTCCGCGGCAACGCCCAGCGCTGCGCCGACTTCAATCGAGTCGAGTCCCAGGTCGTTGACGTGCCAGTTCAAGCGTCCAATCGAATCGAGCGAGTCAATGTCGAGGTTCGAGCCCATCAAACCAATCGTTTCATATTCGAGCGGCGAGACGATGACCTTTCCGTCCTCCCCGCCGAAGACATTCGAGCATTTGATGGTGCAGCCCGCCATGCAGGCATGAGATGGGTCGGATGGTTTGCCGCGCGTGAGCGTAAACTCGCGCAGGGATTCGCCGCCGATCTTTTCCACCTCGTCGAACGTGCCGCGCGAAAAATTGCGCACGGGGATGGCGGCAAAGCGCTGGGTCAACTGCGTCATTGCAGCGGTGCCGTAATCGCGATATGTGATGGACTGCGGATGTTCCATGACCGCCTTGGTGTAATCCTTCTGCGCGATTTTGAACGCCTCACCATCAACGATAGGCGGTTTCTGCCCCCCGGCATGGTCGAACACGATGGCTTTGAGTCCCTTCGAGCCCATCACCGCCCCGAGTCCGCCGCGAGCCGCGATACGAGCAGGGATTTTGTCCTTGTCAATATTTTGAATCCCCGCCGATTTCATGCGCATTTCACCGCCGGGACCAATCAAGGCAATGGCAACTTTGTCGCCATATTTTTCGAGCAGTTTTGGCGCAACTGCGTAAACGCCAAGACCAGTCAGTTCATCCGCCTTTTCCCATTTTGCGCCGTTCAACGATAAATGCAAAATCCAAAAGCCTTCTTCCTGTGGCTGGTCTTCGAGGATGAGCGCATGGATGCCCATGAACGCCATGTGATATCCGGTGCGTCCGCCTGCGTTGGATTCCTTGATCCCGCCTGTGAGCGGCGACTTGCCGCCCACCGAGATGCGGTCGGTGGAAGAGAGCATGTGTCCCACCAAAAGCCCCGGGGTGAAAATCAGTTTATTATCGGGTCCGAGCGGGTCGCACTTCGCGTCCACTTCGTCCACCATGATGCGCGCGATCAATCCGCGCCCGCCGAGGCGCCGCCAGGTTTCAGGGACGGGCTCGCGCTTCAATTCCTGCGTGCGGGTGTTGACGCGCCAGATTTCACTCATAACCATTTCTCCAATTCAAAATTTTCCGCAAACGGGTTGACAAAACGAACACCTTCAAGAGTTTGTCCATCCTGAAAATCCTCACTGAAGATGACAGGAACATCATTAATCAAAGCGGATGCCCAAATCTGGGCATCGTAGAACGAGAGCGAATGATCACGCACTCCTCGTGCAGCCTCGATCACAACAGAGGGCGTCAACAAGTATACTGGAAAGGCTTGCAGAAAATCCTGAACATGCTGCAAAGCCTCATCAATGGGAAGTTTGGGTTCAGCGCCGCGGGTAACTGCATTAAAAAACTCCGAAAGGCACTGGATGCTCAAACATCCCGCCGAATGGTTCTGCGTTTCAAGAATCACCTTCATTGCCTGGGCGCGTTTTTCAGGTTCTGTCCTGTCAAACGCATAGACAAGCACATTGGTATCAAGAAGAACGACGGTCATAGCGCTTCATGCGATCTTCGTATAATTCCTCCCGCGTCCAATTGCGCTTACTTCTAGGCACGGGAGGTTTTTTATCCTGGTCGAGCATTGCCTGATAAAGACGCTTCATCGCCTCGCTGTCGTAGGCAAGACGATACCCCGCCCGTTTCAATTCATTTTCCAGGGCGCGGCGGATAATTTCCGCCTCACTCACGCCCCGCGCCTCAGCAACACGTTTCAGACGCGCTTCTTGGTCTTTTTGAATGTAGATTTGCTTGCGCACCATTTGGGACATATAACGCTCCTGTGCTATACATCACATTATACATCACGAGGGCTATCCAAACAAACTCTGCACTGCCTCGCGGAAAACCTTTGTGTGGTAATCCACGTCAACCGGGGAGATGTCGGGTGAGATCAAAGCCATGTTGTGGAAGGGCGTCATCAGGATGCCGCGATTGAGGGCAAAGAGGTGCATGTAGCGATCCAATTCGGGATCAACCGCCGCGTGCGCCTCCCCGCCGTTTTTGGGAGGAGCGGGACGGAACCAATACTCGGAGCGGTTGCCCAGACGCTTCACGATCCAGGGGAGGTTGTATTCTGCAATGACGCCTTCGACTCCCGCTGTGAACTGTTCCTGCAACTTCACCGCCCTGGCATAGAACTCGTCGGTCAGCACATGCTGGAGTGTGGCTTTCATCGCCGCAATCGAGAGAGCGTTGCCCGCCAGCGTCCCGCCGATGCCGCCTACGTCGGCATCGTCCACGGCGAGTTTGGCGGCGAAGGCTTGCGAGACTTCTTCGGTAAAGCCATACACGGCGGCAGGAACGCCTCCAGCGAGGGGCTTGCCCAGGGTCAGGAAATCAGGCTGAAGTCCGAACGAGGCGGTGTATCCGCCGGGACCCGTGCAGATGGTGTGCGTCTCGTCAATGATGAGATAGGTCCCATACTTGCGCGTCAACTCGCGCAGCGCATCATGATAACCAGGCTCCGGGTGGATGATGCCGATGTTGGTCATGGCAGGCTCGGCGAGGACAGCGGCGACATCGCGGGCGGAGAGGGCGGTCTCGAGCGCGGCGACATCATTGAACTCGATCACCTTGCTGGTCTCGCGCGGGTCAATTTGCGGACCCATATTGTTGGGGCGCGGAATGGGCGTGCCTTCTTCATCGAGGGCGATCAGGGTTTCGTCCACCGAGCCGTGATAGCAATAATTGAAGACCAGGATTTTTTGCCGCCCGGTGATCATGCGCGCCATGCGCAGCGCGAAACGATTCGCGTCGGTGGCGGTGAGGGCGAACTGCCAATACGGAAGTTTGAAGCGGCGCTGAAGTTCCTCCCCCACCCAAATCACATCTTCATACGGCAGCATGAGTGTGATGCCTTTTTGAATTTGCTCATTGACGGCTTGGACGGTGGCATCGGGGCTGTGACCCGTCATCGCGCCTGTGTCGCCGAGACAAAAATCAATGTAGGAATTGCCGTCCACGTCGGTGAAGCGCGCGCCTTTCGCCTCTTTGACAAAGACGGGAAATGACCCCGCCCAGCGAACCATCCACAGCATTGGCACGCCGCCGTGCAGCGACTTGCGCGCGCGCTGGTACAGTTCGTAGGATTTGGGGTGGTTCTTGTGAAAGAGTTGTTCTTCCGCTTGCAAAAGCTGGGTGAGTTTGGTTCGATTGAGTGTGGGGGTCATGATCTTCGCAAGAGGCAGATGAAGGTCAATAGTCGCAACCTTTTGACCTTCGACTTTAGACTACTTTATAGTTTCCTTCAAAGCATCGCCAAATATCTTCAAGCCATCGTTGATTTGCTCGCCCGTCACATTCAACGGCGGAATCCAGCGCAGGGTGTTATCGTATGTTCCGCAGGAAAGAAGCAGCATTCCCTTTTCCTCGGCGGTATGGATCACGTCCTTCACCAATTGCTTGGCTTTCGCCTGGCTGCCGTCCACGATGAACTCGGTACCGACCATCAGCCCCAGCCCGCGCACATCGCCGATCTGCGGATATTCCTCCTGCAATTTGCGCAGCCCCGTCATCAATTGGATACCGCGTTCGGCAGCGTTCTCGATCATCTTGTCCTCCCGCATCGCGCGGATGGTGGCGACTCCCGCCGCGCAGGCGACCGCGTTCCCGCCATAGGTGCCGCCGATGGAACCGACATCGAGTTTCTTCATGATGTCCGTGCGGCTGAACACACCGGAGAGCGGCATACCCGAAGCGATTCCCTTCGCCACTGTCATTATGTCTGGCACGACGCCAAAATGCTCCAGCGCAAACCATTTCCCCGTGCGCCCAAAGCCCGATTGGACTTCGTCGAAAATGAGCATGATGCCGTATTTGTCGCAAATCGCGCGCAATCCCTTCATGAACGAAACAGGCGGGACGACATAGCCGCCTTCGCCCAATACAGATTCAATCAGAATCGCGGCGGTCTCCTTCGGCGCGGTCTGCGAAGCGAGCAGGTATTCCAACTGCTCCAAAGCATATTGGCTGGCTTCCTCCTCGCTCATTCCCAGGTTGAACGCATACGGGAACGGCGCGACGTACACTCCCGCCATAAGCGGTGCAAACCCCGCACGATAGATCGTCTTGGAGGTGGTCAACGCCATCGCGGCATGAGTGCGCCCGTGAAACGAACCGCTGAACACGATCACATTCTGCCTGCCCGTCGTCACTTTCGCAATCTTTACTGCATTCTCCAATGCCTCCGCGCCGGAGTTGGCAAAATAAAAACTGTCAATCGAGGGCGGGACAATCTTCCGCAGTTCCTCGATGAGTTGCAGCATCGGCTTGTGAATGACGATGTTCGCCTGCGCGTGCAGGAACAGCCCTGCCTGCTCGCGGATTGCCTCCACGACTTTGGGGTGGCAGTGACCGGTGTTCGTGACGCCAATTCCGCTGGTGAAATCGAGCAGTTTCCTGCCGTCGTCGGTGTAGATGTACGAACCCTCGGCGCGCTCGGCGACGAAGTTGAAAATTCGACTCCACGCGGGAGTCATGTGGGGGAAGTTGTCTTGATAGAGCTGGCTGGTCATGGGATTCCTTTTTTATTGAAAATTTCGTTCACCTGCTTGCGTTCAATTGGCCAACATGTTAAACTTCATTCATGGATTTCGAAATCATTGGCGGCGTCGAAAACATCGAAATCATAGCGGTCGGCTCAAGTATTTGCGCGCTTGAATATTTACAAAAAACACATGGGCGCGGACGCTGGAGAAAACTCAAAGGCATTGCAACTGTTAAACTTCCAAACGGACAACTACGCCGCGTTGAGCTTCACTGGTATGAGGCGCACGGAATCGGTAAACGAGACATGAAAATCAAACATTACCTGGACGAATAATCATGAGCGCACACAAAAAATACGTTATCTGCATTAATAACAAAAACTATGAGGCATCCCTAATCCTGCGAAAAATCTACGAAGTCGTTCCTGATCAACGCGCAGAAAAGGACGATTTCGTAAGAATCATTGACGAAAGCGGGGAAGACTACCTATATCACACCAGTCACTTCGTCTTTCTTGAACTTCCTCTGGAAGTTGAACAGGCGCTGGTGACAGCCTGACTCCTGTCGCAAAATTGGGGATGAGACTCACCGTCCCATCCCCAATTACTCAATTACCAATTACAACGATCCAATCTCCAATCTTCTAATTCTCATATCTTCACGCCGGCAAATACTCCGCCGCCCACTCGATGTCGTGCTTCTTCAGCGTCTCGCGGGTGGGAACGCCGTCGTTCGTCCAGCCTGCCAGGCGGTAGTATTCATCAATGGCGGAGTCAACTTCCTCGTGAGTCAGGGCGATGCCTGCGGTGGGACCCGTTCCCTTCAAAGCCTTGAAGAACTTCTTCGGCAGTTTATCCGCATTGCGGGCAAGCCCTTCGCGGGCATTGAAGGTGCGGAAGAGGTTCAAGCGTCGTTCGCCGACCGCCATCAACTCCTCCACCGTCACATCCCAGCCTGTCACCGCGCGAATCATCTCAACGGTTTCAGCAGGACCGTACAACGTCCACGCGGGACCGAAGACAAACTGGCACAATTCGACCGAGTCAAGCATCGAGTAGAAGACCTCGGTCAGGTAGGCGAAGCGCACCTTTTCCGGAGTCAGGCTGAGGTTCGGTTGAGGCGTCCCAAGTCCAAGCATCTTGAGGCGGTTAAGGTTCAAATCGGCAACGCCTTCTTCGTAATACGGGTCATGCTCGGAGGACTGGTGATCCGCACCGAAGGGATTGACCGCATAAATCAAACCCAGCGAGCGCTTGGCTTGCGGCATGTGAGCGGGAGCCTCCGCGCCCTTGACCGTGATGAGGAATTCTTCTGCGCCATTGCCCCAGATTTTTGCGGCGCGTTCGGAGCCTTGCGCCAACGCCTTGCCGAATTCACCTTCGGCGTTCACCATCGCTTTCAACGCCTTGAGCATGGCGTCCGCATCACCAAACTTGAGTTCAATGCCCCCCGTCTGTTCTTTGGTGATCACACCGTTCTCATAGCATTCCATCGCAAAGGCAATGGTCGCGCCAGCGGCAATCGTATCCACCGCATATTCATTGCAAATCTGGTTCGCAGTGGCAATCGCCGCAAGGTTGTCAATCCCGCAATAGGAACCGAAAGTTCCAATGGTCTCGTATTCGGGACCGCCGTAGCGCGGCTCGGCGAGATACGCGCCATCCTTCACCTCGACCACACGCTTGCAGCGCACCACGCACGCATAGCAGGTATCGCGATCCTTCAAGATCGTGGCAGACATTTTCTCGCCGCTGATGTCTTCACAGTGTTCAAACTGACCTTCGCCGTAGTTGCGGGTTGGGAGCGAACCGATTGTGTTCTGGAACATGACCACCGTTGCCGTGCCGTCATTCGCCAACCCGGGCATATCGGGGTTATCGGGCAAAATCTTCGGACCCGTCTTATTCAAAGCGGCAAGGGCTTTAGAATCCGCCAGTTTCGGTTTTTTCGTGCCGCGCGCCACAACAGCCTTCAAATTCTTGGATGCCATCACCAGCCCCATACCCGTGCGCCCGTTGTGACGGTTGGACATGCTGACCAGCGACGAGAACAACACGCCGTTTTCCGCGCCAAGCCCATGCTGCAAAATTTCCGCTTTCGGATCCACTTCCTTGTGGATGATGTCGTCCACCTCCCCCGACTTCTTCCCCATCAAATGCGCCGCATCGCGCAGCTCCGCCTTGCCTTCGATGATCGCCAGGTACACCGGCTTGGGTGATTTCCCTTTGACCACAATCCCGTCGAAGCCCGCAAACTTCAACTCCGCAGGGAAGAAACCGCCGCTCTGCGAATCGCCGATGCCGCCACTGATGGGCGACTTGGCGTTTGCGTTCAAACGGCTCTGCCCCGAGATCGCCGCGCCCGTTGTCACGCCCGTCATCAAGGTCAGGACATTATCGGGTCCCAGCGGGTCGGCGCCTTTCGGCATGTCGCGCAGGATGTAATACATCCCCATCGCGCTTCCGCCCATATACTTGCGATAAAAAGCCTCGTCCGGCTCCTCCACCGTCAACGCGCCCTTTGTCAAATCAACGTGCAGGATTTTCCCGTTATAACCGTTTGGCATGGCATCCTCCGAATGAATTGTTTGTTGAATTATAACGAATCGGTCGGACTTTCCACAACCGAACATTGCCGAAAGCGACAGAAAGCCGTCCTTGATTAAGTGTTTTCCAACACAGAACGCCGCGCCTCTTTCCCAACCGACAGCTGCCTCGACCCCATTCGGCATTTTCCTACCCGAAAGCAACGCGCTCCAAAGCGGTTACACCTACACCCCGCCCTGGAGCGCGGACACCCGTCAGGAACTCAATCCACTGCAGTTGCCTCCTTCGGTTCTTCGTTGAGATGACTCCAGCCAAGCGCATGTTTCATATCCACCGGCTTGCCGTAGATGTTTTTCAACACTTTGGGCGGGTCGAGCTTTCCGGTCGCCAGCGAAACCATGATGAACGCCGCCACCGAGATGACGAATGCCGGCGTCGAGGCGATGTAGACCGCATCCCACAGCGAGCAGTACAAATCGCCCTCACAGATGACGAAGGTCTCTTTGTAGTAATACATCGAGAGGAAAACCCACGAGAGCGAACCCGCAAAGAAGGAAGCCAGCGCGCCGACGTGATTGGCTTTCTTCCAATACAAGCCGATGACGTACGGCGCGACCATCCCGACCAGAATGCAGGTATTCGCCAACACCGCCAGTTCATAGATCGTCTCCGCCCACAGCGCAATGGACAGGCTCAGCACGCCGCTCACCACCAGCGCGAGGCGCGTGAGAAGCAGCTGCGTCTTATCGGAAAGGTCGGGCTTGAAGACCTTGACGATGTTCTCCGTGAACATCGTCGCCCCGGCGAGCATGGACGAATCCGAAGTGCTCATCAACGCCGATGCCAGCGCCGCCACAAAGAGCGCGGTCAGAATCGGGTGCAGGTACTTCATCGCCATCGAGATCAGCACAAACTGCGTCTGATCCGCCTCGATCTCCGGTCCAATGGCGGAGTATGCCGCCATCCCAATGAAAGGCGAAAGCACGCCGAAAGTGATGTAGAGAAACGCGGCAATGTATGTGGATTTGACCGCCACGTTCTCGTTTTTTGCGGCGCAGGTGCGCTGGAGATAATCCTGCGCGGGGATGCTTCCAAAGCCAATCGCCATCCACGCAGCGGCATAATAGAACCAACCCATTGTGCCTTGATAGCCGAGATATCCTTCCGCTTCGGTTGGACCCATCGCAAACGGATAGTCCGTGTATTGCGCGCCCGCCATGCCGACAAAACTATCCAACCCGCCCACCGACCAGAGGATACCGCCAAAGATGATCAGCAAACCGCCCATTGTCAGGAACATCTGCATGAAATCGAGCGCAGTATCCGCCCACAAGCCGCCTGCCATGGTGTAGATGGTCACGATACCAGCCACCATAACCATGCCCACGGAGAGATCCCAACCGAGCAAAGCCTGCAGGATCGCCCCGCCCGCCACGATCTGCGCCGCGGTCCAGCCAAAGTATCCGATGATCTGGGCAATCGTCCCCACCACTGACATGGTCGTGCCATAACGTTGTTGAAAGAAATCCATGATGGTTACATATTGCGCGCGGCGTGCCAGACGAACAATCAACAGCCCGGAGAGGAACAAACACATGGTCGCGCCAAATGGATCAAAGATGACGCCTTGCAGCCCGTATTTGTACGCCTCGGAACTGGAGCCCATCAACGTTTCTGCCGCGAACCAGGTCGCCATGATGGACGGCGCCGCCATCCAGATCGGCAGGCGGCGGCCGGCAAGCACGTAATCGTTGGTGGTCTGCACCCGCTTCGACGCCCAATACCCGATCGCCAAACGCACAAACAGAACGACGACGATACCCCCGATGATCAAACCTGAATACGCATATTCTTCCACACTGCCCTCCGATGAATGAGATGCCTTCTTCACAAAAAATTAGCGGACAAACGATCTCTCGTTTGTCCGCATTACGCTCGCTATACAGCGGTTTCCTTTGTCATTTCTTTTATGCCGTATGGGAAGCCGTAGTCTGCCATTTTTTCCATGAACGGCTCCGGCGGGAAGGCTTCCGGTCCGAGGACGCCCGCGCCTTTCCAGATACCATGTTCGATCAGGTTCATTGCTATCACCGGGGCGAAGGCGGTCTGCGCAACGACTGCCTGGCAGCCCCAGGTTTTCATGCACTGAGCGTTATCCGCCACCTGATAGAGATAGACTTCGCGCGCCTTACCGTCTTTTTTGCCTTTTACCCACGTCCCCGCGCAGGTTTTTCCCTTCATCCTGTCGCCGAGATGGGCTGGATCGGGCAGACAAGCCGCCACCACGTCGCGCGGCGCAACCTGCACGCCCTTGACGTTGATCTTTTCCTTGTTATCCAAACCGAGCATGTGCAGGGTCTTCAAAACATTGATGAACTGGTCGCCAAGCCCGTACTTGAATGTGACGCGCTTCGCCTTGACCCAGCGCGGGACCAGCAAGACCTCTTCGTGCTCCACGTTGACGACTTCCACCGGTCCGATTTCGGGGAAGTCGAACACTTCCGGCTCGGAGAACGGCGCGGTGGTATGCCACCTGCCGTCCTGCCAGATGACCGGCGGGTTGAGACACTCTTCGATGGTTGTCCAGATCGAGAAGTTGGGGGCAAATTCATAGCCTTCGATGGTGATGTTCGAGCCATCGCGGATGCCGACTTCTTCGATTTCGTCGAAGAGGTGGTCGGCGGCGTAACGCGCAAAGACATCTGCCATGCCGGGCTCCACGCCGCAGCCTACGAGCGCGAGCAGCCCCTTCTTCTCCCAGTCTTTGGCTTTTTCGAATTGGTAATCGCCGAGTTTCACGCCGGTCTGGTTGAACGGGTCGGTGGGATGCGGCTCGGAGAGGGTCATCGCCATGTCCATGTACGCCGCGCCGACGTTGTATGCCGCGTCGAAAATCTGCTTGTTGAAGATTGGGTCCACCGAGTTCATGATGAGGTCAACCCGGTATTTCTTTGCCAGCGCCTCAATATCCGCCTGGCTGCCGGCGTCAATGAACTCCACCGGGAAGCGCTGCGGTTCGCCGAGTTTCTTCTGCACCTCTCCGGCGCGTTTGATGTTGTAATCCGCCAGCACCATGAGTTCCATCCACTTGCGCGGTTTGGCAATGGCGGCAATCGCCTCGCCCACCCCTCCGACTCCGACGAGCAATACTTTCATGAGATTGGTTCTCCGTTTGTTTTATAACCCACGCCTGCGCGGGTTAGGATGAACTTGAGCAGGGGAATCCCGCCATGGGTCGAGTCCGGCGGACCAACTTTGAGGGCGGCATCGCTTTGGGAGCCGGGGCAGGTTCGAGGTCCGGGCTGATGCGGTTTTCGTATCAGAAGTAAATCTCTTTGACGATCTTCAAGTGCATGAAGGATTCCGTCTCGCGGACGCCGTCCACTTTGGCGAGTTTTTCGGTCATGAACGCGAGCAGGTCTTCGTGGTCGCGGCAGAATACTTCGATCATGATGTCGAACCTGCCGCTGACGACGACGATGTAGACGACTTCGTCGAACTGGATGAGCTTGTTCGCCACGTCGAGCATTTTGCGCCCATCGGTGCGGATGCCGATCATCGCCATGGTGCGCTTGCCCATCATTAGCGGGTTGGTAACAGCCACGACTTTGAGGTAGCCGAGTTCGACGAGGCGGTTGTAGCGCTGGCGGATCATGCCGGGCGAGACCTTCAATTGCTCTGCCAACTGCGCAAACGCGACGCGACCATCGGCATGGAGGGCGTTGATGATGTGACGGTCAATATCATCGAGCCGGTCACGGTTCCCGGTGCCGATAAAGCTTTCCATGTTCATAGTTTATACCTTTTTTTCATTATAGTCAATATATTTATAACTTTTTTTCACTTTTATCGCTAGATTTATTCACTTTCGTTTCCGTCAGGTAAAAGCCGGAAGCAGAATTCTGGCTACACGAAAAACCCCCGGCAGTTTCCCACCGGGGTATTTTTCAACACGTATTGCCTGCTGCGGTTCAGTTACCTTTTACTTCGACCCAGATGTTGTCGTATAACGGGGTCGCTTCGCCGACATCTTCGATGCGGTGCCCCTTCTGGACGACCTCAGGCGGGGTGTTCGTAATCGGGGAATTCATGTACGTATCGTACAGTTCCGTCTCGTTCGCCTGGGCGTATTCCAACGCAGCGGCGTTCGGGTTGGTGTACGGGAAGTCGCGCAGCATCATCCAGAAGATGTTGCCCTGCATCGTGTAGTTTAGCCAGGCGTATGCGGCGTCGGCATGCGGGGCTTCCTTGAGCATTGCCCAGTTATCCTGCCAGAGGATGGCGCCTTCGGTTGGGTAGATGTATTCGATGGCGGGATTTTCCTGCTGGGCGAGCAGGGCTTCCGCCGTCCAGGTCATGCCCAGGTCCACGTCGCCTGCGATCAGGGCGGTCTTGGGGCTGTCGCTGTCGAACAGTTTGATGTTGGGAACCAGCTCGGCGAGTTTGTTCTTGGCTTCTTCAAGTTCGGCGGGGTCGGTGGTGTTGACATCGTAGCCGAGGGTCAACAGGGTCAAACCAATGACGGCACGGGAATCATCGAGGAAGACCATGCGCCCGGCGTATTCGGGATTCCACAGGTCTGCCCAGGACTGCGGGACGTTTTCAACCGCGTCTGTATTGACCACGATGGCGTCGGTGCCAGCCTGATAAGGGATGGTGTATTTGTTGCCGGGGTCGAAGCTCAGGTTCAGGTAATTGTCGTCGAAGTTCTTCATTACCGGAAGTTTCGCCTGGTCGAGCTCCTGCAACAATCCCTGGCGAATCATCAGCGGGACGATGTAGTCGGTCGGCTGGACCAGGTCGTAGTTCGTGCCGCCTGCAGAGACCTTGGCGTACATTTCTTCGTTGGAAGAGTACTCATCGCGGTTGACCGTGATGCCGTAAACCAACTCGAAGCATTCGATCATATCGGGAGGGATGTATTCCGTCCAAACGAAGATGTTCAGTTCCGTGGAGGTCACTTCCATGGGGAACTCCGGCTCCGGGCACACGTAGCCGCTGGAGGTGACCTTCTCGCCTGTTTCAGCGGGCTGTTCGGTGCCTCCCCCTCCGCAGGCTGTCAGCGCAAGGCTGAGGACGACAAAGAGAGCCAGCAGGTTGAAGATGGTTTTTTTTAGCATTTTCTCACTCCTTTGTTTGTTTTCGATCACGCGCACTTCAGGAACTTCGCGCGCGGATTACACACATCATTTGGCGCGGGACGGCGCTTCCTCGCGGCTTTGCAGCGATTGCAGCAGCAAAACCGCCACAAAGACGATCAGGATCCATACCGTCGAAAGCGCATTCACTTGCGGGGTGATGATGCGCCTGAGCAAACCATAGACGTAGATCGGCAGGGTTGTGGAGCCAGGACCGTTGGTGAAAAAGGTGATCACGAAATCGTCCAGCGAAAGGGTGAACGCCAGCAGCGCGCCGGAGAGGACGCCCGGCAGAATCATCGGAAAGGTGACGCGGCGGAAGGTCGTCCATTCGTTCGCGCCGCGGTCCATGGCGGCTTCCTCGAAGGATTTATCGAAGCCCTGCAGGCGCGCCTGCACCACCAGCGTCACAAACGGGACCATGAACGCGATGTGGCTCACGGTCACGGTGGCAATGCCGAGGGAAAGGCGGGTGTCACCGGTCAGCCCAAACGCGGTATTCACCCAGCCGAACAACTGGCTGAACAAGGTCAGGATTCCGATACCCATGACGATTTCGGGAATCACGATCGGGATGTAGAGCGAAACCTGGGAAAACGGCTTCAGTTTGAAATCGTAACGCTGCATGGCAATCGCCGCCATGGTCCCGATGATCGTGGCGACGATGGTGGCGGTAAAGGCGATGGTCAGCGTATTCCCGGCGGCTTCGATGACATCGTCGTTTTTGGAAAGGTCACAATACCAATGAAACGGACCGCAGGGACTCGCTTTGACCGTGCTTCCATCCATGACCACCCGCTCGTTGAAGGACGGGATGAAGCCCTCGAACCTCACGTTCGCGCGCGAGGCGTTGAACGAGTAAAGGATCAGGATGACGATTGGCGCGTACAGAAAGAAGTACACGAGGGCGGTGGCGGCAAGGACAAGGGGGGAACGGCGATGCGGATTCATGCCGCACACTCCATTTCCAACGGGGACGCAGCGCAGGATGTCATGCGGCGACGATCTCCTCTCCGAACCCGAATTTGCGTGTGTAGAAGTAGGTGACGATGAGCGTCATCACCATCAGAATCAGCGAGGCGGCTGAGCCGAAGGTCGGGTCGCGCGCATCGAGGAATTGACGCTGGATGAGGTTGCCCACCAAAATCACCTGCCGCCCGCCGAGGATATCCGAAACGACGAACGTGCCCATCACCGGGATGAACACCAAAATGGTCCCGGCAACCACGCCCGGCATCGAGAGCGGAAGCGTGACCCGCAGGAAGGTGCGGAAAGCGTTGGCGCCCAGGTCCGCCGCCGCCTCATAGAGCGAGTTGTCAATCTTTTCCAGCGAAGTAAAGATCGGCAGAATCATGAACGGCAGGAACTCGTATACCATGCCCACCAAAACCGCCCCCGGCGTGTAGAGCATTTCGAGCGGCGTAAACGGGATGTTCAACAGGTTCGCCAACCAGCCGATGACGATATTGATCGCGCCCTCCTTGCGCAGGAGCATCATCCACGCATAGACACGGATGACGAAATTCGTCCACAAGGGAATCAGCACCAGGAACAGGAACAAATTGCGCCGTTTGGGGTGTGCGCGGGCGATAAAGTACGCCAGCGGGTAGGCAAGCAGGATCACGATCACAGTGGTATTGAACGCCAGTGAAAGCGAACGCAACAGAATATTGACGTAAAGCGGGTCGAAACAGGAGGCTTGACCGTTGGGACAGTCCGTGCTGTAACCGAGCAGGCGGATGTAATTATCGAGCGTGAAGGTGTAGATCACGTCCCCGTCCGGGCTGCGCCTTCCAAAACTCACCACGAGCGTCAGAAACAGGGGGATGACCAGAAGCACGAACAGCCAAAGGGTGGTCGGCAGCGCCAGGAGCGTGCCCTGCGCCGATTTGTTCTCACGAAGACGCTGAAGCATGGGCTACTCCTTTTTCAAAACGAGCGTGTTTTCCGGCATCAGAAAGATCGTGATTTCCTGGTCCTTCACGTAAAACGAAGACGGGTCGAGCCGCGAGATACGATTCTGTTCCATCACCTTCATCCGAATTCCGCGAACGTCCAAATACACGTGGGTATCCGAGCCGATATACACCGAGGTCAACACCCGCCCCCTGAACATGCCCTCGCCCTTCGCCGCCTTTTCCACGATCCGAACCTTCTCGGGGCGGATGGATACCACCACCTCTTCTCCATTGACCAGACCCTGCGACATGGGCATGCCCCTTACTTCCGCATTCAACGCCGGGATGAAAACACTCGCCTCCTTCGCGGACAGGGACTTGATCCTGCCTTCGAGGAAGTTCGACTCCCCGATAAAGTCTGCCACGAACTTGTTGGTCGGGCGTTCGTAAATTTCCACCGGCGTGCCCATTTGCTGAACCTGTCCCTTGCTCATCACCGCAATGCGGTCGGACATGGTCAGGGCTTCCTCCTGGTCGTGCGTCACATAGATGAACGTAATGCCGAGCTGTTGTTGAAGCGCCTTCAATTCAAGCTGCATTTCCTTGCGGAGTTTCAAATCCAGCGCGCCGAGCGGCTCATCGAGCAGGAGCACGTCCGGGGTTTTGACCAGCGCGCGCGCCACCGCCACACGCTGCTGCTGACCCCCCGAAAGCTGGCGCGGACGGCGGCGCTCCATACCGGTCAACTGCACCATTTCCAGGGCGCGCCCGACCCGTTTTTTGATCTCATCGGGAGTCGCCCCTTCCATCTCCAAGCCAAAGGCGACGTTCTGGTAAACCGTCATGTGCTGGAACAGGGCGTAGTTCTGAAACACCGTATTGACCTTGCGTTGATAGGGCGGCGTGTGCCCCATTGCCCTGCCTTCGATGTAAACCTCGCCCTCCGAAGGCCACTCGAAGCCCGCAATCATGCGCAGGGAGGTCGTCTTGCCGCAGCCGGAGGAGCCCAGCATCGAAAAGAACTCGCCGTTCTTGATCTGCATGGTCACATGATCCACCGCCGCAATTTCATTGCCCTCCGGGGTAATGAACCGTTTGACGACATCCCGCAACTCAACCGCAAATTCGCTTGCCATCTCTCTTCTCCATTGTGGAATAGATTCTTTCAAAGCGTTCCGGCAATTTCCCAGGCCGGTATTCCAAAAGATGACTTACATGGTCCTGCTGATTTCCGTCAGGACGTCGCCCAGCCGATTTAACAATTCGTCCATCTGATCATACGTGACCACCAGGGGCGGCTCGATGCGAATCGTCTGCGCGCTGGTCAGGGTTCCCGCCACGAGCACGCCGCGCTTGAATAATCCCGCTGCAACCTTGTAACCTGTCTCCGGGTTTTTGAAGTGCATGCCAATCAATAAACCTCTGCCTGTCACACGGTCGAAAATGTGCGGGTATTTTACAACAAAATTTTGCAGTTGCGGCATCAAATACGCGCCCTTTTCCGCGGCCTGTTCCCAAAGTTTTTCGCGCAGCGTAACGTGAATCGCCGCAATCGCCGCCGAACACGCCAGCGCTCCCCCGCCGGTGGTGGTGGTGTGCATGAACGGATTCGGGTACATCATCGGCTTGAAAATTTCCTCGGTCGTCGTCACCGCGCTGATGGGCATCACGCCGCCGCCCAAAGACTTGGCGACCGTCAAAATATCCGGCACGACATCCCAATGCTGGACGCCCCACAGCTTCCCGGTCCGACCCAGACCCGTTTGCACTTCATCCGCGATCAGCAGCACGCCGTATTTCTTCGTCGCGGCGCGGATGCGGGTCCAAAAATCATCCGGCGGCACGATCGCGCCCGACTCGCCCTGAATCGGCTCGAACATCACCGCCGCCACGCCAATGCCCACTTTATCGCAAATTTCCAACTGCTTTTCCACCGCCTCCGCATCGCCGAACGGGACGTGATACACCTGCCCGGCATAGAGCGGTCCCACCGGCGCGCGGAAATCGGATTTGCCCATCAGCGAAAGCGAGCCCATCGTCTTGCCGTGAAAGCCTTTCACCGCCACGATGAACGCCGTTTTGCCTGTGTAAAGCTTGGCGATCTTCATCGCGGCTTCGTTGGCTTCCGTGCCGCTCGCGCCGAACCAGCTGTATTTCAAATCGCCGGGCGTGATCGCTGCCAGCAGTTTCGCCAGCACGCCGCGCAGCGGATCGAGCAATTCCTGCGAAGGCATGGGCGAACGTTCCAACTGCGCGCGCACCGTCTTCACCACGTCGGGATGACTCCAGCCCAGGTCCATCATGCCAAAGCCGCCGAGAAAATCGAGATACTCCCGCCCCAGCACATCCTTGAACACCGCGCCTGAGCCGCTCCATTCCACCGCCGCCCAATCGCCCGCCTCGGTCACGGACTTGCGGTATTCCAGCCAGTTGCGGTTGTAATGCTCGGCAAAGTTATGCTTCGACTCGTCAATGATTCGATGCGCCTCTTCCACCGAGGGAAATTCGTTCCTGTGAATCACATCCAGCCAGCGCGATGAATAATCCAATGCGTCTTCGTAATCAAACTTCATAATTTTCCTCGTAACAAAAGAAACAAAGAGAATTGGAGGAATGGAAAATTTTCTAATTCTCCATTCCTCTGCTTTTCAAAACTTTCTCGACCACTCCTTGGGCCACCGCTCCACCACCACCTTCTTCTGCGTGAAGAACTCCACCGCATCCATCCCCTGCCCGTGCATGTCGCCGAAGAAACTATCTTTCCAGCCGCTGAACGGGAAGAACGCCATCGGCGCGGCAACCCCAATGTTGATGCCGATATTGCCCGCCTCCGCCTCATACCGGAACCTGCGCGCCGCATTGCCGCTGGTGGTGAACAGACTCGCCTGGTTGCCGTACTGCCCGCTGTTGACCAGTTGAATGGCTTCATCAATCGTATTGACGTGCATGAGACTCAGCACCGGTCCAAAGATTTCCGTCCGCGCAATCTCGCTTCCCGGCTGGACCTCGGAGAGAATCGTCGGTCTGACGAAGAATCCACCCTCATAGCCTTTGATTCTCGTCCCGCGTCCATCTACGGGGATGCCTGCGCCTTCCTGCGCGCCGAGTCCAATCAACTGCTCGATTCTCTGCCGGCTGGCTTGGTTGATGACCGGTCCCATCTGCACGCCCGATTCCATGCCGTAGCCGACCACGCGCGACGATGCCGCGTCGCAAATCAATTCGGTGAATTCGTTCTTCGCCTCGGCAACCGTCACCGCAAGCGAAACCGCCAGGCAGCGCTGACCCGCACACCCGAAGGCTGAGTCGGCGACGATCTTCGTCGCCATTTCCATATCCGCATCGGGCAGGATGATAACGGGATTCTTCGCCCCGCCTTGCGCCTGCACCCGTTTGCCGTGCGCCGCTGCGGTGGCGTAAATGTATTTCGCGGTGCCGGTCGAGCCAACGAAAGTGATCGCGCGGACGGCGGGATGTTCGAGAACGCCATCCACCGCTTCCTTCGCGCCATTGACCATGTTGACCACGCCCTTCGGAAAACCGACCTGCTCGATGAGTTTGAAAATGAACTGCATCGTCATCGGCACTTTTTCGGACGGTTTGACGATGTAGGTGTTGCCTGCCGCCAGCGCGTAGGGCAAATACCAAAACGGAATCATGCCAGGGAAGTTGAACGGCGCGATCGTGGCGCATACCCCCACCGGCTGGCGAATCATGATCTCGTCAATGCCTGGGGCGATGTCTTCCACAAACTCGCCCTTGCCCAGATGCGGCATCCCACAGGCGACTTCCACGTTCTCGTAGGCGCGTACCATCTCGGCTTTGGCTTCTTCAAAGGTTTTACCGCATTCATTGGTAATGAGTTTGGCAATTTCATCGCCGTTCTCGCGCATGAGATTCCGCAGTTTGAACAGATACTGCACGCGGTCGTTGACCGGCGTCCTGCGCCAGCCATCGAAGGCTTCACGTGCCGCCCTTGCCGCCGCATCCACGTCCGCTTTTGTGCCGAGCGGAGTTTTTGCGATGACTTGTCCCGTGGCAGGGTTGATGACGTCTACATATTCTTTGACATTTGGCTTGGTCCATTCGCCATTGATGTAATTAAGAATTTCCATTGGTTTCTCCAAAAATAGTCAAAGGTCGAAGGTCAAAAGTCAGCAGACCTTCAACCTTTGACTTTCGACCTTTATTTCACTTGTTTATCCGCTACTTCCAACGCCTTTTCCACAATGGCAAGCCCTTCATCAAGCTGCTCTTTGGTAATGCACAACGGCGGCACGACAAAAACCATGCTGCCCATATTATTCGCCATGATGAAGGTGAACAAACCATTCTGCCGCAAGGTTTTTCCTACTTCCCCCATCACGGACGGAAACATGATCTCTTTTGTCTCCCGGTTGGCAACCAACTCAATGGTTGAGAAAAGCCCAATGTATCGCACGTCTCCCACCGAAGGGTGACGCGATTTGATATCTTCAAGGCACTCCCCAAGATAATTACCCATCTTTTTTGCGTTCTCGATGAGTCCATCTTCCTCATAGACATCAATGGTGGCAAGCGCCGCCGCACAGGACAGGGCATGTCCGTTATAGGTCAGACCGGCGTAGAGATATTTATCCTCGAAGAATTCGGCGATCTTCTCCGAGACGATGACCGCGCCGAGCGGGACGTATCCGCTGGTGATGCCTTTGGCTGTGGTGATGATATCGGGAACGACCTGCCAGTTATCCACAGCGAACCATTCGCCCGTTCGCCCCCAGCCGCTCATGACCTCGTCGGAAATGAGCAGGATGCCGTATTTGTCGCATATCTCGCGGACGCGGGGCCAGTAATCATCCGGCGGGACGATGATGCCATTCGAACCCACCACCCCTTCCATGATGACCGCCGCGATCTTATCGGGTCCTTCATACTTGATGACCTCTTCCAAATGCGAAATACATTCGCGTTTGCAGGATTCTTTCCTCTGTCCGAATGGGCAGCGATAGCAATGCGGGTTGAGGAAGTGAACTCCGCCCGGCATGGTCGGTTCCACGGCAAGGCGGCGGTAGTCGCCGGTGAGGGCAATCGAACCGTGAGTGGCGCCGTGATAAGAACGGTACTGCGCCAGAATTTTATGACGTCCCGTATAGAAACGGGCGATCTTGATGGCGTTCTCGTTCGCTTCCGCGCCGCCAAGGGCAAAGAAGGTTTTTTTCAAGTTACCCGGCGTCACTTCAGCGAGTCTTTTGCCAAGTTTTGCACGGACATCGGTCGTATTTCCCGGATGAACAAAACAAAGTTTCGCCGCCTGGTCTTGAATGGCTTTGACCACCTTCGGATGCTGGTGTCCGATATTGGTGTTCATGAGTTGGGACGAGAAATCAATGTAGCGCTTCCCATCCGTATCCCAAAAGTAAATGCCTTCCGCTTTTTCAACAGGGATGGGATTGACCTGTCCCTGCACAGACCAGGAGAAAAAAGTATATTCCCTGCTGAGGTCAATGATTTCTTTTGTGGTTAGGCTTGACATGGATTTCCTCATGTCAAAAGTCAAAGGTCGAAAATCGCTGACCTTCGACTTTTGATCTTTGACTATTTTTTTGCTTCCTTCACGATCTCCGCATAGACATTCAACGTCTCGCCAATATCCGCATCGGAATGGGAATAGCATAAGAACCACGGCTCACGCGCATCGTGGTCTGGCATCACGCCCTTTTCGATGGCTTTTTCCACCAGCTTGAGGTACAAGCCGCGGTCGCTTTCCTGCCAGTCGCGCTGACAGGTCACCGACTCGACGCCAAGCGAGAAGGAGAACATTGCCGGATAACCGGTGAACACAGCGGGAATATCGTTCTCTTCGAAGATTTCCTTCAAGCCGTCCATCAGGCGCTGTCCGCGCTGTTCGATGGTTTTGAGGATGGGCTTGGTCTTGAGCAGGTTCAAGGTAGCGTACGCCCCCGCCACGCCGGGTTTGTTGTTGGTGTATGTCCCGCCTTGCGCCACGCCGTGACCGATGATGGACATGATCTCGCGCTTCCCGCCGAATGCCGCGATCGGGTAGCCGTTGCCCAGGGCTTTGGCATACGTCACGAGGTCCGGTGTGATGCGGTAGTATTCCTGCGCGCCGCCGTTCGCAATGCGGAAACCCGTCTTCACTTCATCCAAAATAAAGACACAGCCGTATTCCCCGGTCTTCTTGCGGATGAGCTGCAGGAAACCATCCTGTGGATTGATGGCGGCGCAGTTGCCCTGGCACGGTTCCGAAATGACTGCGGCGATCTGCTCGCCGTAAGAACGCATCACGCGTTCGAAGCCTTCAAAATCGTTGAAGGGCAGGGTAATGATGAATTCGCGCATCGCCTTGGGAATACCCGACGAGGCGGGCACGGGAATGGGACTGCGGCGGTTGCCGTACGCCTCGGCAGGCGCATAAGTTGACCAGAGCGTGTGGTCGTGAAAACCGTGATAATTGCCTTCGAACTTGAGGATGATGTCGCGCCCGGTATACGCGCGCGCCACGCGGATGGCGTGCATGGTCGCCTCGGTGCCGGAGCAGGCAAGGCGCACCATCTCGACGGCGGGAGACATCTCGACGATCATCTCCGCCACTTTCACTTCGAGTTCGCCCGTCATGGCGAATAAAACCCCCTTTTGAATTTCTTCGATTACTTTTCGATCCACTTCATCGTAGGCGTGTCCCAAAATGATGGGACCGAACGCCATGCGATAGTCAATGTATTTTCTTCCGTCCACATCCCACAAGTGGGCGCCCTTGGCTTTGTCAACATAGGGAGTAATGCCGTCTCCCCAATAACGAAAATTGGAGTTCACGCCCAATGGCGCGACTCGCTGCGCGCGCTGCTGCAACGCCTGCGTCTTTGAACCGAACATGGTTGCTCCTTTATCAGTCCGCGGTTTGAAAGCCGCGTTACAAGTTATCTGGATGCTGTTATGGATTCGTTCTCTGACAGTTCTTTTGAGATTCGTTCGGGCACTCTCCACTGGTAAACATCTTTGAGAATGATCGGCACGATGGAGGTTGTGGTCTTCCTCACCCCCGGAACCTTGCGGACGACCTCGGTGACGAAATGGTAGATCTCCGAAGTATCCCGCGCAACCACCTGGATGCTGATGTCATTCTGTCCGATGCCGCAGGCTACGTACGTCACGTTTTCGAAGGAAGCCATCTTCTTGGCGACATCCAATACCGTGTCGGCTTCCACTTCCAGCCAGACATCGGCTTTGATGTTGAAGCCCAACGCCTCCGGGCTGACCACGGCGCTGATCTGGATCACCCCTTCTTCGATCATCCGCTCGATGCGGTACCGCACGGCGCGTTCGGAAATATCCCCCATACGGCGCGAAATCTCGGAGGCAGACATTCGCCCGTCTTCCAGGAGTAAATTGACAATTTTTATGTCCGTTTTGTCGAATTCATACATTTTTACACCATACTGCTTCCGAAAGTGACGCAGAATATACCCTACGGAATCCTTATCGTCAAGGGAGTAGCTTTCCGGCTTTCCAAAATCATCTTAGCCTCCCCGCATCGCAACCTGGGACCTTGTTTTTTGTTGTTAGAATCGAACCAAATTCCATGTTCATCCTCACGGATATTTCCATCGCAATTCTGATCGCAGCCGTCATCAATCTCTTTGTCCTTGTCACCAGCTGGCGGAGAAAAAGGTCGAGGAGCGGGTTGTATTTTGCATTAGGCATGTTGGGACTCTTTATTTGGACGCTGGCGTCTGCTTTGGACTATGCGGCGGTTTCCCTGGAATTAAAAATCCTGTTCGCCAAAATCGAGGCGGTGGGCTATCACAGCGCGCTTGCGCTGTTCGTGATGTTCGCCTTCTCCTACGCCGGCAATGACGCCTGGCTCGAGAGAAATTGGGGCAAAATTCTCATTTTGTCGCCATCGGTCAGCAGCATCCTGTTGACCCTGACCAATGAACTGCACGGATGGATATGGGCGGGATTTGTGAAAAGCGGCAACAACGTCGTTGTCTTCGAGCATGGGCGCGTGTTCGACTGGGTGATCCTCTATGGCTATTTATTTATCATCATCATCTTCGTAAATTTATGGGTGGCGTCCCGCAAGGGAAGCAGGATTGCGCAGCGCCAGGCGCGCACGTTGATGCTTGTCCTGCTCTTTCCCCTTGCCACCAATTTGCTGTACCTGCTCGATATCGGAGGCATCGAGGGAGTAGATTGGACTACGATCACGTTTTCCGTCTCCGGCTTGTTAATCTTACGAGCGCTATACGGCACAAACCTGCTGGACATTGTTCCCATTGCCCGCGACAAATTGATCAGCAGCCTGAGCGACGGCATGATCGTGCTGGACCTGCAAAACCGCGTGATTGATATAAATCAAACAGCCGCTGGCATGTTCAGCGCCAACATGATCGGCAAAGACCTGGCGCAGGTCTCGCCTCTTGCCCGCACATTGCTGGAGCAGCCGCCCGGAAAAGAGATCAGGAGTGAGGTCGTAACCGACGAAGCCGACAGGCAATACTTCGACGTGCTTATCTCTCCCTTGTACGACGGCAACAGAAGCGTCATTGGGCGGCTCCTCATATTTCGTGACATCACCGAGCGAAAGAAAATCGAGACCCGCCTGCTCCAGTTGGAACAGGCAGTCGAGCAAAGCCCTGCCTCGGTTGTTATCACGGATCGGAAGGGGGATATTACGTACGTGAACCCTTCCTTCAAGGCGCTGACCGGTTATACGCAGGGCGAAGTCGTGGGAAAAAATCCCCGCATCATACAATCGGGAGAAACGCCCCCGGAAGTGTACCAGGATATGTGGCAGACCATCCTGTCTGGCAAGCCGTGGCGCGGCGAATTGCTGAACAAAAAGAAAAACGGCGATTTATACTGGGAATTCGAGGTGATCGCGCCCATCCTCGACTCGGAAGGGAACATCCTCAACTTTATTTCGGTCAAGGAGGATATCACCGAACGAAAACATGCAGAAGATGCCCTGCGGCAGGCTAACCAAAAACTGGAAAAGACCCTCGCCGAAATCGAAGCGCTGCAAGCCGTCCTGCGCGAACAAGCAATCCGCGACTCACTGACCCAAATGTACAACCGCCGCTTTCTGAACGAAACCATCGAACACGAATTCCACACCGCCGACCGCCTGTCGCAGCCGCTGAGCCTCATCCTCCTGGACATTGATCATTTCAAATCCATCAACGATTCCTTTGGGCATTCGGCGGGCGATGCGTGCCTGGTGATGCTCGCAAATTTATTGAAGGAACACACCCGCAAATCGGATGTGGCTTGCCGTTATGGAGGGGAGGAGTTTTTACTGGCGCTCCAGGGAGCGAGCCTGGACGCGGCGATACAACACGCGGAAAAACTCAGGATTTTATTTTCCAACTTGACGATCGCGCACGAGGGACGGGAAATCAAAGCCACCATCTCGCTGGGGGTAGCCTCCTACCCGGCGCACGGACGTCAATACAGTGAAGTTATCAGCAAGGCGGACAAGGCGTTGTATATTTCCAAAAACACGGGACGCAACCGCGTCACCGTCTGGTCGGAATAAATGCGATTCACGGTTTGCGCCTGCCCATAAAATCAGATTGGCGCGCCAGCCCGGTATCCTGTACAATGTGACAAATTTTTTACAGGACGCCCAATGAACGTACAATTTCCACTTAACCAAACTTCCCAGGTAGTCACCGCCAAAGAGATCAATATCCCATTGAACGCCGCCCCGGTCAAATATTATTGCCACGGCTGGCAGTCGTGGTCGCTCGCCGCATGGACAGACCCGCTGCCGCTGCCCATCCAAAAACCGACCATCTTCCATCCATTGCAAATTGACCCGCTGTATGCACGTGAGAAAAATCCGCACGGGTCGTGGCTGGGCGCGGTGGAGTTCGCGGATGGAAACATTCTGCTGCTGGGCGCGCTCTCAACGGATGCGCACGTTTTCCTCGCGGGCGATCAACTCAAAGGTCGGAGCGAGGCGGAAGAAATCGAATGGCTGGTTGCCTACGGCGCGGAAAATCAGGTCTTCGATGAATACGTCAATCAACTGGGCATTCGCTTTGGCAGGGCGGATAAAAATCACGTGCCGCGCGTGTGGTGTTCGTGGTACAGCCTCTATACCGGGATAAGCGAAGCGCTTCTTTATCAGACCTTCGACCTGCTCGGCGATCTGCCTTTTGAAGTTTTGCAGGTGGACGACGGCTGGCAAAAGGACATCGGCGATTGGGAAGCAAACGAGAAATTCCCTTCGGGCATGAAGGCGCTGGCGGAGAAAATAAAATCCACAGGAAGAAGAGCGGGATTGTGGCTCGCGCCGTTGATCGCGTCAAAGTCATCGCGCCTTTTTCGTGAACACAGGGATTGGTTTTTGCACGATGAAAAGGGGCGACTCGTCTCGGCGGGATTCAACTGGGGGCAGCCGTTGTTCGCGTTGGACACCACGCATCCTGACGTAATCTCGTGGCTGGCTGCGCTCATGAAGCAGGTCCGCGCCTGGGGCTTTGACTACTACAAACTGGACTTTTTGTATGCGGGCGCGCTGCCCGGCAAGAGACGGACGGAAATGCCGCGCGAAGCCGCGTACCGGGAATGCCTGCGGTATCTGCGTGAAGCGATGGGTGAAGGCGCGTTCTTCCTGACGTGCGGCACGCCGATCATCCCCGCGCTGGGTTTGTGCGACGCCATCCGCATCGGACCCGACGTTTCGCACGAGTGGGAAAATTACCGCAACGAGACCCTGCTGCAAAACTTCACCACACCGGGAACAAAGAACGCCATCCGTACGGTGGTTCACCGTTTGTGGCTCAAACCGCTCGTCCACATTGACCCCGACGTGGAATATTTTGAATCAAAGGAAAATTCGCTGGAAGAGGAACACAAAAGGCAGCTGCAAGACCTCGCCCTGATCTGCGACTTCAAAGCCACTTCTGACCTGCCGCAGTGGATGACCCCCGAAGAGCGCGGGCAGGTGCGCGAGTTTCTGCTCGCCCAGCCCGAGGTGACGCAGCTCAGCCGCTACGTTTACAAACTCGACGACCGCATCGTGGACTTTTCCCCCGCTGTGGAACTGCCCAATCCGCCGCAGGGTCTCACTGCGTTGTGGTCGGAATTTTTAGGCTGGCTGGGTAACTGGAAGTTTGTATTGAAAATTATCAAGATGATGGACGATAAGGATTTGAGAAAGAGAGTGGAAAGAATCTAAGACCCAAACAACGCATCCGTCTTTGCCGCCATGATGAAATCGTTTTTGTGCAGCCCGCCGACCGCGTGAGTCCACCACTGCACGGTGACTCTCCCCCACTCCAGCACGATCAGCGGATGGTGGTCTTCCTTCTCGGCGGTCATCGCGGTTTTGTTCGTGAACGCAACCGCCTCCACGTAGTTTTTCAACTTGAAGACACGCTGCAAGCGTTTGATGCCGTCCACTTCGACGAGTTGCCATTCAGGGACGTGAGGAAGCAGTTCCGCGATTTCTGCGTCGGTCAGCGCCGGGTCGCCTTTGCGGCAGGGGATACATTTGTCGGAGGCAAGGTCGGTCATTTCAAAACCTTGGTCAATTTGCCGAACTCGGACGGTGCAGACAACCGTATCCGCAACACCCTCCGTCCCGCCGCCTTCAGCGCCTCGTAATCGCCCAGCGCCTGTGCGCGGATGAGCGTGCCAAAGGTCAAGCCCTGCGCGGGGATTTCCATGTCGGCTTGTGCGTCGTACACAATTTGAATGAAGCGTCCTTTGTTTGGACCGCCTTTGTGAAACTGTCCCGTCGAGTGCTGGAAGCGCGGACCGAAACCAGCCGTCACAGGAAGTTTGGTCCTCTCGCGGATGGCAACACGCAGGTTTTGGATCGCTTCGATCATCTCGCTGTTGCGCGGCAGGTAGGCGTTGATTGCAACGAACTCGCCCGCTTGCGGGTTCGCTAAAAATTCATCCAATGCGCGTTTTGCATCAGCCGCGTCAACCAAATCCACCTCAACGAGCGAGCCCGTCGCGCGATATTCCTCGATCTTGGCAATCGTGCGCAGTTTGCTGTCCTGCACATCGGGCTGGTCGAAGGCGTTGATTCCCAGAATGTGGCACGCCGCCGCAATCGCTATCTCCCAGCGGAAGAATTCCGCGCCCGCGTCGTAGGGATTGGTAATGGGAAATTCGACCACAGGGAAGCCCGCTTCTCTCAACGCGGTAATGCCCGCCTCCAATTCGCCATCACTACGCAAATACACAAACAAGCGGTCATCACCATAGACTTCGGGTTTACCCAACGGCTCCAGCGCGACGGGAAGGATGCCCTTGCCGTTCTTGCCGCTGGATTCGGCGATGATTTGTTCGATCCAGTTTGCCAGCGCGGAGACGGGCGCATCGGCTGCGACGGTCAACTTGTCCCTGCCCATGAGAGCGGACTCTGCGAGGAGAGCGCCCAGCGCCACGCCAGGGTTGCGCGCCGCAGGAACGTGCGCCAGCGATTGTTTCCGCATCCGTTCTGCGGAGCCAAGCAGTTTGTCGAAATCCATGCCGAGCAGGGCGGCGGGGACCAAGCCGAAATCGGTCAGCGCGGAGAAACGCCCGCCAACATTTGGATCCGCGTTGAAGACCTTGCGGAAACCGCGTTCTTCGGCGAGTTTTTGCAGGGATGTGCCCGCGTCGGTGGTGACGACAAAACGCGAGCCATTACCGCCGCTCTCCTTCCAGACGTAATCGAAGGCAGCCATCAGTTCCGCCGTTCCGCCGGATTTACTGGCGACGATGTACAGCGACTTATCTGGTGGATAATCTGCGAAAGCTTTCGCCACCTGTTGCGGGTCGGTCGAGTCGAGGAAGAAGTGGAAGACGCCGCCGACCACCCACACGACGGCGTCGACGATCCACGCGACGAGCCCGCCGATGATCATCTCGAAGCCGGCGGTGGCGACCCCGCCGACGAAGCCGGTGACCTTGTCGATCGCCCAGCCGATCGGGTTGGGGAAGCCGATGCCGAGGATCATCG
>QMIW01000118.1 GCA_024434165.1 Chloroflexota bacterium | reverse complement strand
GCGCTGTGGCGGCACTTGCTCCGGTAAAACGCCAGCAAGCTGGCTGACTCCAAAAAAACGGGTTTCTGTTATTGTACAACAAATGCTCTGCTGCAAGAATCTTTTAGGGTCTTTTTCCTGGGTGTCATTTCGGCAAGCCCCATGCACCGCCCTCGTGGTAAGGCGTTTTCCCGTTCGTTACGGGAGAGCCCAATTTGTTTAGAGCGCTGCTGTTGGTTCAAACAATACGAAAGACCCGTTTGAATATACGCTCTCCAGAAGCGGGGCGAGTTCAATCATTTGCCCATCCACGAACCGAAGGGTTTGCGGGGTGGTGTTCTCCAAAACGGAGAAAAACAGATCCAGCTGCGCATACTCGCTTCCCGTCAGGGATGAAATGGGCAAATTGAAGAAGACCACCGGGCTTTCATTGCCCTGGTCGTCCACCACGCGCATTTGACGAAACTCGATTCGGTTCATCAGGCCGGCAGGGCTGTTTGTCGCTGCACTTTGAAGTCTGAATGTAATCATAAGCGAACGGCAGCCCGCTTTCGGCTGATAGCCAATCACAACCTGCGGTTCTTCCCACTTTGCTTCCAGAACCTGAACGTTGACTTCGTTGACGATGATCGGTTCGTCAATCCCTGCAATTGGGATTGGAGTCAGGGTGGCGGTCGGCGCGGGCGTGGCTGTGTTTTCGGGTGTGGATGCAGGAAGGGGCGTGCTTGTAGATGCGGAAAGGGGCGTGGAAGCGGGAGCGGAAGCACATCCGACCAATAAACCCATCATAAATCCTGCTGCAACGAAAACTTTCCAAATTGGACCTTTCATATCGTTATCTCCTTTGATAGAGCAACTACTTTCTCCCGTTGCCAAATGTTGTGACTAAAAATAGGCTGGTCAATAGATTGAGCATGCTGAACATGGCTCCCAGATTTCGGAGGCTTGATGCGACTTCGCCGATTCCCGTGCGGCTGAACATCGGGGCGAGTATCAAATACCCCAAAAAGACTATGGGTATTAACCTTATCCAGCGCGGGGTCTTCAAAAATAGCTGAATGAGAAGCACGATGCCGCCGATCATGCGTCCCAGATCGGTATCTGCATACACAACCAGCAGGTCAGCCGCGATGATAAATCCGGCAATGGGTATGGCAACGAATATAAGTCCAATCCAGCCGATCGAATCGGAGCGCAGCAATGAAATTAATTCAGGGCTGAGAAAACGTGCAGGATCCAGAAAGCTTGCAGTGTGGGCAGCCAGCGCAACTGCAAAAGCGATACCTGCCAATACAAGGGTGATATTTCTGGCTGTTCTCATGATTGAGACCTCCTTGTCGTCTAACCGATCTCGTCCTATGGGGCAACCTGTTCCGGGAAGAAATCAATCGGCGCGTCTTCTCCCCTTACGAGTTGGTACTTGTGATCTGAAGACGCCCCTGAAAAGATAATTGCAATATGGTTCGGGCTATCGGTTGCATCTGTGACTTGAACGCATTCCAACCGCGCCCCGTTTTCATCCACCGCGTAGATGGCCTGGCTGAGGCACATGAATCCCAAGCCAAGTGTATCCAGCGCTTTGCCATCCGAATCTGTATTTTGTATGAGGACGCCGAGCAGGTCGCCACCGAGTGTTGACTTGATTACCACGAGGGAATGCGGCGATTGTGTCGGCGCCTGAGTAAGCGTGGGCTGTGTTGTTGCTGTGGGCGCGGACGCCGCCGCTGGAGCGCATCCCACAACCAAAACTGTCAGAAATCCAACCATCATAGAGAGAACTTTCCTGCCCGGTTTTTCATACCGCAGCCTCCTTTCCTGGTTTGAATATCCAAAAATCTATGGCAGACCCTGCACGTTATCCAGGTTCCAATATTTCACATTATCAAATTCGGCGGTTGCATCGCCTGTAAAGATATTCATTCCCAGAACCGTCCTGCCAATCGGTCTCTTGGAATCCTCGAAGTAAAAAAGTGACCGGCCGTTCAGCAGCACAGCGAAGCGGCTATCCCTGCCGATGATAGTCACCGTGAACCACTTGTTGAGGGCGACCGCATCGGAATTGCCGGCGGCGATCTGAAATTCTGCGTTATCCACAGCCCACGAGCCGTCCAAACTTGGAAAGAGTATTAGGCGATATGCCTTATTGTCGCTGGGTAACCAGCGCCACAGGATGGAGAGATGCGAGTCGAACTCCATGGCTGTTACTCTGGCATCGAATTGAAAGACAAAATCATCCGCGCTCATGGCTTCGTGACGCGCACCCACCCATTCGTCGCTTGTTGCATCGGCCGCGGACAGCCGCAGCACATCTTCCGTGATTTGAGCCGGGTTTTCACCGAATCCCAGGTCCCAGTTTCCGTTGTCGAACGAAAAATCATCCTCGACATCCGGCAGCCTGTCTGCAACGGCTTGCAGAATCGGCTCGGCGAAGGCACGGGCCTGCTCGGCTTGCGGGCTGAGCGTGGAGGTGGAAGTGTTTTGTGAAGCGCCATTCCACTGTGGAGAAAACGTGTCCAGCCAATTTTGGGGAATTTCAGGAATTGCGTTGAGGTCGGAAAGCCTGCAGCCTTCCTTGCCTGCTTCACAATTGACATCTATTGAATATGCGCGCCCGTCGTGAAAAGCAATCGCCAGGGACTGCCCATCCGGACTCCATGCAATTTCGGTAATCCAGTCTTCTTGTATTGGTTTTGGTTCGGGTAACTCGAATATCTTCCGCCAACCGCTGCCGTCTTTGTTGATAATCGAAACCTCGTTTTGAAATCCCCAATTGATATTGAAATCATGATCGCCTGAGATAAAGGCAATTTGTTCGCTGTTCGGCGACCATGCGCTTGCATGTGCATTGCCGACTGCTGTGTCTGATATGAGAGTTGTCAAACCTGTCCCATCTGGTCGAATGATGGAAAGCGACCAGCCGCCACCCACAATCCATTTTCCATCAGGCGACCAGGATGGATGAGATTCCGGGAGGTTATAGGTATTTGTAAGGCGAAACACGTTTCCGTTTCGGTCTGCAATGAAAAACTCATGACAAAACTCGTAGGCGGGATTTTCTTGAAGTTCGGTTTTCAAACAAGCATTGAATACAATCTTTGATCCATCCGGCGAAAAACCAAAGCCCGGATAGATTTGATAATCTGCCGCCAGCCCAAGCGGCGTGCTACTTCCTTTGGAAGAGATAATACAGATATCGTCCTCGCAAATTTCCAACTTTTCGCCCTCTGCTTGAGGAGCCAAGGTGGGAGATGGTTCAACGACTGCGGTTGGTTGGGAGACGGCGGTCACAGCCGTGTTTGCCGGCTCTGTTGGCGCAGGGGCGTCTGACGCGACAATGGCAATACGTCCATCCAGCCGGCTGAGGAGCAAGCCAAGAACCGCCAGGGCAGCGATCACCGCGATAACCACAGTAAATTTGCCGCGAGATTTTCCCTGCGAAGTTGAGTTGTTGTTTGAAGTCATGATTTACCTCGAATGTCACGGACAGGCTATCTCAAGATTGATTTTTTTGCCCTGCCCTTCTTCCAATTGAAACTCGGCGACCGCAATGATGCGCTTGTTGCCAAAACCTCCCAACCCGCCATAGCCCGCAAACGTCACGACGAAATCGCCGCTTGAGCCCAGCGTTTCATAAGGCGTAATTCCCGGGCATTCCGGCGGATTGTCCCAGACGACGGTGAGCAGATAATTCCCGGCGGGCGCATCGGGAAAACTATAATTTCCGTCCGCATCGGTCTGGGCGCTGAAATCCGAATCGCAATCGGTGCAGTCCAATTCCACCGACGCGCCGGCGACGGGACCTCCCGCATCTTCATCCGTCACTTTCCCATACACGCCTTTGCCGCTGCAGGCTGTGAACAAGAGCGCCAGTAATAATGAAACAATCGTTATCCTGGTTTTCATTTTTTGCCTCCGAACAAGCGGTTATTCATTCCCAACTTGAAACCTCGATCCAATTGAGGTCTTTATCAACGGTCAGCAGCGCGCCTTTGGAATAGATGACGCCGTCAATGATGACATCGCCGCCCTCTACGTTGACCGTAATTTTTGTGCCGTAACACTTGACTTGCATTTGATCGTCCTTGATTTGGATTTCTCCATTCAACAACCATCTGCCGTTGTCTGCAATGCCGTCAAGCGAAGCCTCCGTTGCGCATAACTCAACGCCTGCTGGGTAGGTCTCCACAATTTCCGAATAAGCGGGAAGGTTCGAACCCGGACTAAGCGTATCGGCGGGCGCCGGCATGTCTGTCGGTTCAAGCGTTGAAGCGGCGGGAGGATTGGCTGTTGAACACCCGGCAAGCAAGCCCAGCAAAATTCCAAGGGCAATTTTCGCATTTGGGGAATTCATACTCAACTCCTGTAAGCGAGTTGAATCCATCTTACAAAATTAATTTCACAGATACAGCACGGATTTGTAACAATTATGTAAACTCCCCCTTCTATCGGTCACTTCGTTTCGGCGGGGCGGGCAACGGGCAGGGAGAAATGGAACGTCGTGCCTTGCGCGTCGTCGCTGTTCACGCCGATGGAGATGTGATGTTGATCGAGGATGGCACGAACGATGGCAAGTCCCAGCCCGACGCCGCGGGCATTGGCTTGCCTGCCGCGCCAAAACGGTTCGAAGATGTGCGGCAAATCCTCTGGCGCGATGACGGGACCGCGGTTGTTCACCTCCACCATCACTGTATCGGTATTGGGGGTCAATCGGATGGTGACGGGATTGTTCGAAGCATGTTTGATGGCGTTATCCAGCAAGTTGAGAAGCACCTGTCGAATGCGGTCGGGGTCCGCCAGAACGCGGGGTAAATCGGTGGGCGCTTGCAGGATGGGCGAAGCGTTATTTTGTTCCGCAAGCTCGAACAATGCCGAAACCGTTTCCTCCGCGGCGACGCGCAGGTTGATCGGCTGAATGCGCAGGGGAACGCGATCCAACCGCGAGAGACTGAGCAGGTCCTCGACCAGCCGCGCCAGCCGATCCGTTTCGCCTGAGACAAATCCCAGCGACCTGCGCCACAGCGCCTCCTCCTCGAACCCGCAGCTGTTGAGGATTTCCACATGACCCATGATGGCGGTGAGGGGCGTGCGCAGTTCGTGTGCAATGGTGCTTACCAGTTGTTGATACAGTTCGGCGCGGGAGGAGCCGTCGGCGGGATCCGTGAGCAGGACAAGAGCAACCGCTTCGTCCTCGACCTCGAGCGGGGTGACCGCCGCCTGAAGCCGCCGCACCGCTTTATCCGCCGCAGCCAGTTCCATGGTCTCAGTCAGATGCGTGTCTGCGACACGCCGAATCGCGGCATCCAGCATGGAGGGCAGGTTCGCGTCCCACCGGGCTTCGTTCATCAACTGCACGGCGCGGGGGTTTCGCGCGCGGATGTTCCCCTCCCGGTCGGCGATCAGCGCGGCTTGGGGAATCGCGTTTAGCAGGGCGGAAGCGGGCGAGCGATGACTTTGACCTGCGCTTCCCGATGTCTCGCGCCGCCGGTCTCGCCGAGCCACCCAGCCGATTCCAATGCCGGATGCGAACAGGACCAACGCGAGAAAGAGGATCGTCCCAATTGGCACACTTGCGATGACGCCTTCATTCATTGCGCGCTCCTATTTCCCGCTCATGCTGTGTTTCGAACTTATATCCAATGTTTCGTACTGTAACCAGGAAACGCGGTTCGCCGGGATCGGGTTCGATCTTCTGCCGCAGCCGCTGAATGTGGACGTCCACGGTGCGCGTTTCCCCGGCATAGTTGTAGCCCCAGACCTTTTCAAGGAGGGTCTCCCTGCCGAACACGCGGCGCGGATTGGAAACGAGCAAAGCCAGCAGTTCGAACTCCTTGGGCGTGAGATTCACGCGCCGCCCGCCGCGCGTCACCGTCCGGCTTTCGATATTGACTTCCAGTGAATCGAAGCGAAACACGCGCAAACCGGGGGACGCCGACCGCTGTACCAGCCTCAGCAAAGCGCGGATTCGGGCAAGCAGTTCCCGAATTTTGAAAGGTTTGGTAATGTAATCGTCGGCGCCGATTTCGAGACCGACGATCTTGTCCACATCGTCGTCTTTGGCGGTGAGCATGATGATCGGAATGTATTGCGGGCGGCGGCGCAGCGCCTGGCAGACTTGCAAACCGTCTGGACCGGGGAGCATCAGGTCGAGCAGGATGAGGTCGGGGGAAAATGTTTCAACGCATTCGAGCGCCGTATCGCCGCGCTTGACCAGTTCGGTCACGAAGCCTTCGCGCTCCAGCGCGGTTTGCACGAACGCGCCGATGGCGGGATCGTCCTCCACAATGAGAATGTGCGGGTAAGACCTTTGAACGCTGTCGGGCATTGCCGTTACCTGTAAGGTATCTTCTCCAATTGATTGGGGCGCAGTTCAAAAAAGTATACTCCGAATTGAAAGGGATGCAAGCCGCACCGCGCTTGCATCTTCATCCGCCAAACCCAGCCAATTAAGAAACACCCGTAATAAGTGGGTTAAGTAGCCGGTCGTAAGTTTTTAGAAAATAAATCTCTGCTCAAGCCGCCGCCGTTTGCTGCGCGAAGACGCAGTCCTCGGCGGCGGGAGCGTATTTTTATAAAATACCCGAGTTGCTGCCTTGGTTTCAAGCGGCTTCCCTCACCCCAAACAAGGTTATAT
>QMIW01000117.1 GCA_024434165.1 Chloroflexota bacterium | reverse complement strand
CTTTTCCTGACCCGCGGCTTGCGGACTCAAAACCGCAACGACTTCATCCTCGCCGGCATCTTTCTCGGACTCGGCTTGCACGGCTACAGTCCCTTCCGCATGGTGCCGCTCTTTGCAGCGTTGATCTTCCTGATCTACCTCCTGCACGCCCGGTCGAAGACGGACCGCCAGCAGGCTGTTTTCTGGTTTTTGATCGTCGTCCTCGTTTCGCTGTTCATCTTTTTGCCGCTGCTGCGTTACTGGCTGGAGAATCCCTCCAACTTTGGGTACCGCGCCTTCTCCCGCCTTGGGGATGTGGAAACACCCCTGCCCGGACCCGCCTGGCAGATCTTCCTTTCCAATTTGTACAAGGGTCTGCTGATGTTCAACTGGGACGACGGCGAGATTTGGGTGCACTCGGTCACTCACCGCCCGGCGCTCGACCTGGTGACGGCGGCGTTGTTCCTGCTGGGCGTGGTCTTCCTGATCGTGCGGTACATCCGCCAGCGCGACTGGCGCGACCTGACCCTGCTGGTTTCCATTCCGGTATTGATCATGCCGTCGGTGTTGTCGCTGGCATACCCGGGCGAGAACCCGGCATTGAACCGCGCAGGCGGCGCTTCGGTGACGGCAATCCTTATCGGGGCGCTGGCGCTCGATGGACTGGTGACCAGTTTCGGGTCCAGTACGAAGCGGCAGGTCATCGCGTATGCCATGACCCTCGTCCTGTTCCTCTGGGTTGCCAGTTCCAATTACGACATCGTCTTCAACAAGTTCAAGAACGCCTATACCTATTCCGCCTGGAACACCTCGGAGATGGGCAAAGTGTTGAGCGAGTTCCGCGAAAAGTACGGGCAGACGGATACGGTCTGGATCGTGCCGTACCCCTACTGGGTGGATACGCGCCTGCCGGGTGTGTGGGCGGGCGTGCCAAACCGCGACTTCGCCATGTTCCCCGATCGTTTGCAGGACAGCCTCAATTATCCCGCGCCGAAGATGTTCCTGTTTTGGAACCAGGACACGGAAACTGAGAAGATTCTTAGGGAACTCTACCCGGACGGAAAACTCTCCCGCTATACTTCGGCGTTCACCGGCAAGGATTTCTTTATCTACCTGGTGGAGCAGTAACCGGGCGGGCTGCCGCTCGAAAACGAAATTATGAACAACGACAAACATTCGTGGTTGTACGACTTCCTGTTCGTTCTTGTCCTGCTGATGGCGGGCGTTTTGCGCTTCGGCGGGTACGATTGGGGCGAGGGTTATCACCAGCACCCCGATGAGTTGTTTTTGACGGGCGTGCTCGATAATTTGCGCGCGCATGCCTGCGAAGACCCGTCCATCCCGGTGGATGCGTGCCTGCCCGAAAACAAACGCTGGATGACGGTTGGAGAATACTTCGACAGCGCGGCCTCCACGCTCAACCCGTATGTGCGCGGATTCGGTTTCTTCGTGTACGGCAACCTGCCCATGACCGTGACGCGCGTGCTGATGGAAGCAACCGGCAACGACGACCTCGGCGCGTCCAAGTTTTTTGCGCGGCAGATGTCTGCCACGATGGATTTGCTGACCATCTTCCTGCTTTATCTCATCGCCTCGCGTCTTTACGGACGGAAAGTTGGTCTGTTTGCCGCGGCTTTTTCCTCGCTGGCGGTGATGCAGATCCAGCAGTCGCACTTCTTCACCTCGGATTTGTTCGTCAACCTGTTCATGTTCCTCGCGCTGCTGTTCGCGGTGGGGATTGTGGAGAAGAGACCGGATATCGGAGATTGGAGGTTGGAGGTTGGAGGACAGGGCGAAGACGCGCGACACGCAACACGCCAATTACCAATTACCAATTACCCAATTGCCCTCCTCAAGCACCCCCTCTTTTTAGCGGCAATCGGTTTCGGCTTTGCGCTGGGTATGGCGATGGCTTCGAAGATCAACGCGGCGGCGATGGCGATTGTCCTGCCGTTTGCGTTCTTTGTCCGCTGGCTCATCCACGACCGCCGCAGACTGATTACCGATCACCGATCACTGATCACCGATTACTGGTCACTGATTGCTATCTTTTTGGTAACTGGCGGGCTGGCAACCTTCGTCTCCTTCCGCATCTTCCAGCCGTACGCCTTCGACGGTTTGATGCTCGACCCGCAGTGGGTCAAGGGGATTTCCGAGCAGCGTTTACAGGCAACCGGCACCGCCGACCTGCCGTGGAATTTGCAGTGGGCGCGCCGTTCAAACTTCTTTTCGTTTCAAAATCTCACCGTTTGGGGGCTGGGGCTTCCCCTGGGGATTCTCGCCTGGGCGGGATTCCTGCTGATGGGCTGGCGTATCGTCCGAGGCGAATACAAACACCTCCTGCTCTGGGGCTGGACGGCATTCTATTTCACGTGGCAGTCGCTTCAATTCAACGCAACCATGCGCTATCAACTGCCGGTCTATCCCTTGTTGTGCATGATGGCGGCGTGGTTTGTGTTTGAGCTGCCCAGGCTTCGCAAAACCACCGACGATAGACCACAGACCATGGTCAATCGTCCATTGTCCATCGTCGCATCCGTCCTGGGTTCAATCGTCCTCATCCTCACCGCGGTTTGGGCATTCGCCTTCCAGAGCATTTACCTGCGCGACGAACCCCGCATGGCGGCTTCGCGCTGGATGTTCCAGAATGTGCCGGCGGGCGTCAACGTCCGCATTCAAACCAATGAAAACGGCTCGTACAACCAACCGCTGCCCATCCCGTCGGGGCTGTTGATTACGGCAGAGACCCCCTATGCAGTGACCTTCACTCCGCAGCGCGAAGGCGTATTCAGCGAAGTAACCTTTGGTAGTGTGACCGACGCCTCGAGCCTGCCCGCAACGGTTGACCTGACCGTTTATTCCGCTTCGCAGCAGGACGTTGGGCTTGCCTACGCCTCCACCGTCCTGGATGTGCCTGCCGTCAATTTTTCCGAATCTTCGCTCGTCCTGAAACTCGACCAGTCTCTTTCGCTGGTGTCGAGCCAGCAATATGTCTTGAAAATCGAAACCACAGGGAGCGGAGTGTATCTCTCGGGGGCATTCGATGTCGTCATTCAAACGAGCGGGGGCGCATATCACCAGTCGCTTTCCGTGCCGCCGGGTTTGTTCATTGCGGCGGGCAGCCCGTACCTGCTGACGTTTACGCCGGAACGGGAGGGAACGCTCGGTGAAGTGACATTCGGGTACACAACCGACGTTTCGGATTTACCGGCGCAGCTCGACTTGTTCGTTTATTCCGCCTCACAGCCCGATAAGGCGCTTGCCCGCGGCTCCATCGCGCTGGACGCTGCTCCTGCGGCAAACTCGCGCGGGTCTTCGCTGACCCTGCATCTCGACCGTCCCATTCCGCTGGCGGCGGACCAGCAATACACGTTGAAGATTCAAACCACCGGGCGCGGAGTGTATATCACCGGCTCCGCCATCGCCAACGAGACGGATTACGACTGGGGATTGCCCTTCCGCATTGACGGCTACGATCCCTACGGCGGCTTGTACAGCAGTGAAGACCTTGTCCTGCAAGTTTACTGGGTGGAGGATGCCAACAAACTCAACCGCTACGTGGATATTCTCTCCAAGGCGGATTACATCGTCATCCCCACCAATCACCAGTACGGACAGATCACGCGCGTGCCGGAACGTTACCCGCTCACGACGCTGTACTACCGCGAACTGCTCGGCTGCCCCGAAGGCGAAGACATCATCGCGTGTTACCGCGCTGCGGAACCGGGCATGTACAAAGGCAGGCTCGGCTTCGAACTGGAAGCGGTCTTCACTTCCTATCCCACGCTGGGACCCATCGTCATCAACGATCAGTCTGCCGAGGAAGCCTTCACGTTTTACGATCACCCCAAGGTGATGATCTTCAAAAAGACGGATGATTTCGATGCGGAGAGTCTGCGTGCGCTGTTCAACAGCGTGGATCTGACGCAGGTCGTCCAGCTCCCGCCGAGGGAGTTCGATCACTTCAAGAACCTGATGCTGCCCGAAGCGCGGCTGGCGAGTCAACGCGCGGGCGGCACGTGGTCGGACCTGTTCGACTACGACTGGATTCACAACAGGTACCCGGTTGTGGGCGCGCTGGTCTGGTACCTGTTCATCTTTGTGCTGGGCGTATTCGCCTATCCCATTGTGCGCCTGGCGTTGCCGGGGCTGAGACAATATGCCTATGCCCTCGGCAGGATCGGCGGTCTCGTCCTGCTGGCATGGCTGGCATGGATGGGCGGCTCACTCGGCGTGCCGTATACGAGAGTCAGCATCGGCGCGGCGCTCGCTCTGATTGCAGTGACAGCCGCCGCCTTGTGGATGAGGCGCAGGGAGGAATTCAAGGCAGATTGGAATTCCAACCGTCGTTTCTTCGTCATGGTGGAGGTTGTCTTCCTCGCCTTCTTCATCATTGACCTGCTCATCCGCCTGGGCAATGCCGATATGTGGCATCCCGCCAAAGGCGGCGAGCGCCCGATGGACTTTTCGTATTTCAACGCGGTTCTGAAAAGCACGAGTTTCCCGCCGTATGACCCCTGGTTTGCGGGCGGGTACATCAACTACTACTATTACGGTTTCGTGCTGGCGGGAACGCCGGTGAAACTGCTGGGCATTGTGCCTTCGATTGCATACAACTTCATCCTGCCGACATGGCTTGCGCTGGTGGCGATGGGCGCGTTTGCGGTGGGCTTTGCGTTGGTTGAAGGTCGCGGGTCAAAAGTCGAAGGTCAATTGACCGATGACCGACTTGCGACTTTCGACTTGCGACTGATGTCCGGTCTCGCCGCCTCCTTCCTGACCATTTTGCTGGGCAACCTGGGGACGATTCAACTGGTGTTCAATGCGATTCAACGCATCGCCGCGCCGGGCGGTGTGATTCCCGCCGAGACGGACCTGCTCCAACGCTGGAGCTGGGCGTTCCAGGGTTTGTGGAAGATGTTTACCCAGGGCGCGCTTCTGCCGGTTGGACGCGGCGACTGGTACTGGTTTCCAAGCCGCGTCATCCCGCCGGGACCGGGCAACGAGATCACCGAGTTCCCGCTGTTCACCTTCCTTTACAGCGATCTGCACGCGCACATGCTGGTGATGCCGCTGGCGTTGTTCATCATTGCCTGGGCGCTGTCGTTCGTCCGCTCGCGCGCAGAGTTGACACCCGGCGAATGGATCGCCTCCCTCGGAATCGGCGCGTTGTTCATCGGCGCGTTGAAACCGACGAACACCTGGGATTTGTACACCTATTACCTGCTGGCGGCGATTGCGGCGGCGTATACGATCATCCGTTATTTTGATTGGAAGGGCTATTTCAGCCTCTCGCCGCTTGCCGGAAAAATCGGGCTGGCAATCGGCGCGGCGGCGGCGCTGTACGTTCTCGGTTCGCTCTTCTACCTGCCGTTCTCGCAGTGGTTCGGGCAGGCGTATAACTCGGCGGCTTTCTGGCAGGCTTCGCGCACGTCGTTTTCCTCCTACTTCACGCAATGGGGCTTGTTCCTCTTCATCCTCACCGCCTGGCTGGCGTGGGAAACCCGCGAATGGATGGCGGTCACGCCCGTTTCGCGCGTGAACGGACTGCGCCGGTACGTGCTCGCCATCGAGATCGTGCTGGCGGCGTTCATCGCCCTTCTGATCTTCTTCCTTGTGGAAGGAGTGAAGGTTGGGTTCGTTGCGCTCCCGCTGGCGCTGTGGGCGGCAGTTCTGCTCCTGCGCGCCGACCTGCCGGACACGAAGCGCTTCATCCTGTTTTTGACCGGCACGGCGCTGGCGATCACCATCGCGGTGGAGTTGATTGCGCTGGTCGGCGACATTGGACGCATGAACACCATCTTCAAGCTGTATTTGCAGGCGTGGATGATGTTCGCGGTCAGCGCGGCGGCGGCGTTTGGCTGGCTGCTGCCGGTCTTCCCGCTCTGGCGTACGAGATGGCGCGCGATCTATCAGGGCGGGGTGTACATGCTGATGGCGGGCGCGTTCCTGTTTACGCTCACCGCCTCCACCGACAAGATCAGCGACCGCATCAACCCCGAGGCGCCGCGCACGCTCGACGGCATGGACTTCATGAACCATTCCGAGTTATGGGACGGTCAGGTGATGGATTTGAGCCAGGACTACCGCGCCATCCGCTGGATGCAGGATAACATCGAAGGCTCGCCCGTCATCGTGGAAGCCAATTGCACGGAATACCGCTGGTGCACGCGCTTTACGATCTACACCGGTCTGCCGGGCGTCGTCGGCTGGAACTGGCATCAGCGCCAGCAGCGCGGCGTCTTTGCCCCGCAGGTTCAGCGGCGCGTGGACGAGGTCGGCGCATTCTATACCACCACCGACATTCAGGCGGCGCTCGCCTTCCTCAGGAAATACGACGTGAAATACATCGTCGTCGGTCAGCTGGAACGCAACATCTACCCTGTGCTGGAAGGCATGCCGGACGGACTCTCGAAGTTCCCCGAGTTCGAGGGTCAATATTGGCGCGCGGTGTACCAGGACGGGGCGACGACGATTTATGAAGTGGTTGAATAAATGGTCCAATTACCAACTACTTGTAATTGGGTAATTGGCAAGGAGAGGTCATGATCCTTCACATCACATCCAGGCAGGAATGGCTCGAAGCGCAGGCGCGCGGCGAATATGCCGCGCCGAGTTTGGCGGGCGAGGGCTTCATCCATTGCTCGACGGACAAACAAAT
>QMIW01000021.1 GCA_024434165.1 Chloroflexota bacterium | reverse complement strand
GTCGCCCAGGTCGAAGGTGGCGGCGGAGGCGTTCATCGTCCCGCCCATCCCGCTGGTCTCGCTCGATTCCAGCACCCAGCCGTCCTGCGCGCCGCTGGAATGGAAGGTGAGCGACTTTTGGACGGTGTAACTCTCGCCGCCGGTAAACCCAGCGGAAATGGGATTCCCCACCAGGTCCGTGATGCCCGTGCCGGAGGCGTTCAGGTCGAGCCGCAATGTGCCGCTGCCGGAACCCGTGTTCACCAATACCGTGTACTCGCTTTCGCTGACTGGCGTTACGCCCGTCACGCCTGCGCCCGTGATTGACCCACTCACCACGGTTGCGGTGAAGTCGCTCTCATCTACACCGGTCACGTCCTCCGAGAAGGTCACGGTGAAGTTGACACTCAGTTTGCTGGTCGGATTCGCGTCGGCGCGGGTGATGGAGACGACACTAGGTGGCGTGACATCCATTTCAAACGCGCCGATGTCGCATATTGCCGTGCTGTCGCCGTTGCCGTCCTGCGGGCGCGATACGCCGCGCTGGTCGGCAGCAGGACAGCCGCTGTTTGTGCCCGCGTCAATGGCAGGAGAACCAGCTTGCAGGTGCAGGTTGTCATCGGCGGTGCCGTAGCCATTGTCCGCACCGTCTGCGTCCACAAAGAGCGGATTGGCTTCGATGTTTCCGCCGCCATTCGTGCCGCAGGCGCTGTTCCAACTTCCGGAGCCGCCGCAGTCCTGAATATCGCTGTAGGAGATAGCGGGGGTGCTGCTGTCATTGTAAATGCCTGCGCCGCCATTCAGTGCCGTGTTGCCCCAGATGATGACATTCGCCAGCGTCGGGCTGCTATCGAAGTTGTACATCCCGCCGCCGAGGTCAGAGTCTATCGAGGTGGGGCTCTGTGCAAAGTTGCCGCTGAAGGTGACGTTCGTCAACGTCGGGCTGCTGAGTTGGTTGGACATCCCGCCGCCGAAGCGAGCAGAGTTGCCGCTGAAAGTGACGTTCGTCAGCGTAGGACTGCTGCCGTAATTGTGCATACCGCCGCCGTAGTTGTAAGAAGTGTTGCCGCTGAAGATAACGTTCGTCAACGTCGGATTGCTGTTGTAGTCGTTGACCATCCCGCCGCCATCCCCACCTACTATATTGCCGCTGAAGGTGACGTTCGTCAGCGTCGGGTTGCTATTGGAGTTGTACGTCCCGCCGCCATCCTCACTTGCTATATTGCCGCTGAAGGTAACATTGATAAGCGCCGGACTGCTGCTGGCGTTGAATATCCCGCCGCCGAAGTCTGCAAAGTTGCCGCTAAAGGTGACGTTCGCCAGCGTCGGGTTGCTGTTCCAGTTGAACATCCCGCCGCCGAAGCCGAGGTCAGCGGGGGATAAACCATTCGCCCGTCCGCCGGTGATGATGAAGCCGTCCAGGATGGCAGTGGCGCCCACGCTGCTTGCAGTGACGACATGATAACTGTTGCTGCCGCTGATGGTGGTAGTGACGCCGTTTCCATCCACGGTGTCGTTCCCGTCAATATCACCGCTCAATACGGTAATGTTGACGTTTGGGTCACGCTGGTTCAGGCTGGTTTCCGTCCCGGCAAAGCCGCCGTAAATCTCTACACCGCTTTCAAGGGAGAAACTGATGGTGCGGTCAGTTGTATTGGTGGGCTTATGCACGCCTGACATGACCCAAATCTGATCGCCGCTCGTGGCAGCGCTCAGGGCTTGCTGCAAGTCACAGGCGCTTGCCCACGAAGAACAATCGCCGCTGCCCAAATCAGCAGGAGCGGCATATAGTGTCCCCGCTGCCCGAGCAGGCGTGACGCTCATTGTTCCGCCCGCAAGCGAGGCGGTCAGCGCCGCAAGAATAATGAGATGAAAAAACCTGCGAGAAAAGGAGAACATGGGCGAGACCTCCTTTCTGGACTAGGCACACCACCCATGCGCCCATGTACTCGCATGAATGGCGCGTTGAATACTTCCAGATAAATTTTACCCAATTCCCCTTCATTTTTACAAGAACAAACCCGCCTCCATTTTTTGACGAAGGCGGGTTTGAAATGGAACCGTTACGGCACGTAGTACTCCACGATCAACTGCGGCCGTCGGCGCCTCGGAATACCTGTCCTTTGGACTAAACTTGCTCACAGGATCAGATTGACCTTTCTAAAAGGCTGCCCTTTTATTTTATTGGGCCGCATCTTTGTTTTCTGCCCTTCCGGGCGTTTATTTAGTTATGTTAAAAATACTTGACATTTAGTAAAAACTATATTACTATTAGTAAAACAAAGAATACAGAAAAGTGAGGCAAAATGTCGTTTCAAGAAAAAAATATCGTTGCTTCGTTGTCCACCTTCACCCTTATCCTGGGGATATATTTGGTCAGGGTTTTGCAATTGGTGCAAACAGACAGTTTCAACAATGCAAATTTATTTCGCTTATGGGGCATCATCGTAGTGCTCGCTGTGGCTGGGACCATTCTCCTAAGCATCCTCACCCAGATTGCCGGCGGCATCGTTCATAAGATCCGCACAAATGAAGACCCGCATATCGAAGATGTTCAGGATGAACGCGACCAGATGATCGAGTTGAAAGGGACTCGTGTAGCCTATACCTTCTCCACGATTGGAGTTGCGCTCTCCATGCTGACCTTTGTCTTTGGTCAACCCCCGTTGGTCATGTTCAGCGCTTTGATCTTCTTCGGTGTACTCGCACAAATCGTTGCGGATATCTGGCGGCTTAACCTGTACCGAAAGGGCTTCTAACATGGGAAAAGGCAAGATCAGCAACAATATTCGAAAGTTACGCTTTTTCCATGATGAAATGACCCAGCAACAACTGGCTGAAAAAGTCGGTGTCACACGTCAGACCATCATTGCCATGGAGCAGGACAAATATTCCCCGTCATTGGAGCTTGCATTTCGTATCGCCCGTGTTTTTGGAGTGCCTTTAGAAGAAATATTCTCTTATCAGCCTGAAGATGCATCCGCTTCTGGGATGACTTCCCCCTCTCCCGATGGGAGAGGGCAGGGTGAGGGCTTTGGGCGGGGAACCTGGAAAATCTATTGGAAGGCGGCAACTTGAGTTAAACATTCAAAAACTTAAGAAACAGAAGAACAAACGCAAGCCCTCATCGCTTGTGGTTTATATAACACACCTGTTTTTATAAAAGGAGACATAAATGAATTCAAGCAAAAAGAAAAACAGCACCTTCGAATGGTTAATCCCCGCCGCGTTAATTATTCTCAGCCTTGTGCCGGCAATCGCTGGCGCAGCCCGCCTCGTTGAGTTGGGCAGTGATGCAGAAGTTACAACGACAAATGCTCGTTTCTTTGATTCGCCTTTACCTGTGGTGATCCACATTATTGGGGCTGCCTTCTATTCAATTTTAGGAGCTTTTCAGTTTGCGCCCAACCTGCGACGACGAAAAACCCACTGGCATCGCTTTATTGGAAAATGGATCCTCGTTCCATCTGGAATTGCCGTTGCGCTTTCAGGTTTATGGATGAATCAGTTTTACAACCTGCCCGAAGCCGACGGCGAATTCCTTTACATACAAAGAATCTTTTTTGGGTTCGCCATGTTTTTATCCATCTTGCTGGGCGCTTTTGCAGTTCGCAGACGAGACTATAAAACTCATGGCAACTGGATGATGCGTGCTTATGCCATTGGGCTCGGGGCAGGCACACAAGTATTCACTCACTTACCCTGGCTTCTATTTTTCGGCGAACCAAGCGAACTTACTCGTGCCCTGCTTATGGGCGCTGGTTGGGTAATCAATCTTGCTGCCGCAGAATGGATCATTCGTAAGCCAGGGAAAAAACAAAACAAAAACATCGCTTATGCATGAAAAATTTTGCTAAAAAAGACCTCGGAGATTTTGGAAATCTCCGAGGTCTTCAATTTCTGGCGCTACTTCTTTTTCTTGACCGCCTTCTTCCCTTTCGGGGACTTTGTCGCAGGTTTCTTGGCGGCGACCTTCTTCGCTGCAATTTTCCTCTTCGGCGCAGCCTTTTTCGCGGGCTTCTTTGCGGGTTTCTTCTTCACAGCGGTTTTCTTCGCAGCAACCTTCGACTTTCGATTTTCGACCCTTACCTCAGCCGCCGGCGGCGTCTTATCCATCCACTGAATGATGGCATCCCCAAACTCGGAGCATTTGACCTCGGTCGGGTTATCCATCAGGCGCGCAAAGTCATACGTGACCGTCTTTGCCGCGATCGCGCCTTCCATGCCTTTGACGATCAAATCCGCGGCTTCGGTCCAGCCCATGTAGCGCAGCATCATCTCGCCGGAGAGGATGACCGAACCGGGGTTGACCTTATCGAGGTCGGCATATTTGGGCGCGGTGCCGTGAGTCGCCTCGAAGATGGCGTGACCCGTCTCATAGTTGATGTTCGCGCCGGGGGCGATGCCGATCCCGCCCACCTGCGCCGCCAGCGCATCAGAGAGATAATCACCGTTCAGGTTGAGGGTGGCGATCACATCGTAATCGCGCGGGCGGATCAGCACGAACTGCAGCGTCACATCGGCGATGGAATCCTTGATGAGCAGTTTGCTCTTCCACTTGCCGTTGCCGTGCGTATCCCACAATTTCAACGCCTCTTCCACCTCCCGCTTGATGTCGTCCTGCTGGGAGGGACTCATCATGTCGAAGCCGGGGTCAATCATCTTGGCGTTGTCTTCCACGCTCAGGGCGGGGTTTTTCTCCTTGTTGCCCAAAATCCAACTTTCGCGTTCGGTCACGATCTCGCTGCGGAATTCGCGTTTGGCGAGCGTGTAGCCCCAGTCCTTGAACGCGCCTTCGGTGAACTTCATGATGTTGCCCTTATGGACGAAGTTCACGCTCTTGCGCTGGTTCGCCAGCGCCCAGCGGATCGCCGCGCGCACGAGGCGTTCCGTGCCTTCCACAGAGACCGGCTTCAAGCCGATGCCCGCCGTATCGGGGAAGCGCATCTTGGCGTATTCCTTCGGGAAGGCTTCCTTGAACAATTCCTTGAACTTCCTGTTTTCTTCCGTGCCGTTGGCAAACTCGATGCCGGTGTAAATATCCTCGGTGTTCTCGCGGAAGATGACCATATCCACGAATTCAGGATGCGTTACCGGCGAAGGCACACCCTTATACCAGCGCACCGGGCGCTGGCACACGTACAAATCCAGCAGCTTTCGCAGCGCCACATTCAACGAGCGGATGCCGCCGCCGATGGGCGTGGTCAATGGACCTTTGATTCCGACCAGGAATTCCTTGAACGCCTCGGTAGTCTCGTCAGGCAGCCAGTTCTGGAACAACTTGAACGACTTCTCGCCTGCGTACACTTCCATCCAGTGGATCTTGCGTTTGCCGCCGTACGCCTTCTGCACCGCCGCATCGAACACGCGCACCGACGCGCGCCAGATGTCGCGCCCCGTGCCGTCGCCCTCCACGAACGGGATGATGGGATTATCGGGAACGTTGAGTTTCCCATTCTGAATTGAAATCTTCGCCCCGCCTGCGGGGACTTTAACGTTAACGTATGCCATGTATCAGCCTCTTCTGACCTTTATTTTTTCGGACTCACGAAAGGGATGGACAATCGGCGTGCTCACACGCCGATTGCGCGCAAGTCCTGTTTTTGAAAATAACGGCTGGATTATACACCCGCGATATTGGCGGCAAAAGTGACGATAATCATGAACCGCATCCCGCCCCGCCCGCGCCTGCTCCGGTTTTCTCGTGCCTTTTGCCCCCCGAAAAAAGCCGTCGCTGCCGGGTGCCCGGCAGCGACGGAACTCCTCACATCTTCTGCGATTGCATTTTGTACTTCTTCAAAGCCCTCCAGCCGACGAGCATCCTTTCCTTCTCGTCCCACAGGCGGAAGTACAACGACTTCAAACTGTCGCGGATGGTCAAGGGCTGAATCTGGAAGATGGGATTTTCCTTGTGACACTGTTCCAGTTTGTAATTGGGGATCTTCGGGCTGAGGTGGTGGATGTGATGGAAACCGATGTTGCCCGTGAACCACTGCAGCACCTTCGGCAGTTTATAGTACGAACTGCCGTCCATGCCGGCGTTGAAGAAACTCCAATTCTGGTGGCGTTCCCAATAGGTCGGGTCGAAGTTATGCTGGACGTAGAACAGCCACACGCCCGCGCCGCACGCCATCAGCAGGATGGGAAGTTCCACCAGCAGGTATGCCTGCCAGCCGATGTGATAGATCGTCCAGCCGATGAAACCGAACAGGGCAATATTCGTCCAGATGACGCTGTTCTTTTCGCGGGTGCCCGCTCCCCGGTCCCAGAAGCGATGCGCGAACACGAACACGATCATCGCGCCGATGGTGAAGAGGATCAACGGGCTGCGCATGATGCGGTATCCCGCCTTTTTGTACCACGGGGCGGCGAGATATTCCTCCACCGTCATGGTGTACACGTCGCCCACGCCGCGCCGGTCCAGGTCGCCTGCCGTGGCATGATGGATGGCGTGGGAATGCTTCCAGCTGTAGTAGGGAGTGAACACCGCCGCGCCCAGCAGGAGACCAAGCCGGTCGTTCGCCAGTTTGGTCTTGAAGAACGAACCGTGACAGCAGTCGTGGAAGATGATGAACATGCGCACCATGAAGCCGGCCGCGGGCACGGTCAGCAGCAGGGTCAGCCAGTAGCCGATCTCCAGGCTGCGGTATGCCAGATACCACAGCACAAAGAACGGGATGACCGTATTGAACACCTGCCACAAACTGCGCCAGGTTTCAGGGTAGGCGTATTTGGCAACGATGGATTGCCATTTGATTTGTCCCATGCTCATGAGAACCTCCGGGGGTGATTATGTGGGCAGCAATCGCCAGGTTTGCGTTTGTGTTGTCCTCCGGCCCAACTCTTCAAGTAAGGACGGAACTCCCCCAAAGTTTGATATTCCTGGATACGTCAGCTGCTCTTATCATACCCCAATTCCGTTTTCTTCTTCTCATTTTTATTTTATACTCGCCTCATGCTCAAACTCCCCGGATTAATTGACCCCCACGTCCATGTGCGCGAGCCCGGACAAACCCACAAAGAGGATTGGGATACCGCCACCCAAGCCGCGCTGGCGGGCGGCGTGACCATGATTCTCGCCATGCCCAACACCAAACCGCCCATCTTCGACGCCGCAACGCTCGATCTCGCTCTGGCTGCTGCGAAACAAAAAGCCCGCTGTGACTACGCCCAGTTCCTCGGCGCAGGACCGGATAACGCCGACATCGCCGCTTCGCTCGCCCCCCGGGCTGCCGGGCTGAAGATGTATCTTGATTCCACTTTCGGCGAACTGCGCCTTGACGACATGACCCTGTGGACCCCGCACTTTCAAAAATTCCCGAAGAACGCGCCGATGGTGATGCACTCCGAAAGCCGCACGATGGCTGCTGCGATTTTATTTGCCGCCATCTACGATCGTCCCATTCACATCGCGCATGTTTCGTTGAAGGAGGAAATCCTGCTCATCAAAGCCGCGAAGGAACGGGGAATCAAAGTGACATGCGAGGTGTGTCCCCAGCATCTGTTCCTCGTTTCCCCCTCCCCCAACTCCAAAGGCATTGGGGGAGGGTCGAGGAAGGGGCGTTTGGAGGTTCGCCCCCGGTTGGCAGATCAAAAGGATGTGGATGCTTTGTGGGCAAACCTCGATGTGATTGACTGCTTCGCCACCGATCATGCCCCGCACACGCTCGAAGAAAAGGATTCCGAAAATCCCCCGCCGGGTTTCCCAGGTTTGGAGACGCTACTTCCCTTATTACTCACCGCTGCGAATGATGGACGATTGACGATGGACGATATTATTCAAAAATCTGTCACCAACCCGCGCCGCATCTTCAATCTCCCTGAACAGCCCGAAACCTGGGTGGAAGTGGACGAGAACGCCGCCTTCGAAATCAAAGCCGCCGAACAGTTCACGCGCTGCGGCTGGACTCCCTTTGAAGGCTGGAAGGTCAAAGGCAAAGTCCGCAAGGTGGTTTTGCGGGGGAGGACGGTCTTCGATGACGGCAAAATCCTCGCAGAAGCCGGGTATGGCAGGAACGTCCGCGTTTAATTTCATTAGACCTCTTGTATAAGTTCTCCCGCCGCCGCAGACTGCGGCTGGGACGCCGCCTTGAGCAAGGTAAAAAGTGATTTTTGCAAAAAGTCTATTATTGCTATCCGAAATCTCAAATCCCAACCCCATATCTTGGGGCATTTGTCTAGATGACAGTCTCTCCCTAATTCCATTTTCTGTGGATAACTGCCCATAAACTGTGGAAAACTCCCCTCCCCTGTGGACAACAGGGGTATTTCTTAGAAAACCGGTCAGACAAATTAATATAGCATCCCCCCATATTTGGGGGTGTCTTTTTCGACATACCGAGATATGGAAAATTCTCAAAAAGTGGCTTTGGGTCTGCCTGTTTTATGTTGATAAGTTATCCAACTCAAACCCACAGCGTGGACCAGGCTTGAAGCGGGCAGATAACCGCAAGTCTGGCGGGAGGCGGGGCGGGTCATCCCATATTTGGGCGCAGATTCGTTTTATCCACATTATCCACAGCCCCTACTAATATTACGAATCCATAATCATACTAATATACTGCTTGAATCAAGGTTATTAATCTTGTAGAATCCACAAGAGAGTTTTGTCCCCACTTTGCCAACCTTGGGAGGTTGCCATGGATATGATCAAGGTTTCAGCCAACTCCCGTACCTCTGCAGTCGCCGGGGCGATCGCGGGGGTCATCCGCGAACACAAACGGGCGGAAGTGCAAGCCATTGGAGCGGGCGCGGTGAACCAGGCGGTAAAAGCGCTGGTGCTTGCCTCCAGTTACCTCAAGAACGACGGGATCGAGGTGGTCTGCGTTCCCGAATTTGTGGATGTGGAAATCGAGGACAAGGTTCGCACCGCGATCAAACTGGTGATCGAGCCGCGCAACCCGAGTTCGTAACTGAAAAGGCGACGGTCATCTTTGGGGAGGACTGCCGCCTTAATTTCCCTCTCCCATCGGGAGAGGGGGAAGTCATCCCAGAAGATATAACCTTGTTTGGGGTGAGGGAAGCCTCTTGAAACCAAGGCAGCAACTCGGGTTATTTTATTTCCCCGATGACAGGGTGGCGTACCCGTACCCGACAAGGGTATAATTTCACGTGCAGACTCCGCTTCACGCTGCGCCCGCGGCTGGTTCCACGTGTGGAGCGGATTCACGCCTGTGCCTTTTCCATGAAAAGTTCGATATATAATCTCGTGAGGAGATACATTTAACAACGAATAATAGCGGAGGATATTATGAAGTTCATTAATGATATAAAAATTGCTTGGCAACGAAGTGGTATTAACAAGATATTGATGCTTTCTCTTGTATTCTTGGTGTGCCTACTTCCGACTGCGTGTTGTAGTCTGCTTGCTCTTAGCCCGTCGTCTGCGGTACCAACACAGGATGTAAATCTTATTTATACTCACGCATATCTAACAGCCGAGGCAGGTATCTTTTTGTCGTACACATCCACAGCTAATGCGCTGCCGACGTCAACGGAAATTCCCACCTCAACCTTCACCGCAGAACCCACCATTACATTATCACCAGAGCCAACTAGTGTTACAAAAAACATTGAGGGTGCAGATTGTATTCCGTTAAACGAGGTCGAAGTAGCGAAAGTAGTAGAAGTAGTAGATGGAGATACAATAAAAGTTTATTTTGATGAAAAGGTTTTTAGTGTTAGATATATAGGTATTGATACGCCAGAAATAAGTGGTCAATTTTATAGTTCAGAGGCAAAAGCCAAAAACTCTGAGCTTGTTCTTCAAAAAGAAGTAATGCTTATCAAAGACATTTCGGAAACTGATCAATATGGACGACTCCTCAGATACATAATTGTAGACAATACATTTGTTAATTATGAATTGGTTGAAAAAGGATACGCAAAGGCTATTGCTTACCCACCTGATATTGCTTGCGAAGAAAGTTTAAGAATGGCTGAGAGTTCTGCCAAAAATTCCTCAATTGGTATTTGGCAACCACCGACCCCTGCTCCAGTTCTTAATACCCCTGCTGGCAGTGGTTCTACAGGTTCCAATTGTCATCCGTCATATCCAGGAGTTTGTATTCCACCTCCACCTCCAGATTTGGATTGTCCAGACATTCCTTATAGACAATTTCAGGTTTTACCGCCTGACCCCCATAGATTTGATAGGGACGGGGATGGTATCGGCTGTGAAGGCTAGCTGGTGAAAATGCAGAAAAAACTACTCATTAGGCACGCTATAATCTTTTCAATCGTAACTTTATTTGTCGGAATAGTAAGTCCGCTAAATAGTGTAGTTTATGCTGCTCCGTTAGATATCGTAATTAACGAAGTCGCCTGGTCTGGTACGATTGCATCGCCTGATGATGAATGGATTGAACTATATAACCCAGGTATAACTGACATTGACTTAACGGGTTGGCGCCTCGTAGCTGCTGATGGAACTCCTAATGTCATTTTGTCGGGAACAATTTTGGCGGGAGGTTACTTTTTACTTGAAAATGATGTAAGTAGTCCAAGCAATGTCACGAATGTAACAGAAGATCTTATATTCACTGGAAATCTTGATGACACTAACGAAGTCCTGAGCCTATTGGCTGCCGACAGTACCGTTGTAGATACTGCGAATTCTGATGGTGGTACATGGCCAGCTGGGATTACATCACCTGCCAGTAGTATGGAGAGAGTTGGAGTTGTTCCAGATGGCAATTTATCTTGGACTACCTTTCAAGGTGCGGGAGTCGCATTAGATGCAACTGGCAACCTGATTAATGGAACACCTAGAAGTGAGAATGCCATGTTGAATGTCACGCCGACATTCACTCCTTCACTTACTCCATCGCCGACAAGTACACCTACATTCACGTTTACACCAGTTCCCAGAGAAGTCATCATCAGCGAGGTAGCATGGTCGGGCACCTTAGCCACCGCCAACGACGAATGGATCGAGTTGTATAACACCCGCTCCACGCCGATTGACATTTCAGGCTGGCGGCTGGTCAGCGATAACGGCTCGGTGGATATCGTCCTCAACGGCGTCATCCCCGGCAAAGGGTTTTTCCTGCTCGAACGCGCGCGCGACCTGACCGTCAGCGACGTCACTGCAAATCAGATTTACACCGGCACGCTTTCCGATGCGGGCGATGTCCTCCGCCTGAGCAAGCCGGACGGCACGGTCATGGATACCGCCAACAGCGACGGCGGCGCCTGGCCCGCCGGGAGCGGCTCCCCGAATTTTTACAGCATGGAACGGCTGGTCAACGGCTCGACCGCCGCGGCGGATACCGCCTCCGGCTGGGTTTCCAACAACCAGCCTTCCTCATGGACCGCGCACGACGCGGCGGGAAATTTCGTGCACGGCACGCCGGGCTTGCCCAACTTCAATCTCGTTTCCACGCTCACGCCCACATTCACTGCCACCCTCACGCTCACGCCCACCCGCACGCCCTCCCGCACCGTCACGCCCACAACCTTCCCGATGCGCTCCATCGTCATCAATGAGGTTGCCTGGGCTGGCACAGCCAGCAGCCTCCCCGACGATGAGTGGATCGAGTTGTACAACCCCGGCAACCGGGATGTCAACCTCACCGGCTGGACGTTAAGAGCCTACGATGGAACGCCAAGCATCACATTGAGCGGCGTCATCCCCGCCGGCGGATACTTCCTGCTCGAACGCGACGATAACCGGACGGTCTCCGATATTGCCGCAGACCAGATCTACACGGGGACGCTTTCCAACAGCGGCGAAATCCTGTACCTGCGCGACAACTCGAACCGGGTGATAGATACCGCCAACGGCAGCGGCGGCTCGTGGCCCAAGGGCAGTTCCTCCACCTACGGCTCCATGGAAAGGATCGGCGTCTCGCCGGAGAACGACAGTACCTGGTTCACCAACAACGGCACGAAGAAGAACGGGAAGAACGCGAACGGCGGCGACATCATGGGCACGCCCAAACGCAGCAACACCCCGGCACCCACCGCCACACCCTCCAAGACGCGCACACCCACGCGCACGCTCCCGCCGCCCACCATCAGGATTGACCCGCGTCCCATCATCAACGAAATCCTCCCGCGCCCCGGCTACGACTGGAACGGAGACGGCCGCACGGATGTCTACGACGAATTCATCGAGATCAAAAACCTCGCCGCCATTGATCTCAACCTGAGCGGCTGGAAACTGGATGACGACCCCAACGGCGGTTCCAGTCCGTACACCCTGCCCAGTATCACCCTGAAACCGGATGAACGCATCGTCTTCTATGCCTTGGATACCAACATCCTGCTCTCCGACGGCGGCGATACCGTGCGCCTCATCGCTCCGAACGGGAAAATCTACGACGCCTACACCTACACTGTCGCCAAAGCCGAAGACCGTTCCATCTGCCGCCTGCCCGACGGCAACGTCTTCGACGACGGCTGGTTCGACGACTGCATCCCCACGCCGAACCTGACCAACACGCGCGAAGGCAGCGTCCCAGCCTCGCCGGGCGGGAACGCCGAATCGCCCGTCTGCGACCTGCCCGATACCATCCCCGCCGATTTCTTCTTCGCTGAATGCCGCGGCTACGGGGCGGGAATTTGGAATCCGCTTTATTGGGACAAAACCGGCTGGCTGGATAAACTGTTCATCCCCGACGCGGACGCCAAATGGAAATCGTTTGTCGAATAGCCCCAAGACCCTGAAGGTCTTCGAGACCTTTGGGGTCTTTTCTTGAAACCAGAGACGCCTTATGGAAACCTTCTTCTCCTTTTTGGAAAAACGTGTGGATGACTGTTCCTCCCTGCTCTGCGTGGGACTCGACCCGCACCTCTCCGACCTCCCAAGCCCCACCGCCGCCTCCGCCCGGACCTTTTGCCTGAATCTCGTCCATCAAACCGCGCGCTACGCCGCAGCCTTCAAACCCAACGCTGCGTTCTTCGAGGTCTTCGGCGCGGAGGGATGGTCGGCGTTGAAGCAGGTCATCGAAGCCATCAGAGAAGAATCAGACCGAATGGGCTCGCGCATCCCCATCGTCCTGGATGCGAAGCGCGGGGATATTTCGTCAACAGCGGAGGCGTACGCCCAATCCGCGTTCGAATCGCTCGGCGTGGACTGCATCACGTTGAATCCGTATCTCGGAAGAGATTCCATTGACCCGTTCATCAAAAATCAGGAGAAAGGCGTGTTCCTGCTGTGCAAAACGTCCAACCCGGGGTCTGGCGATTTGCAGGACCTGACGCTGGCATCCGGCGAGCCGCTGCACATCCATGTTGCGCGGCTTGCCCAAACGTGGAATGTCAGAAATAACATCGGGCTGGTAGCCGGTGCGACTCACCCGCAAGTTGTTGCAAACATCCGCGCCGCCGCGCCCAATTTATGGTTCCTTGCGCCCGGCGTCGGCGCGCAGGGCGGCGAACTGGAAATCACGTTGAAATCCGGTTTGCGCGCCGATGGCAAGGGACTGTTGCTGCCGATTTCCCGCGCCATCTCGCGCGCCGATCACCCCGGCAAAGCCGCGGCGGAGATACGCGATCAGATCCTGCACGTCAAACGAGATTTGGAAAAAAACAGTTAATATCGGATGGTATAATACTTCATCTATCCGATATTAACTGGTGCATCATGCTTGAAGCCCGCCTGCTCGACCGTATTGAAAAGTGGTGCACCGTCTGCGGGAGCATATCCAGGTGGAGTGGATTTACAACTCCAACGCCATCGAGGGCAGTACCATTACGCTTCAGGAGACCCGCCTCATATTGGAGACAGGCTTGACCATAGGCGGCAAAACACTACGGGAACATTTTGAAGTTACCAATCACCGCGACGCAATTCAATATGTGGAGAAACTTGCCGACCAGGAAGAGACCATAACTCCGTTTCATGTCCGCCAGGTTCACAAATTGGTGCTTTCGAAAATTGACGATGCCAGCGCGGGAAGTTATCGAACCTCTCAGGTACGGATCGTTGGAGCCGCACATACCCCGCCGGAAGCATGGGATGTGCCGGGCCGCATGGATGAATGGGGAAAATGGCTTGCCCGGGCGGGAAAAAATACGCATCCTGTGATTCTCGCGGCGCTGGCTCATCACCGCCTTGTTAAGTAGTCGGTCGAAATAAAAATTTTACAAAAATACGCTCCCGGCGGCGTCCCCGCCGCCGAGGACGGCGGCATGAGCAGGAATTTGTTTTCTAAAAACTTATGACCGACTACTTAGCATCCACCCGTTTGTGGATGGGAACGGACGTACTGCACGGCTTGTGATGAACCTGCTGCTTATGCAGCATGGATATCCTCCCGCCATTATTTTGCGGACAGACCGTCAAGCCTATTACCGCGTACTTTCCCTTGCCGATAACGGCAGGGAAAAACCGCTTGTTAATTTTGTCGGCAGGGCGGCGGAACGGAGTCTGATGTTTTATCTTGAGGCTGCCGGCACGCAGGTGGAGAAGCCGAAGAAGGAGGAAACATGGCTTTCGCTTGCCGAGGCTGCGCAAGCGACTCCGTATTCGCAGGAGTACCTCAGCCTTTTGGCGCGCCTGGGGCGCATCGAAGCAGCCAAACGCGGACGGAACTGGTTTACAACCCGCAAGGCAGTTCGACAATACATGGATACCATTAAACGGAAAAAAAGATGAAAATCATCAAAGCGCGCGGACCGTTCGAGGAGGGATTTTCTGTTTTCCTTTCCGGCAGTGTGGCGGGCGATGACTGGCGCGCCGGACTGGTGAATCGCTTGAAGGAGCACGATATCATTTTCCTCGACCCCCGCAGCGACGATTATTCCTCGTTGAAAATGACCGCGGACGACCCAACGTTCCGCGAACAGGTGGAATGGGAGGTAAACGGACTGGAGCAAGCCAGCCTCATTGCCATGTATTTCAATCACGACTCTGCCGCGCCCATCACGCTGCTGGAATTCGGTTTGTTCGCCCGCAGCGGCAGGTTGATCGTACGCTGTCCGAAAGAATACAAACATAAAGCCCATGTGGATGCGCTTTGCATCCGGTTCGGCATCGAGCAGGTTGGCACGCTCGACGAACTTGCCTCCGGCATTCTCACCCGATATTCGAAAACAGGCAGGAAATAACCCATGACTCAATCCAATGCGCATCTCTCCGCCCTCGCCGATGGTCTTCTCGAAGCGGGCTGCATCAAGTTTGGGGAATTCATCCTCAAATCGGGGCTGACATCCCCCATCTATATTGACTTGCGGCAGATCATTTCCCATCCCAAATTACTGGCTGAGGTGGCGCAGGCGTACCTGCCAATTCTCTCGACCCTCCACTTTTCCCGAATTGCGGGACTGCCTTACGCGGCGATTCCAATCGCCACCGCCATCAGCCTCGCGGGGAACTATCCCATGATCTACCCGCGCAAGGAAGTGAAGACCTACGGCACGAAAGCCGAGATCGAAGGCGAGTATCAGGCGGGCGAGACGGCGGTCATCATTGACGACCTCGCCACCACCGGTGGGAGCAAATTCGAAGCCATCGAAAAATTGACGGGCGCGGGCCTGGTTGTGAAAGATGTCGTCGTACTGGTGGACAGGCAGTCCGGCGCAAAGGAGACGCTGGAGCAGGCGGGCTTCAACCTCCACGCCGTGTTGACCATCACGCAGTTACTCGACCATTGGGAAGCCGCAGGCAGGGTGGAGAAATCCAGGATCGAGGCGACGCGCGAATTTTTGAGACAGAACAAATAACGCATTACACACCGTCCCGAAGGTTTGGGCGTTTCGCGTAAGGTGAGTTAATAACTGATGTTACGCAGTTTACTCGTACCGTGATAACTTGTCCTCGCAGAGGATTCGTGCTGTTCCGCAAAGGCGAGATTCATCTCGCGGTACTGCGTAGGGTGAGTTAATAATTCACTCAAGTTGCCACCTTCCAATAGATTTTCTAGGTTCCCCGCCCAAAGCCCTCACCCTGCCCTCTCCCATCGGGAGAGGGGAAAGTCATCCCAGAAGATATAACCTTGTTTGGGGTGAGGGAAGCCTCTTGAAACCAAGGCAGCAACTCGGGTTAATTCTGATAATTTTCTGAAATGAATCCCCGGGACAGTTGTGGTATATTCCCACCATAAAGGTAAACTTATGGACGACAGAATCACGATCATTGAAGGACCGCCCCCCATCTTTGAGCAGGTCAACGATGGCTGGGCAATGGGTTTGAACGAAAGCCCCTCACTCTCCGTTCCCGCACTGACGCGCCTGCGCACGTTCAACGGACCCGCCCTGGTGCAGCGCTGTTACAACGCCTGGCATAACAGGAACTCCATTCATTTGCATTACCGCAATGAGATGGGACTCGAACAGACCGCTCCCATCCTTGCCGCCCGCAACGTAGACACCCAGGAAGGTCAGGTATTGCTTCTGTGGGTCTATCTCGACGGCGAAACCGTCGAATACGAGACGGATTCGGGCGATGACGACCAGATGGACGACGAAGGCGACAGTCACCTTTAGGTGGCTGTCACTTTTTGTTTAATGATGACAACGCTTCTTTCCTCGTTTACGGCTGGTTCTCTCACCCTGACCTTAAACCGCCCCGAACGCGCCAACGCCTTCAACTTTGAGTTGACCCAGGCATTGCAGCAAGCCCTCGCCGAAGCGGAAAACAACCCACAGGTGCGGTGCGTGGTCATCACCGGCGCGGGGAAGGTCTTCAGCGCCGGACAGGATCTGACCGAAATGAAGCAGGGCGGGAACATCTCCTACCGCGAGCATTTGGACAAGACCTACAACCCGCTCATCCTGCAAATCCGGCGGATGGGCAAGCCGGTCATCGCCGCGGTGAATGGTCCGTGCGCGGGCGCGGCGTTTGGCATTGCCCTGGCGTGTGACCTGCGAATCGTCAAATCCAGTGCGTATTTTGTCGTCGGTTTTGGCGGCATCGCGCTCGCGCCCGATTCGGGCGTTTCGCTCTTCCTGCCGAAATACATCGGCTTGGGGCGCGCGCAGGAGTATTTCTATACCAACAAGCCAATTCCCGCCGCGCTCGCGTTTGAGTGGGGCATCGCCAACCGCGTGGGCGGATTCAACTATCAGCGGCTGGTCAGCCAGATGGCGGCAGACCTGGCTCGAGGTCCGCGTGAGGCGTTTGCGTTGGCGAAGGAAGCGTTCAACAAGGCGTACCTTCCCAATCTGGAGGAAGTCCTGAACCGGGAAGGCATCCTGCAGGAGCAGGCGGGCAGGCATGAAGAACACCGCCACCGTGTGGATGAGTTTTTCAGCCGCCGCGGAAAGCCTTGAGCGGGTTTGCGTATCCTTTCACGAGTTGGCGGGTTTTTACCGAAAAGCCGTCATTTTTTACCGAAAATTAGCAGATTTTTGTCATATTGACGCCAATTTGATTCTCGTGTAAAGTTTCAGGGCAGTTGTGATTTAATGGATAAGCCTATGACCCTGCAATTGTACATAAATCGTGCATAAAGCGGGCAGCCCCGTCCGGGGTGCCCGCTTATTTTTTTCCAAATCTTCCAGGAGATTAACATGTCAGGACCAATCAATGCATTTGAAATGGCACAAAAACAGTTCGATGGTGTAGCCAAAATGCTCAAACTCGATTCCGGTGTGGCGGAAGTGCTTCGCTGGCCCATGCGCGAATATTCCTTCCGCATCCCTGTGCGCATGGACGATGGTTCGCTGAAGGTCTTTCAAGGCTTCCGCGTGCAGCACAATGATGCGCGCGGACCCAACAAGGGCGGCATTCGTTTCCACCCGGCGGAGACGCTCGACACCGTGCGTGCGCTCGCCACGTGGATGACCTGGAAATGCGCCGTGGCAGACATCCCGCTCGGCGGCGGCAAAGGCGGCATCGTCGTGGACCCATCCACACTTTCGGTGCGCGAAAAAGAGGAACTGTGCCGCGGCTGGGTGCGCGCCATGTGGAAGAACATCGGTCCGCGCAACGATGTGCCTGCGCCCGATGTCGGCACCACCCCGCAAATGATGGGCTGGATGATGGACGAATATTCGCGCCTGGTCGGTCAATACACCCCGGGCGTGTTCACCGGCAAGCCGGTCGGCGGCGGCGGTTCGCTCGGGCGCACCGAAGCCACCGGCTTTGGCGTCATCTACACCGTGCGCGAAGCGATGAATCACCTCGGCATGGACTCGAAGAAATCCGTTGCGGCGCTGCAGGGCTTCGGCAACGTCTCGCAATATGCAGCGGTCGGATTCGTGGAAATGCTCGGCGGCACGGTGGCGTGCGTCTCCTGCTATGACCGGCACGACAAGAAGGCGTACACTTACAGCAAAAAAGGCGGCATTGACCCGCGCTTCCTGCTTTCCATCGTGGACGAGTACGGAACCATTGACAAGAAGAAAGCGATGGACTCCGGCTATGAAGTGAGCGACGGCGACAAGTGGATCGAGTTCGAAGCCGACGTTCTCATCCCTGCCGCGCTCGAAGGGCAGATCAACGCCGAGACGGTCAACAAAGTTTCCAAGAGCGTGAAGATCGTCGCAGAAGGCGCGAACGGTCCCACCACGCCCGAAGCCGACGAAGTCTTCAAGAAGAACAAGGTCTTCAACATCCCCGACTTCCTCTGCAACGCGGGCGGCGTGACCACCTCGTACTTCGAGCAGGTGCAGAACGACATGAACTTCTACTGGAGCAAGGATGAGGTCCTCCAGCGCCTCGACCAGAAGATGACCTCCGCCTTCCATGCCGTGCTTGAACGCAGTGAAAAAGAAAAGGTTTACATGCGCGACGCGGCGTACATGGTTGCCATTGACCGCGTGGTGAAAGCGATGGAACTGCGCGGCTGGTTGACGGGTGCGGCGTAAGATAGTGAATAGTGAATAGTAAATAGTAAATAGTAAATAGAGAATAGTGAATAGATAATGGAGAATAGTGGACCTGTCGAAAGGCGAGTCCACTATTTTTTTATTCGCTTCTTTCTTAGCCGATCCCTGCTCCCGTTTTCTGAAACCTTTTCTCCCTTTAGCTTTTGATACAATCACCTTGTAACCTATTCACTATTACTAATTCCACGAGGCACTCATGACGAAACCAACCTTCAAATGGGACGACCCTCTTCTGTTCAACGACCAATTGACCGACGAAGAACGCATGATCCGCGATACGGCGCGCCGCTACTGCCAGGATAAACTCATGCCGCGCATCCTTGAAGCGAACCGGCAGGAAATCTTTCACCGCGAGATCATGACCGAAATGGGCGCGATGGGCTTCCTCGGCTCGACCATCCCGGAAGAATATGGCGGCGCAGGCTTGAACCACGTCGCCTATGGACTCATCGCCCGCGAAGTCGAGCGCGTGGACAGCGGCTACCGTTCCGCGATGAGCGTGCAAAGTTCACTGGTGATGTACCCGATTTACACCTACGGCACGGAGGAACAGCGCAAAAAATACCTGCCCAAACTCGCCAGCGGGGAGTTAATCGGTTGTTTTGGCTTGACTGAGCCGAACCACGGCAGCGACCCTGCCAGCATGGAAACCCGCGCCAAAAAAGTGGACGGCGGCTACATCCTGCACGGCAGCAAGATGTGGATCACCAACTCGCCCATCGCGGATGTGTTCATCGTCTGGGCAAAACTCATCCCTGCTCAAGGCGGCGTCCCAGCCGCCGAATCTTCCGCCGGGGACGGCGGAAGGAGCAAATATGAAAATGACGGCGAAAGGAGCGAGGGTGAGATTCGCGGGTTCATTTTGGAAAAAGGGATGAAGGGACTCTCCGCGCCGAAGATCGAAGGCAAGTTCAGCCTGCGCGCCAGTTCCACCGGCGAGATCGTGATGGATGAGGTCTTTGTTCCCGAAGAAAACATCTTCCCGGAGGTCAAAGGCTTGAAAGGTCCGTTCGGGTGCTTGAACAAGGCGCGTTATGGAATCGCATGGGGCGCGCTCGGCGCGGCGGAGTTCTGCTGGCACGCGGCTCGTCAATACACACTCGACCGTCCGCAGTTTGGGCGTCCGCTGGCGGCGAACCAGTTGATTCAATTGAAACTGGCGAACATGATGACCGAAATCACGATCGGCTTGCAGAGCGTTTTGCGCGTGGGGCGTTTGATTGACGAAGACAAAGCCACCCCGGAAATGATCTCGCTCGTCAAGCGCAATTCATGCGGCAAGGCGCTGGAAATTGCGCGTCACGCCCGCGATATGCACGGCGGCAACGGCGTCTCGGATGAGTATCACGTCATCCGCCATGTGATGAACTTGGAGGCGGTCAACACCTACGAAGGGACACACGACATTCATGCGCTGATTCTGGGTCGGGCGCAGACGGGGATTCAGGCGTTTTCGTAAAATAAATGTCATTGCGAGAGCGGTGTTTTTCCGCTCTCGCAATGACATTATCGTTTATGCCCTTCCAAACACACCACCCCTTCGCTTCCCACCTTGGCGTTGTGCACAACCCCGGCAGGTAAATCCAATCTGTCGCCTGCTTTCAAGGTCAGCGATTGATTCAATTCAGGCAGTCCAAAGGTGATGCTGCCCTGCACGACATAAATTACCTTGTCGTAACTGTGCGAATGCGCGGAGTAAACATCGCCGGGTCCGTTCGACCAGGAATAGGGGTCGAGGCCTTCGTTCGTCATCAACTGTCGAAGGGTGGATTCGGTCGGGGGTGTGGAACCAGCCCAGGGGGTGACTCGAGGCGTTTTTGTCATTGAGATTATTCTGTCACTGCAAGCGGCGCAAAATAAATTTTGCGTTACGGTTCAACGGGATACCCTGCGTTGATCCAGGCTTCCAAGCCGCCGAGCAGAGCTTCCGCTTTTTCGTATCCGTTTTGCAGCAGGAGGAACGCCGCACGGGCGCTCGTGTGTTCGTTCGGTCAGGTGCAGTAGGTAATGATCCACTGGTCTTTTTCGAGCGAGAGACTGCCGATGTTGTTTTCGAAGTTTGCCAGCGGAATGGAAACGGCGCCCGCCGCATGACGGCTGGCGTACGATTCCGCGCTTCTCACGTCAACGAGAATGGCTTGACCCGAGTCCAGTGCGGCTTTTGCATCGCTGACGGTGATGCGCGGGACCTGGTCTTCGGTCTGCGGGATGCTGCTGTTACCGGGGAGCGGCTGAATCGCAGCCGGTTCAGCCTGCGGCGCGGCGAAGTTGCATGCAAGCGCGATGCCCAGCAGGAGTGCCGCGCCGATAAGAATGTTTCGTTGTTTCATCACACACTCCTTGGATGGAAGACGGCAGACCGTCGTCCGCCGTCTTCCATCTGTCGTCTTCTACAACTGGCAGTATCGGTCCACGCGCCTGCCGATGATGGCGAGGCTGTCTGCCCAGAACTTTTTGGTGCGGATGTTGATGCCGAAACGTTCGGCGAGTTCCGCGGCGGGCGCTTCGCCGGTGGAGGCGAGCAGATTCCTGTAATCGGGCACGAAGTCCGCGCCGCGCTTCTGGTAGATGGCATACAAGCCGGTGGCAAAGAGCAAGCCGAAGGCGTAGGGATAGTTGTAGAACGAGAAACCGCTGGAGTAATAGTGGGGCTTCCACGTCCACATGAACTTTTGCAGGTAGCGCTCATCCAGCCCGTCGCCGTAGGTGGCTTTCTGCGCGCGCTCCATGATGTCGTTGATCTCGTCGGAGGAAAGTTCGGCTTTGGCGCGGCGTTCGAAGACCTCCTTCTCGAACAGGTAGCGCGAGTAGATGTCCACGACGACCTGCGAGGCGTTGTTCATCTGCGCTTCGAGGATGGCGAGCACTTCCTGCGGGTCGTTCGTCTGCGCCAGCGCGGCTTCGGTGACGATGGTCTCGCACATGATGGAGGCGGTCTCGGCAAGGGTCATCGGGGTGCTCTGCTGAAGCTGGGTTTTGCCCGCCGCGTAGGCGCATTCGTTGTGGAAAGCGTGACCCAGTTCATGCGCCAGCGTGCTGACCTGGTCGAATGAACCGTCGTAGTTGCTGAGGATGCGGCTTTCCCTCACCGCGGCAACGCCCATACAGAACGCGCCGCCGCGTTTGCCTTCGCGCTGTTCGCCATCAATCCAGTTTTTATCGAAGGCGCGTTTGGCGAACCCGCCGAGGTCGGGCGAGAACTTGTTGAAGTTTTCCACGATGAAATCACGCGCTTCACCCCAGGAATAGACTTTATCGGTTTTACCCATCGGGGCAAAGAGGTCCCACCAGGCGAGTTTCTCCTTGCCGAGCAGTTTCGCCTTGTGCCTGAAATAGCGGCGAAACATCGGGAAGGAATCCTTCATCGCGCCGAGCATGGCGTTAAGGGTCTCGCGGTCCATGCGGGCGGCGTCAATCGAGGCGTGGAGGGCGTCTTCGCGGCCGCGCTTTTTGTTGAGGGTGAGCGCCTCACCCTTGACCCCGTTCAAGCAAGCCGCAAGCGTTTCCTTCGCGCCTTCCCAAGCCTGGTTCTCCGCTTCGTAGGCGCGGCGGCGGACGGATTCATCGGGATGCGAGCGCAGGTTGATGAGCGCGGGCATGGGCATCTTCTGGACTTTGCCGTCGAGTTCGAAGTCCACGGTCATCTGCGAGGTCACCGTCCCTTGCAGTTTGCCGAAGGCGTTGCCGCCGCTCAGGGTCAGTTCTGCGGCGAGCATTTCCTCGGCTTCGCTCATCAGGTATTTGGATTGTTCCGCCGCCTCGAGCAGGATGAACTCATGCGCCTTTGCCGAAGCGTTGGTCTTGACCGCCTTCTTGATGGCGGGCTTGCCGAGTTTGCCCGCCCACGCGGTGAACCTGGTTTGCAGCACGTTTGCCTGCACGCTCATCTGCTCGAACTCCGAGAGGGCGCGCATGGCTTCCTTGTTCCGCGAGTCGGTGGAGACGAACGAGTAGATGTACGGTTCGAGGGTGCCGGAGAGTTCGAGGAGGGCGTTGAAGCGGTCCACGGATTCACCCAGGATTTTGCCGAGTTTCTTCGGATCGGTCTTGCTGCCGGCTTTGGCGATCTTCCTGAAGTAGGCGTCGAAATCGTCCAGCATGGACTTGTACTTTTTGACGGCGTTTTTGAATTGCTTTGAATCGAGGGCGGGATAGACGTTGGTCAGGTCCCAGCGGGGTGCGGATGCGGTCATGGAGGTTCTCCTTTTCTGGAAAGATTGGGGCAAGTATACCGTTTTCTTTGCGGGTGCTGTATGGCGTCATGGCAACACGTGCGGTGAAAAGCACGTAGAGAATTGAGCGGATTTGGAGTAAAGTTAAACCGGACAACCGGAGGTGATTTCCATGAAACAAGACCGTTTTTTGACAGGCATATTGATCGGCATCGGCGCGCTCATCCTGCTCGCGCTGGGGTTGTTCTTCACGCGGCAGGAGCAGCGCGATTATGTCGCCGACACGACCCCCGATGGTGTGGTGCATAACTACGTGCTGGCCGTGTTGAACAAGGATTTTCAAAAGGCGTACGGTTATCTTGCCGACCTGGAACACAAGCCCACCTATGAGGAGTTCCGCCGTTCGTTTTTCAACGGCATGGTCAACCCCGGCGACGTGGGGCTGGAGATTGGCTCGGTGGAAATCCATGACACGGAAGCGATCGTTTCGCTGACCGTCTATTATTCCCAGACCGACCCCTTCTCCAGCCGCTATGGGAACGCCGACCGCGCCCTGCTGGTGAAGCAAAACGGCGCATGGAAGTTGAACTCCATGCCGTACAATTTCTGGGATTTCAACTGGTATCAGGAGCCGTATAAGCCGTAGTCATCTTGTCATTGCGAGGGCGAAGCCCGAAGCAATCCCCTTCATAATCTGGGGGTTGCTTCATGGCGCAAAACGCCATTCGCAATGACGGAGGTAAATCCATGAAAACCATCCGCCGACTCTATTTTTACGCCGTCGCCTTCATCAGCATCGAAGTGGTGCTGTGGGGCGTCATCGGCTTGCTGCGTTCGATCTTCGACGCCAGCCAGGTCGTGGACAGCGCCTCCACGCTGGCGCAGGCATTGTCGTTGATTCTCGTTGGTGTGCCGATCTTTCTCTTCCACTGGCTGTGGGCGCAGCGCGCCTCCGCGAAAGATGATGAAGAACGATCATCCACGGTGCGCGCTGTTTTCTTGTACGGCATCCTGCTTGGCACGCTCATCCCCGTCGTGCAAAACACCCTGGCGCTGATAGACCGCACCTTCCTTTCCGCCGCGAATCTCTACACCTATCGCGCCATCGTCGGCGGCTCGCAAACGTGGGTGGACAACCTCATTGCCATCGTCATCAACCTGCTCATCGCCGCCTACTTCTGGAACATCCTCAAAGGCGAATGGCGCGCGCTCGCCGAGACCGAGAACTTCGCCGAGATCCGCCGCCTCTATCGCTTCGTGTGGATGCTCTACGGTTTGTTGATGACCGTGTACGGCGCGCAGCAGGCGTTGAGCTTCGCTTTTACTTTATCCACCGGTGATGTGCTGGGAGCGATTGGACGTGAGACCATCGTCAATGCGATTGCGCTGCTTGTGATCGGCGCGCCGATCTGGTTCTTCTCCTGGCGCATCTTGCAGGACGGGCTGGCTGATTCTGCCGAGCGGGAGTCTTATCTGCGCCTGGGCATTCTCTACCTGCTTTCGCTGGGCGGCGTGATCATCGTCCTGACCGCGGGCGGCAACCTGATCTACATGATCCTCATGCAGGTATTTGGTGAAGATCGAACCTGGGCGGAATTTGTGCAGGACATCGGCGGTCCGATTTCGATTGGCGTGCCGTTCGGCGTGATCTGGGCATATTACGGCAAATGGCTCAGCCAGCAATTCACCTTCGATGAAAACGCTCCGCGCCGCGCAGGCAAACAAAGATTGTATTTTTACATCCTTTCCCTGCTGGGTCTGGCGGGGACGTTTACAGCGGTCGCCACGCTGGTTTCGGTGGTGATTGACCTTGCCGCGGGTTCGGCGTACCTGGGCAGCGGCGGATTCCGTTCGCCTGTTTCGGGCGCGCTGGCGGCGCTTGCGGTGGGACTCCCGCTCTGGTTGATGACGTGGCGCCCGATGCAGGCGCAGGCATTGGAAGAAGGCACAATCGGCGATCACGCCCGCCGTTCGGTGATTCGAAAATTCTATTTGTACCTGGTTCTCTTCGCCTCGGTCATCGGCGGGATGGTCTCGGCGGGCGGTTTGATCTTCACCCTGATCAATGCCGCGCTCGGCGGCGAGACGGGCGACTTCACGGACGCCATCCTCGACACCCTGCAAATTTTGATTCTGTTCGTGTTGCTGCTCTTGTATCACCTCTCCGCTTTGCGGAAGGACAGCACCGCGCGCGCCGATGTGCTGGCGGAAAAGCAGGCGCAGTTCCGCGTTTTGATCTTTGACCATGACGGCAAGTTCGGCGAGTCCATGAAAGCCGCGTTTGCCAGGCGCGCGCCCAAAGTGCAGTTACGAGTGGTGAACGTGGAGGATGGCATCCCTGCCGACGCGCAAGCCGATGCAATCGTGTTACCCGGGTCGCTGGCGGTGAATACGCCGGAAAAGGTCCGGGCGTGGATTCACTCGTTTCGCGGGAACAGGCTCGTGGTCAACGACGAGGCGGCGGGCGTATTTTGGATGAACGACTTTGGGCAGGCAGCCGATTCCGCGAAGGCAATGGCAGAAGGGCAGGACATCCGCCCGCAATCCTCCCGGAGAATGACATCGGTTTGGACGTACGTGGCATACGCGTTCGCGGTGTTGTTCGCATGTCAATTGTTGTTCATGTTGATCATGTTTGGGGTTTCGCTGGTGACGGGATTCTAACTTTGTAGGTCACGCTTCAAGCGTGACCTACTTAATGATATACTCACAAAAAATCTTACCCGAGGCGATGAACCATGAAAGTGACTGTCCTTCAAGAAAACCTTGCGCGCGGATTGAGCATCGTCTCGCGCGCCGTGTCGCCGCGCAGTACTTTGCCGGTTTTGTCGAACATCCTGATCGCCACCGATGAGGGGCGTTTGCGTCTTTCCGCCACGAATCTCGAATTGGGAATCACGTGCTGGATTCCCGCGCGCATTGATGAGAATGGCTCGACGACAGTTCCTTCGCGGACGTTTTCCGACCTGGTCAATACGCTGCCCGGCGACCAGGTGCAGCTGGCGCTCGATGTGAAGACTCAGACCCTGCATGTAAAAAGCGGTTCATCGAACAACGACATCAAGTGTATTGACTCGCAGGAATTTCCGCCCCTGCCGACCCCCGAAATGAAGGACGCGGTGCAATTGAACGTGGCGGATTTCAAGGAGATGATTCATCAGGTGGCGTTTGCCGCCTCCACCGATGAAGCCCGCCCGGTGCTGATGGGCGTTCTGATGAACGTGGAAAAGGACAAGGTCACGATGGCGGCGGCGGACGGGTTCCGCCTTTCGGTGCGCAAGGCTCAGCTGGCGCAGGCGGTCCCCCAGCCGATCAATATCATCATCCCCGCCCGGGCGTTAAATGAACTGGCGCGCGTCGCCCACGACCCGGAAGAGCCGATCTACATGGTGGTGCCCAAGCAGCGCGGACAGGTGCTCTTCCGCGTGAAGGATGTGGAGGTCGTCTCGCAGTTGATCGAAGGCACGTTCCCGGATTACCACCAGATCATCCCGCGCAGTTACAAATCACGCACGCTGGTTTCCACAGCGGCGCTGCTTAAAGCCTGTAAACAGGCGGAGATCTTCGCGCGCGAAGGCTCGAACGTGGCGCGGCTGGACATCAAGCAATCCAACGGCGAGATGCAGCCCAGCGAAGTGGAAATCTCCGCGACCTCCGAAGAGACTGGCAAGAATGAGACCATCGTGGAAGCGACTGTGGACGGCAGCGGCGTGTTGATTGCCTTCAACGTCAAATTCCTGCGCGAGGCGCTGGAGGTCATCAAGACGCCGAACGTGGCGCTGGAAACGACCGCTCCCAACGCGCCTGGCGTGGTCAAACCGGTGGGCGATGACAACTTCCTGCACGTCATCATGCCGATGCACCTGGGGTAAACTGAAATGAACGAATCCGCCAGAGCCATGCCTCTGGCGGATTTTTGTTATAGAATCACAACATGATCTCCCTGGTCGTCTGGCATGTAAAAGCGAGCCTCCCATGACCTTCCCCAGTAATTCCGCCGACAACGCCATCAAGATTCTGCTTGCCCTGAGTCAATATCCCATTTTGAGCAGGCGCATCCGTCACTACATGCGCAAAGCGTTGTTCGCGCGCGGCATCATCACAAAGTCCGCTTTCGATGCGGAAGCCCGCCAGAAAGCCATCGAGTCGCAGGCGCGCGAGGGGCTGCACAACCCGTACGAGGAGGAAAGGTCGGATGTATGGGAGGAGCGGTTGTTGCGCGTGCGCGATTCGTTGACAGATTTTTATTTCGCGTACAACCTGCCTTATTCCGAGTTCGAGAACATCGTCCGCAGGATGCTGACGGAACGCGGCAGGGCGGAAGCCGACCTGGAGTTCATCTGGTTCAACCCCGAACTCGCACCGCAGGATATGCTCTTCGAGCAGGCGGCGATGATCGAAGCCATGCCCCCGCAGGAGCGCGAAAAGTACGAGGCGCGTTTGCAGGAATTGAAAGCCGTGCTCATCCGCACCATGATCAGCGACCAGTTGAAATACATCAAGATCGCGCGCCAGTGGTTCAAAGTGGAGGATTTGCGCGACATCCGCATGCGCAAGATCGGCGGCGGGAAGATCGGCGGCAAGGCGGCGGGTATGCTGCTCGCCATGCGCGTGCTCAAGGAGACCGCTCCGCCGGAAATTCGTGACCGCTTCCGTTTGCCGGTTTCCTATTACCTCGGCTCGGATGTGTTCTATAACTTCCTCACGTTCAACGAACTGGTGCATTGGAACGATCAGAAGTACAAGACCGAAGACCAGATGCGTGCGGATTATCCCGGGTTGTGCAGGGATTTTTCCAAAGGGCAATTCCCCGCTGAAATCATCGAAAACCTCGACCGTGTTCTCATGGAGGCGGGCAGCCAGCCGCTGATCGTCCGCTCATCGAGTTTGCTCGAGGATAATTTTGGAACCTCCTTTGCCGGGAAATACGAAAGCGTCTTTTTGCCCAATCGGGGAGAACACGACCAGCGCCTTTCCGCGCTGACCCAAGCCATTTCGAAAATCTACGCCAGCGTCCTGCATCCCGATGCGCTGATGTACCGTCATCACAAAGACCTGGCGGATTACGACGAACGAATCGGCATTCTCATCCAGATTGTGGAGGGCGAGCCCGTTGGGCGGTATTACTTCCCCCACGCGGCGGGAGTCGCGTTCAGCCGCAATCTATACCGCTGGTCGCCGCAGATCAAACAGGACGAAGGCTTTCTGCGTCTCGTCTGGGGGTTGGGCACGCGCGCCGTGGACATGCTTGCAGACGATTATCCGCGTCTCGTGGCGCTCAGTCACCCGCGCGTTCATTCCTCGTCGGATGTCCGCACCATCAAGCGCTACTCCCAGCAATACGTGGATGCAATTGACCTCGAAGGGAATGCCTTTGTCACGGTCCCCGTACGCGGGATTTTGGATGCGGATTACGCGCCCCTGCGGTACATTGCCCAGGTGGAAGATGAAGGCAGTCTGACGCCGATTCGGTCCCGCCTCGCGCCGCTGGAAAAGATGGTCATCACCTTCGACGGTCTGCTTGCCCGAACGCCGTTTGCCGCTTCCATGCGCATGGCGCTATCCCTGCTCGAAACGCATTACGGCTCCCCGGTGGATACCGAGTTCACCGTGCGCATCACAAATCCCGACGACCAGCCCGATGTGGAGATCACTCTCCTTCAGTGCCGCCCGCAAAGTCACATTCAGGAAGCGAATGAAGTGCAAATCCCTGCTGAACTGCACGAGGGGAATATCATCTTTTCTTCGCAGACCATGGTTCCGCATGGCGCAGTGGAAGGAATTCGTTACGTTCTCTTTGTCCCGTCCGAGGGATATTTTCGTCTTGAATCGCAGGAGGAGCGCGCTCGATTGGAACGCGCCATCAGTCAACTCAACTCCGCGCTCAAGGATGTAACCTTTATCGCAGTTGGTCCGGGACGTTGGGGCACATCCACACCGGACCTTGGCGTTCACGTCGCCTACAGCGATATTTACAATGCGCGCGCATTGGTCGAGCTCGCCGGCGCAGAGGTGGGCGCTTCGCCGGAACCTTCCTTTGGCACGCACTTCTTTCAAGACCTGATGGAAGCGAACATCTATCCGCTGGCGGTCTTTCTCGATGACGCCAACACCATCTTCAGGCGTGATTTTTTCTACGATACGCCAAACCGGCTGGCTGAATTCATCCGCGTGGAAAACCCGCGTGTCTCTGCGGCGTTGAAGTTGATCGCCGTGCAGGATTATCGTCCCGGCGCGCATATGAATTTATTCATGGATGCGAACAAGAGCCGTGCCGCCGCTTTTCTGGTTGGGGAGCTGCCGCAACCGCAGGAAGAGGATTCAGTCCCTGGCACCGCGCCGACGGGGTTGGAATAAAAATTGGGCGATGGTGAATCGCCCAATTTTTTGATTTGCCAAACAGAACAAATGTTCTAATTTATCTTCGCCTCATCCTTCGGGGATGCCTGCTCCTGCTCCCCGGCTTGATTCTGCACGGGGAGCCGCTTCGTCCAAACAAGCCATGCAATAAACACTGCCATACCAATCCATGCTGTTGGCGCAGCGAGTGTTCCGCCAAACGCCATATCGAATCCCGGCTCAAAGAACATGATTGGCAATCCCGCAACCGCATTGACCGACCCGTGCGCCAACGCCGCCACCCAGGGACTCTTCGTGTTCAAATACATCCATGAAATGATCGTGCCGAGTAAAATGCAGAATATGATCATCATGAACACTCCGAGGATGGGATAGCCCGGATAGTTATGTCCCTGCACGATGACAGGCGCGTGCCACACACCCCAAATGAATCCACTCCACAAAATGGCTTTCCATTGACCGAGCGGCATCAACAGCGGGAGTAAAAAACCGCGCCAGCCCAATTCTTCTCCCATTGTGAACAACATGTTGATCAACGGCGCCAGCGTGATCGCAAACAGTACCTGGAGCGCCACAACGATATTTGCGGGAACTTCGCTTCCGCCCGGCGCGGATTCCATTGCTGTGCGAATCATTGTGAAATTCAAATCCAGTTTTGCGATGCCAAACAACAGGGTGAACAGTCCGCCAATGAGGGTTAACACAATCGGCAACAGCCACGCCCAAAGATAGAAACGTTTTGGTCCCAGGGTGTTCAACCGCAAACTGCCAAAAGGCTTCTTTGCCACAAGCAAGGTGACGAGAATGGCGGCAATGCCCGGTCCCCACATGCCCAGCGACCATAATCCCGTTATTGCCAGTTGTTTTGTCGCGGCATCCATCTCACCCAGCGTAAGCGGGGCGAGAAACAACGTCCACGAAAACAGAAATGTGATGACCAAAAACCAGGTGAGGGATTTTCTTTCAAGCATGTTTTCTCTCCATACGAATTACTTTAGCGTCAGCAGTTTGCTGACGTTTTCACGACAACTCTATAAACGAGGGTAATCAGACAAGGCTTTTCACCTAAATTTTATATTGCGGCATCGAGCGCCGCCGTATCGTTTCGCGTGTGAGCGGGCGTTTGGCGATCACATTGATCTTGTTCTGGTTTTCCAGAATGTGTGTGGAAACAACTTCCCAGCCTTCTTCGCCCCATTCATTGAGAAGTTGCTCCAGCACCTCCGCCTTCACGCCGCTGAAAAATCCACCGACGGTCTGCACGCGGTATTCCCATTTTTGAAGTTCATCCGCCATGGCTGCCTCCTTTTTGTTTCACATGAAACGCGCGTTTTGCGCGTCAAGCCTTTGTTTCACGTTGATACAACATGTACGAATACACCACCAGGAATAACGCCGATCCCATCAGCGGAATGAACATCAGCCAGAAGGCGGTCATCCCGCCGAAGAAACTCCCAGCGAAGGCTAAGACTCCCGATGCAATGAACAGCACCGAGCCAAGGCGATGCGTTTTGTCCCAAACGGTATCGCTGGAGAGAGTCCAGGGGGTGCGGATCCCGATGAACCAGTTGCGCTTTGCCTGCCTCAGCATGTATCCGATGAAAATGAACAGGATGCCGAGGAATGGCAGCATGGCGGCGCTGATGCGGAAATTATGGTAGCCGAGATTCCAGGCAAGGGTCAGCCCGTGCATGTAGAGCATGAAGGCGATGATGAGCAGGATGAATAGGTTGAACACGCCGCGAAACTTGGCGATGTTTGCCTTCAGCGGGTCAATGGCTGGCACGAGCAGGAAGAGTCCGAACATCCCCAGAGTGACCAGCGGCATCATCCACACCCCCCAGAATTTGGGCATGTACCCGTCCACTTGATCGTTGACATTCCAGTGTGATGCCATCTGCTCCGGCAGTTGATCCCACAACGCTGCGCCTGCGATCACGGCAGCTGCGATCAAAATCAAAACAATCATGGAGGTAAATTTGGTTGTCATTCTTTTTCCTTTTCATTTTGGTGGCGCAAGATAGCGTCCTGCGCCACGTTTCACGTGAAACGGCATGGTTATGGGGCAACCCGAGGATCACCCCTCCATTTATTTTTCCTTCGGCGCATTCACCTGCGCCAGCGACACCATGCCGCTCAACCCGCCGAGGTTCATCGTATCAATCGCAGAGGATGGCACGATGACCAGCGCGCCCTTTTCCTTCAAGCCTTCAAAGAGCATGTTCATCGCGCGCAGGTGCAAAGCGGTGGGATTGCTGATGTACGCCTGCGAAGCCTCGGCAAACGAAGCCGCAATCTGCTTTTCGGATTCGCCCAAAATCACGCGCGCCTGACGTTCGCGCTCTGCCTGCGCCTGGCGGGACATGGCATCCTCCAAATCCTGCGGGATGACGATGTCACGGATTTCGACCGATTGCACGGTGACACCCCAGGGCGTGGTGCGCTCGTCAATCACCGCCTGCAACTCCTTGTCAATCGCGCTGCGCCCGACGAGGATATCCGCCAGCATCTTCTTGCCGATGATGTCGCGCAAGGCGGTCTGTGCCGCCCAGTCCACCGCGGCGCGATAATCTTCCACTTCCAGCGCGGCTTTCTCGGCGTCCCACACAACCCAGAACAGCACGGCATCCACATCTACAGGCACGGTATCCTTCGTCAATGTTTTCTGCGCGGCGAACGGCGTGACCATCACCCGATGATCAATCCACATCGGCACGGTATCCACGATGGGAATGATCCAGAACAAGCCCGGTCCCTTCAAGCCCCGGAACTTACCCAGCCGCAGCACGATCGCTTTTTCCCATTGAGAAGCCACTTTGATCGCAAATAAAAAATATGTGGCGATACCGCTCAGCGCAAGCACAGTCCCGCCGATTACCCAGTCGGACACGTTCACGGCTTCCAACAACAGCGCTGCTTTGATGGCGCCAATCAGAATGATGCCGAATACAAACCCTGCAATGGGCGGAATACGCTGATCATTCTTCTTGCTTTGGATCATGGTCTTAAGAAATTTTGGATTCATTTGAAATTCTCCTTCTTCGAAATCATTCTTCATCTTCGTCATTCGCTTCTTTCTTGACTTTCAGCCTGTCTCTGACCATCTGGCCCACTTCCCGCCTGGAAAAGCCCAGCCGCAGCGCTTCGCCAATGAAACGATCGGTCAATGCGAGCAGGGATTCGCTCCGCAGTTTTTCGGTCACTTCCGGCGGCGGGATTTCGGTGATGAATGTGCCGCGTCCCTGTTGCGTGGAAATGATTCGTGCTTCATCCAACATGCGATAAGCGCGCGCCACCGTGTTGAAGTTCACTCTCAACTCCGATGCCAGCGCGCGCACGGTGGGCAGTTGGCTGCCGGGTTTAAGAATGCCGTTCGCCAGCTGGCTTTGAATCTGGTTGACGATTTGGGTGTAAATGGGCAAGCCGGAATGAAAATCGAGTTGCAGGGTCAGTTTCTGTTCAGCCATGGTTTCACTTTGATTGTACTAATTGTATCATTGTATACATTGTAGCATACAAGCCGGATTTGTCAAGCAGGCACGCACCCTCCTCCAGAGTGGATTCTGCCCGCAGCGCCGGACCGGTTCCAGGTCCGGGATGAGGCGCAGCGCGTTTATGGTCTTCTTATGATTTGCAAATAGTCCACATGGTAGAATGTGTTTGCGATCAATAAAGGAGTAAATAAAATATGGAAGCAAAGACCGGTACCTGGACTGAGAAAAAAGGTTTAGCGCAAATGTTGAAAGGCGGCGTCATCATGGATGTGGTGAACGCCGAGCAAGCCAGAATTGCGGAAGACGCAGGCGCCTGCGCCGTGATGGCATTGGAGCGTGTGCCTGCCGACATCCGCGCGAACGGCGGTGTGGCGCGCATGTCCGACCCCGATATGATCCTGAAGATCATGGATGCGGTGACGATTCCTGTAATGGCGAAGTGCCGCATCGGTCACTTTGTGGAAGCGCAAATTCTCGAAGCGATTGGTGTGGACTACATTGACGAGTCCGAGGTGCTGACACCGGCGGATGAAGAACATCACATTTTGAAGCACAACTTCAAAGTGCCATTTGTGTGTGGTTGCCGTAACTTAGGTGAGGCGCTGCGGCGCATTGGCGAAGGCGCAGCGATGATTCGCACCAAGGGCGAAGCGGGGACGGGCGACGTAGTGGAAGCCGTGCGTCATGCCCGCACCGTGATCGGCGCGATCCGCCAGTTGACGACGATGAGCGATGAAGAGTTGATGGCCTTTGCCAAGAACAACGGCGCGCCCTATGAACTGGTGAAGGAAACGAAGGAACTCGGACGCCTGCCGGTGGTGAACTTTGCGGCGGGTGGCGTGGCGACCCCGGCGGATGCGGCGTTGATGATGCAGCTTGGCGTGGACGGCGTGTTCGTTGGATCGGGTATTTTCAAGAGCGGCGACCCCGCCCGGCGCGCGCAAGCCATCGTCAAAGCGGTGACGCATTACCAGGATGCCTCCATCCTCGCGGAGGTGAGCAAGAACCTCGGCGAAGCGATGGTGGGACGCAACGTCTCGCAGATGCCCGAAGCGGAAAAGATCGCAGGGCGCGGTTGGTGAAAGCCAGTTATCAGTAACCAGTATTCAGTGATCAGCAGTTGATGGAGCGACACGGATGACTGATTACTGATAACTGATCACTATTTCCACGGTTATACAGTATGAAGATCGGTGTCCTCGCCCTGCAGGGCGACTTTTCAGAACATATTTCCATGCTGAAAAAAATCGGCGTGGAGACAGCGGAAGTACGTTTGCCCGAACAGTTGAAAGGACTGGATGGTCTCATCATCCCCGGCGGCGAATCCACGACGATTGGCAAACTGGCAATGGCATACAACCTGATGGAGCCGCTGCGCGAGTTCGGACGAACTCACGCCGTTTGGGGGACGTGCGCCGGCGCGATCTTCCTCTCCAACGATATCGGACGCGACCAACCCCTGCTGGGTCTGATGAACATCAAGGTGCGGCGGAATGCGTTTGGGCGGCAGGTTGATTCCTTCGAGACCGACCTGGAGATTGACGAGCTCTTCAAAGCCACCGGCACGGAGCATCCATATCATGCCGTTTTCATCCGCGCGCCGATCATCGAATCGGTGGGCGGAAACGCAAAAGTATTGAGCGCACTGGAAGACGGACGCATCGTCGCCGCGCAGGAAGGACACCTGTTGGCAACTTCGTTCCACCCCGAGCTGACAAACGACACGCGCTTCCACGAGTATTTTATTTCGCTGGCGAGTTAGCATTAACTGTCGTTGCGAGGAGCGGCGCAAAGCGCCGTGACGAAGCAGCTTCCTCATCACAGGGGATTGCTTCGGGAAGACCACCCTCGCAATGACATAAACATCCAATGACCATTCGTCCTCTCGACCTGCTCGACCTCCCCACCATCGCCCGTTATCGAAACGATATATTGACTCTCGACAGCGCGCGGGCGTTGACGCGCGGTCATCCACTGGGCGCAATGGGGCTGCTGGCGTACATCAACCCGGCGCGTCATTTGTATGCGGCGATTCGCAATACAGATGGCAGTCCCATCCTTGGCGGAGTCATCCACACGCGCGGGGAAACGTTTGCAAAATTGCTTTACCTTGCGCCGTCGTCCAATTTGAACAGCCCGCACCTGCCCGCCCTGATCGAACATCTCGCCGCGCAGGCGGGAACCTGGCAAGCCGCGCACGTGATCGCCGAAGTGGAAGAGACTAGCAACGTCTTCCCGGCGCTGCGCATGGCGGGTTTCTCCGTCTATGCGTGGCAAAGGGTGTGGGATGTGAGTCTGCTCGAGAAAACAGAAGCAGGCACAGGGTCCGGTTGGAGGCGCATCCATTCCGCAGACCTGCCGGCGGCGCAGAGTCTGCATTATCAGATCGTGCCGCAGCTGCTCCATCCCGTCGAACCGGCTCCAAAGCGCCCGCAGGGATACATCCATACGGAGGCGCGCTGTTTTGCGAACGTCACGCACGGCGTGTACGGCATCATGTTGACTCCGCTGATGCTCCCCGACGAAAGCGACGTGAGCGGGAAGATCGTTTCGCTGGTTGCCAGCCTGCCGGACCGCAACAGGCGTCCCGTGTATCTGAATGTTCGTTCGTACCAGGCATGGCTGGAACCGGCGCTTGCCGACCTGGGCGCAAAGGCTTCGGCGCGGCAGGCGGTGATGGTGAAACATCTGGCGCGGCTGGTGAAGGACGAACAGCCCGCGCGCGTGATCCCTGCAAGAGCGGGCGTCCAACCGACCCAAATGAGTAGAATAGATGTTGATGAGTAGCTGGACTTCATTCAATCACGGGCAGAGCATTGGCACGGTGAGCCCCGAGGGCGGAAAGATTTTGTACGACGAGGAACACGAGGGCGGCGCGCGCATCACGTTCAAACGCGGCAACGGATACATTTCGGTTTCGCTGAACGTATACGGCTGGTTCGACCACACGCGCTTCTTCAATTCGGATGCCGACGCCCAGCGCGAATACCGAACGATGAGAAAAGCCGTTCACGAAATGATGGAGATCATCAACAAGGAAGGCGTAAGCGACCTGAAGATATGGGAAGCAATTTCGGACTTTGTAAGGCGGTTTCCTTAAATGCTTAGAGCGTTGATATTCGATTTCGACGGGCTGATTCTCGATACCGAGACGCCCGAAGTTTTGGTTTGGCAGTCCATCTACCGCGATCACGGGTTTGAACTGCCCGTGCATGAATGGGAAAAGACCATCGGCGGATACGGCATCTCGACCTTCGACGCCGCCGAGCACCTTGCGCATCTTTCCCAGGGACGGCTGGATCCTGTTTCCTCGAGGCTTCGCTACCGGAAGGAGGCGGATGCGCTCATCCACGCCAGCCCGGTGATGCCCGGCGTGAAGGAGATGATCCATGCGGCGAAGGCGCAGGGGCTCAAAGTGGCAATCGGCTCCAGTTCCCCGCACTCCTGGGTGGATGCGCACGCTCAACGGCTTGGCATCTTCCATTGGTTCGACCACATCGTCTGCCAGGACGACGTGCCGCCCGGCAGGACAAAACCCCACCCCGATATTTTCCTGAAGGCGTTGGAGAAACTGCAGGTCGGGAATTCCGAGGCGGTGGTTTTCGAGGATTCGCCCAACGGGGTGCTGGCGGCAAAACGGGCGGGTATCTTTGTGGTTTGGGTTCCCAATCCGCTCACTGCGAAGATGAACGCCTCCGGCGATATGACGGTTTCGTCGCTGGCGGAATTATCCCTGCGGGATTTGATGAGTATTCTCCAAATTCGTTGACGCTGTGATTGGGCGGATGACGGGGGCGGTATAATTCCTGCAATGCAAATTCCAGACCTGATCTCCTACGCATACGAACAGGGAAAACGTGTTCTGGAAAAGCGGGGCGCGAGCGTTTTGAAGGAACACGGTCAATTTCTCACGCCTCCGACTGTGGCGCGCTACATGGCAAACCAATTGGGACCCATTCAAACCGGCGCGTCAGTGCTTGAACCGGCCATCGGTTCCGGGGTTTTGGCGTGCGCTGTGATTGAAAGGTTAATGGAGGAAAATAACCCGCTTGAAATTTCGATCACTGCTTACGAAACCGACGGGGAATTGTGCACCCTAAGCCGCAACGTGTTGGAATTTGCCGCTGGAAAAGCGAAAAAACGCGGGATAAAAATTTATTGGCAGGTGTTTCAGGAGGATTTCATAACCACATGCGCGCCGGGAAGTCAGCCTTCGTTTTTCGATCCTGTCAATTCGGAAAAAACAAAGTTTGCCTTTGTCTTAAGCAATCCCCCTTATTTCAAACTCAATGTGGATGACAAACGGGTAAAAGCCGTTTCTGGAGCGTTGAACGGACACACCAATATTTACACGCTGTTCATGGCTTTATCTGCAAAGTTGCTCGCGCCGCAGGGAAAAGCCTGCTTCATTGTGCCGCGCAGTTTTTGTTCGGGAGTGTATTTTTCTGAATTCCGCCGCGATCTGCTGAGGGAGGTTGATCCGCTTGCGGTGCATGTATTTCAATCTCGCGGCGATGTTTTCAAAAATGACGATGTGCTGCAGGAGAATGTAATTTTTACCTTTGAAAAGCAGTCTCCACCCCGGTCGAATCATTATTGGGCCGGACACATTACCATCTCCTCTTCCAATAACGACACGGCATTGACCGATGGAATCATTTCCCGCAAGGTGTCCTTTCGGCATTTTTTGGATGATCGCCAGGGATCGCTGCTCTTTCGCCTTCCCACCGGGGTTTTGGATGAACAAATTCTCGACGCAATGGATGCCTGGGAGGGCTCGCTGGAACGGTACGGGCTGCAGGTTTCCACCGGGCGGGTTGTGCCTTTTCGGGCAAAGGCATTATTGAAGGCGGGGAGAAACGGAAACGGCGCTGCGCCTTTATTTTGGATGCAAAACGTCAAGCCCTACAAAGTCGAATACCCGCTGGAAAAATTCAACAAGCCTCAGGCAATTGCCCCAAACGACCCCTCCCTGCTGATGCCCAATTCCAATTATGTTTTGTTGCGCCGCTTCAGCGCAAAGGAGGACAGGCGCCGTTTGATCTCAGCCCCGTTTCTGGAAAGCGAATTCGACTTCCGTCAAATCGGGTTTGAAAACCACCTGAACGTGATTTTCAAGAAGAAGGATACCCTGCAAGTTCCCGAGGCGGTTGGACTTTCCGCCGTTTTGAACAGCGCCATTGTGGATCGGTATTTCAGAATTCTGAACGGCAATACCCAGGTTAATGCGGCGGAATTACGCGCTTTGCCGCTGCCGCCCATGGAAGCCATTTGCATGATCGGGGAAAAAGTGCGGCGAATGGATGAACCAACCGCGGAAAAGGTGGATGCCGTCATTTTTTCAACACTCTGGCAGATGAAACTGCTCCCCGAAGAATTTCCGATGATACAGGAGACCAGGATCACCATGGGAAAAATCGAACAGGCACAGGAAGTTTTGGAGGCGCTCGGTTTGCCATCTGCCCAGCAAAACGAGATTTCAGCCTTGACTCTGCTGGTTCTTGCCCAGCTCTCAGAAGACATAAAATGGAAGCAGGCGGCAGGCAAACGTTTGCGCGTGCATGATATTTTGGCGGAGATCAAGGAGCGCTATGGGCGTGAATATGCGGAAAACAGCCGGGAAACGATTCGCCGCAAGGTGCTGCACCAGTTTGAACAGGCCGGACTTGTCGTTCGCAACGTGGACGATCCTGCCCGTCCCACCAACAGCGGACTGACTAATTATGTTTTGTCCGATTTGGCGCTGGACGTGATTCGTTCCTATGGCTCGCCCCGATGGAAGTCGAAAAGCAGGGAGTTCACAACCCGGCAGGGACGACTGCTGGATGTCTATCAGAAAACAAGGGAGCAAAATAAAATCCCTTTGCGGGTCTCAGAGGGAAAGGTCTATCGCCTGTCGCCGGGCAAACACAATAAACTTCAAGCCGCCATTGTGGAGGAGTTCGGTCCGCGGTTTGCGCCGGGGGCGAAATTGATCTATCTCGGCGATACAGCGAAAAAGACGCTGGTTCTTGATGAGCCCATGTTCGCAAAACTTGGGATACCTGTTTCCGCTCATGGGAAGTTCCCCGACGTCGTTTTGTATGACCCAAAAAAGAAATGGCTCTTCCTGATCGAGGCTGTGACTTCGCACGGGCCGATCTCGCCCAAACGCCACCTGGAATTGGAGAAGATGCTGGCAAAGTGCAGGGTGGGGAAGATCTACGTCACTGCTTTTTTGAATTTTGCCGCATACAAGAAATTTGCCAATGAGATTGCCTGGGAAACAGAAGTCTGGATTGCCGACATGCCCTCCCACTTGATTCATTTCAATGGCGATAAATTCTTTGGCCCCCGATAGCAATCGGCGCGGGAAATCCATGCAAAAAAGATTCGTGCTTATCGTGATAAGTCTGCTGACGCTGGTGTTTGCAGCGTTTTTCCTGCGAAATGGGGAGGAAACATCGCCGGAAGTTCAACCCACGATTGAAATTGCTCTACCGACTCAAACCGCTGTGCCCGCACATGCCCCTGCGATCATCCCTATTGGGAATAACTCTCTTAAGAATGCGGTGATCAGCGCGGGCGATTATCTCGTCCGCCAGCAACTGGCAAACGGGGAACTGCCGTATCAAGTCAACGTTCTGACCGATGACCGTTCATCCACACCCTCCTATATCCGGCTGGCGGGCGGGACCGGCTCGCTGTACACCGTCTGCCGCGTATCAGGCGACTCATCGTACTGCCGGGCGGGCGACCGTGCGCTGGGGCATTATCTCATCATGCTCTTGACCGACCCGGAGCGCTTCAAGGGCGCCTGTTTGTATACCAACGGGATTTGTCCGCTGGGCGGGGCGGCGGCGATGATTGACGCCATCTACAAGCGCTGGCAGGCGACGGGAAGCGTGATGCTGGCGGAACGCGACCTGCTTGCCGCCGCCGTGGATATGGGATATTTCATCGTCTCCATGCGCCGCCCGGACGGCGGTTTTTATCATTCGTTCGACCCGCATTTTGAAGGGACCGTGGACCCCGATTATGTTTCCCCCACATTCAACGGCGAGAGTTTGTACGCGCTGTTGCAGTTGTACGAAATGACCGATAACGAATTCTGGCTGGAGCAGGCGCGCGATGTCAATGATTCCCTGCTTGCCCAGCCGGCGACCGAAGACTACGGTCACAGTTACGCCTTTGCCATGCTTGCCCGCCTCGATGAACTGACGAAAGCCGACTACACGTATGCCAGGCAGATTGCCGATCTTGTCATTGCCGGGCAGGTGCGCTCGCTAAACCCGGTCAATTCCAGCATTTCAACGGCTTCCAAACTGGAGGCGCTTTCCGCGCTCGCCCAGGCGTTTGCGCTTGCAGATGCCGACCATGCGCGGCTCGAGCGTGAAATCCGCACGTTCATTACGTTTGTGCAGGCACGGCAGCTGCCCGCCAGCGACTGCAACTTCGATATTACAGGGGAAATGAAACGGCGCTACAAAGGCGGCGTCTTCGCCTCCTGCGAAGACCCTTCCATCCGCGTGGATGGGGTGCAGCGCTGGATCAACGGCTTGACGGCGTATTTGGAATATCAGGCGCTGGTTGGGGATAAGTAGTTTTTAACTCACCTTATACAAAGGAAACTCTCATAAACGCCAGGTTTTTTGTCAATTCAACCTTGCCGGGCATTCCCGGCGGTTCAATGAAGAAGGCGCGTTGTACCATAAGTTTCAAGTTGTTTGGGCGCTTGTTTTGTTCAAGCGGATTGCTGCAACTTCATTCCACAACAGGATCGCAAACAGAAACACATAGAACGCCGCGCCCTTGAGAAAGAACGCAGGAGCGGCAAGGGCGAGAGTCCCCCAGGTATAAATGGCGAGGTTTTTCCAGCGCGCGTCGTTCCAAAACGCAAAACCGAGCAGAATCATCGCGGGGAACAACGTCAGCCCAAGCAAAACGAACGAGAGATCGTGCAGTCGTCCATGCCAGGTGGCGGGGTAATCGCGAATCGTCGGGTCGGTGGTGAATGCCAGGGCGGCGAGAAACAGACCGGCAATCGCCATCAGCGTGGAACCGGCTTTGGAAGCGGCGCCCGGTTTGAGGTCCAGATAGAGGCGGACGCCAAAAAGGGACATGATGAGACCGCTGGCGATGAAGGCCGCGGTCATGACCCATCCGTATCTGCCGAGCGCGAGTCCGCTGGGCCAGTCGAAGGTCGGGTCGTGAATCGGATGCCAGCCGAGGCTCAATAAGAAATCGTATTCGGCGGCAGTCAGCACGAGAAGCACAACGCCGAACAAAACGGGACCGAGCAGAATGATGCGTTTCATGGATTCAAGAACAGCCCCGCGTTTGCGGGGCTGTTGCGCTTCCACCCGGACCCGTTACCTGCTCCACCCGCCGGGCAGGCGCATCACGCCGACGAAGACGAACAGCATGGCGCCGAGGATGCAGAACAACGCATTGCGGAAGCGGATGGTATCGGCGGCGTTCTTCCAGCGTGCAGGCAGGTGACCAAGCACCACGGCGATGAGCATGGTGACGGCGTGTTCGATGCGAATCATCGGGAAACCTTCGCCGCCAGTGCCAAGACCGACCAGCATGATAATGCCGATGACGGCTTGTAAATCCATCAAGCCGCTGAAGCCCGCGGTGAGACCGCGGTCCATGCCTTTGAAGGCGCCGCCGCGCAGCCAGCCGAGCGTAAACTTGACGGCGGCGGTGACAGCCACGAGCACGATCAGCCAGCGCAGGTAGGAATGGAAGGGAAGCAGAATGTACAACATGGTTTGTCTCCAATTCGAGGTTTACAAAATGAACGGCAAGATCGCCTTTCGATCCTTTGGAAAATCGGGGAATTTATCGTGATACCACTTGAGCGTGCGGAGACTGCGCGCGGTGAGATAGGCGGCGATGAAGAGCAGAATCAGCCACGCGGCAAGATGACGCGAGAGCAGGGCTATGCCCAGCCAGGTGAGAATCTCGAACAGGTAATGCGGACAGACGGCGAACTCGAACAACCCGCCTTCTGGAATGAAGTAGTCGAACGAGCCTTTGCGCAGATCCGCCAGCAGTTTGTGATGGTAAAAGTTGCCCGCCATACCGGCGGCGAACAGCGCGATGCCGAGCGCGAACCAGGCGTCCATTGCGGAGATCGGATTCCTGTTCATCCAGCCGATGAGATAGGCTGCCGTCGAATAGAACGAGGCGATGAGAATGGTGGTGAACAGACCGGCATGACTCGAATATTTGTGCAGGAAGAGCGACTCCAGCACCCGTTTGGTGAAATGAATGAAAACCGCACCGAAGACAGCCCATTGGATGAGGCTGGCGTTTGGCAGGTATCCCCGTGCAGAAGCGAACAACGCGACAATCGGCGCGGAGTACAAAATGACCATGCTCACCCGCGAGGGAATTCCGCTCGCTGAACGGAATTTGCTGTAAAACATCATGGACTGCCCGTAATACTCGGCGGGTCCCACGCCGATTGCCAGAACCGCCAGCGCAGCATAAAGGATTTGGTTGGTTGTCGTCCATTCAGGGAAAATCATTAAAGTTCCTCCGGTGCGCGAATTATACAGCAAGGGGAAGGTGAGTTTATAATCCACACGTACCTGAAAACCACCGGAGGAATCCATGACCTATACCACCATCCTGACCGAAACGCGCGGGCGCGTGGGCATTGTGCAATTGAACCGTCCGCAGGCGATGAACGCCTTCAACCTGACCATGCTGGGCGAAGTCTTCGACGCGCTGGAAGCCTTCGACAAAGACGAAGCCGTCGGCGCGATGGTCGTCACCGGCAATGAAAAAGCCTTCGCCGCCGGGGCCGACATCAAAGAAATGGCGGAAGCATCGTATGTGCAAATGGTCGTCGAGGAACGTGTGGAGGTTTGGGACCGCATCCGCAATATCAGGAAGCCGGTCATTGCGGCGGTTTCGGGCTGGGCGTTGGGCGGCGGGTGCGAATTCGTGCTTTCGTGCGACATGGTCATTGCCAGCGAGACCGCCAGGTTCGGTCAGCCGGAGATCACCATCGGCGTCATTCCCGGCGCGGGCGGCACACAGCGGCTGGCGCGGCTGGTCGGCAAACACCTTGCAATGGAAATGGTCGTCAACAATCGCACGCTGACCGCCGCCGAAGCGCTGCAATTCGGGCTTGCCAACCGTGTCGTGCCCGTCGAAGGCTATCTCGACGCCGCCATCGCGTTTGCGGAGGAAGTCGCCTCGCGCGCGCCGATGGCGGTCCGCATGGCGAAGGACGCCGTCAACGCCGCGTTCGAGACCACACTCGCCGAAGGGTTGAAGGTCGAGAAGCGCAATTTCTATCCCCTCTTTGCCACTGAAGACCAAAAGGAAGGCATGCGCGCCTTCATCGAAAAACGGAAACCGAATTGGAAGGGAAAGTAATACACCCCCTTTTTGAACAGGCGGCATGAATACCGCCGGCGCCCCCGCGTACGCTTCAACCTCCTCCGTCAGTCCACTGACGTTCGAGCCGCCCAGAGGTTGAAGCGTACCGAACCCCGTCCCCCATTCCCCCCTTTTTCCATGGAATGAACCAATGGGTCATTCCGCTTTCTGCAATATCCATTATGCTTTTGCATTGTAGGATATTCCCGCCCGTTAGGCAATCGGCAGGTGTCTATTCGGCGTAGACATTTGTACTGAATGGGCTTGAAACCGGGAATCCTTTCTGTTACCCTGAATGCAGACCGAAGAGGGAGCGCCCTTATGAACAAAAAGCTGCGTGTGGCAATTTTGGACGACCACCTTGTAACGGTGGAAGGATATGTTGCCATGCTCGAAAAAGATCCGCAAATCCAGGTGGTGGCACGGATGAGTTATGGAAATGAACTGGAGAACACGCTCGATACCCAGCCTGCCGACGTAGTGATTTTGGATGTCAATGTGCCAACTTCGAGCGACAACCGCAACCCCTATCCCATTTTGCACGTCATTCCCAACCTGCTGGAGGCACACCCCCAGCTCAAGGTTCTCGTCATCAGCATGCACGCCGACCGGGGCTTGATTCGCGCCGTGATGGAGGCGGGAGCGAGCGGGTACATCCTGAAGGACGATCAAACCGTTCTCAAAAACCTGGCGAGCGTGGTCAAAACGATAGCCGGCGACGGCATCCAACTCAGCCGAATCACCCACGACATCTATCTCAAACATTTATCCAGCGAAGCCAGCGAACTCACCCCCCGCGAACGGGAAGCCCTCTCCCTCAGCGCCGCATATCCCAACGACACCACCTCCGACCTGGCGCGCAAACTCAAGGTCAAACATTCCACCGCGCGGAATTTACTTTCCAAAGCGTATGTAAAACTCAATGTAAACAGCCGCGCCGCCGCCATTGCCAAGGCGCGCCAACTGGGGATCATCACACCGTATTCGCCGGAAGCGTTCTCCCAATAAACGCTGCATCCACCTCGCGGAAAAGTTGAAAGACCGGTTGAACGACATCGTCGAAGACCTTCTCCAATACGTCGCCCCGCGCAAGCGCCAGCCCGCTCAAAATCCCCTTCACCGTTTCATACCGTTTCAATAACTGATGGATACAGTAACTCACCGCCCCGCAGCGGATGAGAATCTCCTGCGCCTCTTCCAGGACCTGTGAACTGTTCCCGACATGCGGACGGAGTTCCTCGAACCGGCGGCGCATTGGATGGTCCACAAGCCGCGCGAAAAGAATGGGCAGCGGCGCACGCCCTTCGTCCCAATCGGGCTTCGCAGGGATGGTCAGCGTATCGTTCACATCGTCGTGGATTTGAATCATCTCCCCGTATAACTGCCCCAACTCCCTTACCCGACCAGCAGTCTCCGCCGAGGCGCCGCCCATCCATGCGCCGATCTGAAACGCCGCGCCAAAGAACGGCGAACTCTTTCCCCGCGCGATCTTCCAATACGAATCCTCATCCCGGACGATTGAATTTACATCCCAATACTGACCGATGGTGGTGGCAAGAAACATCTCGTTGACGCTTTCCATCGCCAGCAGTTTTGTGTTCGGATTCAAATCGCAATTGGCAACCGCCGCCACCGCCGCCGACTGAAAGGCAGATGCCATGTTTGCCGCCGCGCCTTCGCCCGCTTTCACATGCTCGCCGCGCGGGTCGGCATCCAGCATATCGTCCACCAGCACGATCCCGATGTGACCGCACGCCACAGCCACAACCGCCGGGATCGCCCGCTCCCAAGCCCCGCCAACCGCTTCGCAGGCGCGCAGCGGCAGCAGCCAGTGATGCGGCTTGCCTGCGGCAGCGCGGCGGAACAATGCCTGCACCTCCTCCCACTCCTTCACATGCGGGATGCGCGAGAATTCCCCAATGACCTGAGTGTATATATCCATCATCCAACTCCTGCTTGCAGCGCGGAGAAGTTCCCCCGCGCTGCAATTGAAACTACGCGGCGGGAACCTGCTCCGCCTCCCAAATGAACCACGATAATTCGCCCGTGGCTTTCACCAACCGGCTGCGGTCGAGATGGGCAATGGCGGCGAGACGACGCCTGGGGAGATCGTTCGCGTCCCCGTTGGATGACAACCACCTGTGAAACTCCTGCATATTTTTCATTTGAAATTCTCCTTTCATCGGATTGGGCTAACGAACACGTCATATCGGGGTCAGCCGGTTTCTTGGGCTATAATGGGACCACCTCCTTTCTTTCCTTTACAATTTACACAACAAAGAGGAAACCATGCGCCGAAATTCGCTTCCACGCTGGCAAATTAGTGAACTCTTCATCCCTGTTTCCGTGCTGTTGATATTGGCTTGGTACACCTACGGCATCCTGTTTGCCGCCCCCTATGCGGGCTTCACTTTCAACAACAACACGGCTCGTGTGATGGATGTGTATCCCCAGCCCGGACAGACGCCTTCCCTCCAGAGAGACGATATCCTGGTGCAAATTGGGGATGTTTCCTGGGAAGATTACAAAAAGGATGCCAGGGTGGTGTTGTTTGAAGGCGTCCAACCGGGCGAGAGCGTGGAGATCGCCATCGTGCGGAACGGCGTGGAGATGGTTGTTCCGTGGAAATTTCCGGGGTTCAGTCAAACTGAGTTCAACGCCCGCTTCATCAACATCTGGTGGCTGGCTTTCTTTTTCTGGGTTTTTGGCGCGGCGGCACAATTGTTGATTCGCCCAAAAGACCAGCGCCTCAGGCTGTTCGCCGCCGTCAATTACCTCACGGCGCTTTGGCTGATCTTTGGCTCCTTATCCTCCCGCCATCTTTGGGAAAGTTCGATCCTGTTACACGCCGTCACCTGGCTGCTTTTGCCTGTGTACCTGCATTTGCATTGGGTATTTCCCCATCCGTTGAAGGAATTGCCCAAAGCCGCATGGGCTTTCACCTACCTGATGGGGCTCCTCCTTGCGGCGGCGGAAATCTTCCAATTCCTGCCGAAAAGCCTGTATGCCGCCGCCTTTCTGATCGCGGTGATGGGGAGCGTCATTTTCCAGGTGGTTCGCTATAAACGACACCCGGAGCAGCGCCGCGACGTGAGGCTGCTGGGAATTTCCATCTTCGTGGCGTTTTTCCCCTCCTTTGTTTTAGGGATTTTGGTCATCGCCGGCGCGGTCCCGCAGCTGGGTCCGGCTGCCCTCTTTGCCCTTCCCTTCATGCCGCTGGTGTACTTCTATGTGATCTACCGCCGCCGTCCGGGCGGGATGGAGGTCCGACTCACACGCTCCATCTCGCTTTACGCATTCCTGATCTTTTTTGGCACAGCCCTGTTCGTCCTTGTCGTTCCCATCACCAGCCTGGAAATCACGGTCGAAATTTCGATTTTTATCGGCGCACTGGTCGTCGTTGCTTCCATGTACGTGGCGGTCGCCTTTTTCCCCAGGTTCCAAGCCTTCGTGGAAAAACGCTTTCTTGGCATCAAACTCCCCTACCAAAATCTGACCGAGACCTACTCCAGCCGCATCACCACCAGCACGTCCATTCCCCACCTGCTTCAACTTCTGGAAGAGGAGGTCTTCCCCAGCCTGCTCATTCGCCAATACGCCTTCATGCAGGTTCGGGATGGAAGCCTCAAGCCGCTCCTTGCCAAAAACGCGCCAGACAACCAGCTGCCCGACGAAAACGGATTCGACGGATTGATCGCCCGCGCGGGGAAATACATCCCCAGCCCGTCCACTCCAGAGGAATGGATTCGCCTCATTCTCCCGCTCAAAGTTGGCAGCGCCCACCTCGGCTTTTGGCTGCTCGGACAGCGCGACCCCGACGACCTGTATCCCTCCGAGGAAATTTCCATCCTGCAAGCCATCGCCAACCAGACCGCCATCGCCCTGAGCAACATTCTGCACGCCGAACAACTGAGGAAGATGTACCAGATTGACATCGAGCGCACCGAACAGGAACGCATGCACCTCGCGCTGGAACTGCATGACAGCATCCTCAACCAGCTTGGATACCTGCGCCGCAACCTTGACGAAAGCAGCCTCTCGCCCAACTTCCAGCCCGCCTACGAGGAATTGACCCGGCGCCTGCGCGAGATCGTCAGCGACCTGCGTCCGCCCATGCTGACCTACGGTCTCAAACCTGCCATTGAGTCGCTGGCAGAGAATCTCATGGAACGCAACAGCGACAGGGTAAAGGTTAAGGTGGACCTGAACGACGGCAGAGACCGAATCCCGGAACACATGGAACTGCACATTTTCCGTATCGCGCAGGAAGCCTGTGAAAACGCCCTGCGCCACGCCGGGGCGAAGACCATCAATATTTACGGGAATATGACTTCGCGGGCGTTGGACCTTTGCATCGAAGACGACGGCAGGGGTTTCGGCTCAAACGTCCAGCTCGACCTCGACGCCTTATTGAGCAACAACCACTTTGGGCTTGCCAACATGGTCGAGCGGGCGCGCCTGATCGGCGCGGATATCCAAATCCAGCCAGGACCCGAACGCGGAGTGAGGGTTCGCATCGCCTGGCATTCTGAAACATAAACTGGGCTCTACCGTTTTTAACAGGAAAGCCATTATTAAACACAAAGGACACGACGGTCACGAAGGAGAAATCCTGAAAAAACGGCACTCTTTTCCCCTTTGTGTGCTTGGTGTCCTTTGTGGTGAGACGTTTTCCCGTTCGTTAGGGAAGAGCCATAAACTGTTAAAGTGCAGGGTTGTTCATTTCTCCCTTGTTTTATAGCCCTGCAAAGACGAGAATACCATCGGGAATCGCTTGAGAACGCTCAAGCGTTGCTTGAATTTGAGGTCCAGCCCATGAGCGATTTCGGAAGCCTGCTCCGTTCTTTTCGAGAGCAATGCAAAGACTCCTCCACCGGAAGACGGCTGACCCAGGAAAAACTGGGGGATTTTTTGTTCGATGAAATGGGCGTTCATTACAGCGGCGCGGCGGTCAGCGATTGGGAACGAAACGAAAGCAGGATCAATGCCGATGAGCGCCTGCTTTTGCTCAGCCTGGTGAAAATTTTGAAACAACATGGGGGCGTCCAATCGCCTGCGGATGCCGACCGGTTACTGGAAGCGGGAAACTATCGGGCCTTGAACCAGCTCGAAAAGGAGGAACTGTTTCCGGGTCCGTTTGAAGCGGATGATCCCCCGGCGCCCGAATCCGCTTCAAAGGAGTCTTATTCGTATCTGCAGTCCTTGCTCAGGGATATTTTCTTTATCTCCGCCTCGGAATTCGAGGAGATCATGGATAAGGCGCGCAAGGGACCTTCGCCGGTTTGGCCGCGGATGACTGTGGCGTTGATAAGAAAATTTACAGACCGCCTCTCGGTTTTCGATGTGCTGCGTGCGATCCTGTGGGTCTGGATTTGGGTCATTGCCTATTGGCTGGTTGCGCCGTCTTTGCAGCGGCCGCCCACGAACGGGACTGTCGTGCAATCTATGGTCTTATACACGATTGGGAGTCTTATCCTGCCGCTGCTCATCGGCGCGATGACCGGCGCGGGTGGAAAGGAATTTTGGAAGGAGAAAGGGTTATCGCGTTCCCCCGTCCTTCATCTTTACGTCCACCAGGGGGCGTATGTGGGTTTCCATGTTGGGTATTTCGTGATCTTTGTGCTTACGTCTGTGCAGAACCTGATTGGCGCGCAGGCGGCATGGGTCGAGTTTATGAAAATCGCCCTTCCCATTGCAGTCGGTTATGCGGGCGCGCATCTCATTCCCTACAATCTCTGGCTTGCGTACGGCCGCCTTCGCTTCAAGGATGGCGGTATCTTTTTCGTGTTTGCCCTGCTCGGACCCTTATGGGCGTGGTTCTTTATTGAGTTTCATTCCACGCTCACGTCTCCGGTTATGGGCGCTGTTCTCCTCCTGGCAGCTATGACCCTCCTGGTGGTAAACGAAGCGGAAAAACAACGAAGGCTTGGGCGCACGCGGAATTAAAGATTACGCGCCGGTGTAAAGACCGGCGCGTACCCCATAAGACCCCTTTCGCATCAGGCTTCCCCTCCGAATCCCCGATGCGCCGAAAAGCGAATCAAAATCATCCTTCCGAGAGCATATCCAGAAACACGGGCGTAATGGACGGATCGAAATACCTGCCCGATTCCGTGTGAATATAAGCAAGCGCATCCGCCTTGGACCATGCGCGGCGATAGGGTCTGTCGGAAGTCAGGGCGTCGTAGACATCTGCAAGAGCAAAGATTCGCGCGAACAGGGGAATGCTTTCGCCTTTGAGCCCTTCCGGGTATCCGCTTCCATCCCATTTCTCGTGGTGCGAGCGCGGAATGACCATAGCACGCTCGATTTGAGGAATTCCTTTCATGATCTCGGCGGCGATCATGGGATGTTTCTGCATGATCTCTCTTTCTTCCTTCGAGAGCGCCCCATTTTTCAGCAGGATATGGTCGGGAATGGCGATCTTCCCGATATCGTGCAGTTCCCCGCCGCGGCGGATGTGTACCATTTCATATTCGGGAACGCCGAGCCGCCTGGCGAGCTGCATGGTTGTCGCAACCACGCGCCGGGTATGATCTTCCGTTTCAAAGTCTCGCAGATAGAGCGCGCGTGACCAGCCCTCGATCATCTTGTTGATGAAAATGGGGGCGTTGGCAACGGTTTTGGAGAGCGCTTTATACCCGCTGACATTCCAAACGAACAATGCCAGGTTCTGATCCATGATTGGAAGAAAACGGAACTCGAACCAGGCTGCGCCTTTTTCCGGCAGGGAGAGCATGACCTCAAACATGGCAAACCGGCTGCCGTCTGTAACCTGGCTGAAAGCGTGTTCATATTTCAGGCGTGTGCGGGCGGGCACCATATCCCGAACCATCAGGCTGGATGGCTTGAAATGGCTCAAATTGACGCCGTTCCTTGCTTTGAAGGAAAGCACCCTCCCTTGCACGTCCACCGTAAAAAGAAGATCTTCGACCTCATCCAGCATGTCTGCCAGCCCGAGGTTGAAAATCGGGGGGTTGGGAGCGGAAGGCAGGAAAATCTGAAGTTTCATGTCGTTCTGTACCCCCAAGCCTTCAGGACTCTGTGAATTCATATCCGGGGAAGCCGAAGAATAAAACTGCATCTCTTATTGATACTGACTCGAAAGCGATTGATACACCTGCCTGGCGAGGTCCGGCAGGGACTCGGCGCGGATGGAGGCGATCAGGTCTTTTTCTTCCTTGGTGAGCGTGAACGTCTCGCCCAGATAGCCGTTCTGGAGCGCCTCCAGGGGGTTTTTCAACAACATATCGCAGAATTGGCGGTTGACGACCGCCGCAGCAAAGACCCGGCTCAACCCGTTCGGGTCCGTGACCGGGGTCACTTTCATTTGTTGTAAATTCGTCTGGTAGGTAAATGAGGTGATCATGTCGTGATCCTTTTCGCTAATGGTATTGATTTTGCCGGCTGACTGGCTAATAACCAGAAGACACCGATCGCCAGAAAAACATCGCCAAGACTGAAAGCCACCTGATACGGGAACCAGGCTGGGGGCAGGAAACGATCCGCAAGCCCCTCGAAGAGGGTATCTTCCGGCGGGAGGAGGATGTCCTTTGTGCCGAAACGCTCCCCGGTGGGAATATCCGCAACCGCCTCTTCCGGGATGAGACGGCTGGCTGTTTGCGGGCTGATGGGCATGAACCCGCCGTTCGCCGCCATGACCGCAAAATTGAGCGCCGCGCCGATGAGCAGGATTTTCATTCCGGGCAGTGCCCGGTTGAGCCAGGCAAATGTTAGCAGGAGCAGTTGTGAAGCCGTCAGAAAGACTGCTGCCCACAAATCGGGCGTTTGTTGCCGGGCGGCTGGAATGTAGAGTATGACGAACTGGGGCAGGAAGGCGACAAAAACCAACCAGAGGTGCTGCAACGCGGGCGTCTGATAGAGTTGTCCATTCAACCGCGCCCTGCCCATTCCAACCAGGAGACCAGCCAAAACGGCAACCAGGAGAATCACTATCGGCTGGTCCCACCGCCATCTTCCGGCGCGCCTGCGCCGAGGACCAGCATGGTCAGGGAGAGTAGTACAAAAAAGAGCTGGATGTGCTGGCGGTTGATCTTTGAAGCGGACAGGACAAGGAGATTCAGTTTGTTTTTCATGGCAAATTTTCCTTTCTATCTGGTTTTGATAAAATCAGAATATCAGCCGCCAGGCTTCAAAACAGGCTTCAAAAAAACAAAAAATCAGCCTTTTTGGGCTGATTTTCACTTTGTGGACGGGATGTCTGCGGGAGATTATTTTGTCAGCTGCCGATACAATTCCTCGGTCTCTTTGGAGGGCGGCAGGTTGAACATCTGCCGCAGCGCTTCGCTGCAAGCCTGATAGAAACGGGTGATCGAAGCCCGGTCTCCCTGCCGGTGGGAGGCTTGCATGGATATTCGGTAGGCGGTTTCATTCCCGGGGTCAATCTCCAACATACGCTGGCAAATGGCAATGGCGGTTTGAGGCTGGGCTTGTTTCAGATACAATTCCGCGAGAGCCAAAAGCGCGTCAAGATGAGCCAGCCGCAGGCGTTCGCGGTCCTGGGTTGCCCAATCTGCGTACAGGTCGTTGAGGTAGGGACCGCGCACCAGGTCCACTGCGCGCTGGTAAAAATCCATCTTTTCGCCCGATTCCTTTGCGGCTTTCGCCCGGGAGAGAAACGACTCGAACGCTTCCACATCGTATTCATAGTCCAAATTGCGGTTGAACGAATAGTAAACGTCCTTGAACTGGATGACATCCTGCCCAACGGCACGCCGCAGGCGGTAGACTTCGTTCTTGAACCGCAATTTCAATTTCGATGGCTCGTACATTTCCCTCCAAAGCGCCTCCCCAACCTGCTCGCGGGTGAGCGGCTTGGTGGATGCGAGGAAAAAGAAAAATAACTCCCGCACCGATTGGGTTTGCCAGTCGGAGAGCGTCAGCGGTCTGCCATCCATGCTCACCACAGCCTGCCCAAACGCCTGGATGACCAGCCGGGGTGTGGGGCTGGAAATCACCCGCACCTGGCGCCTCAACTGCCGACGGATGGTTGGGATACTACTGCCCCCGAACCGTTCAGCCTGTGACAGCAGATCGCGAACCGCGCGCCCGACTCCCGGAGCGGACTGCAATCCCGCCAGCCATTCGTGCGCTTGGTGCGCGGCGACCAGCGCCGGGTGGAGGATCTTTCCACGACTTGTGGTGAGTTCGCTCAAAATCTGCAACGCCGCCCCGGAATCCCCTGCTTGAAAACAGGCTGCTGCGCGCCAAATCCGCGCCGCGCACGCCTCCGCGACCCTGCCGTCCTCGGAAAACCGGTTTTCGGATTCGGTGAACTTATCCAGCGCCTCTTTGCAATTCCCATCCAGTAAATACAGCCGCCCACACAGCAGGTCGAGCAGGCTTTTTTCATATTTTGAATTGCTTGAATTGATCGAATCTCCTACCTCGCCGACGATCTCATTTGCAAGGGCGGAATCCCTTTGCAGGAACGCCAGATTCGCCCGCGCGAGTGCAAGCGAATGGATGAGAAAGCGATTGTCCATGCCCTGCAGGGCACTTTCCGCATGTTGGTAGTTGTGACGCGCCATTTCGAAGTCTTCCAACTCTGCATACAAATCTCCAAAGCCGATGGAGATCAGGACGTTCAGGCGCGCATCATGGATGCGTTGGGCGCAAAGCAATCCCTCCTCGTACGCCAGCGCAGACTTTTCGTATTCGCCCAGGAATTGATAAAAAACCCCGAGATTGTTCAACAAACTCGCCTGGAAGTATAGATTCCCCTCCTGCCGCCAGATAGTCAATGCCTGCTCGTAGGATTTCTGAGCGTCTGCAAAATTGCCAACCCCGCGATACACCATCCCCGTTTCCATCAGAAGAAGCGGCAGGTTGGCTTTGTCGTACAAACGACACAACTCCAGCGCGCGCTCCAATACCGGAACAGCCTGGTTGGTCCTTCCCAGCCGGTATAAAGCCAGTCCCTTGATGCGCAGGGCGTCGGCATACAACACCTGCACGTCGTCGTTGTCTTTCGTAAGTTCGATGACCTCCTCCGCGTCGCGCAGCGACGCTTCATACTCCCCGGCAAAACGCAGCGCCGACCCCCGCCGGATCAACGTCAGAATCAGACCGGGAACATCCTTTTCCTTCCGATAGATTTTCTCCGCCTTTGCCAGCAGATCCAGCCCTTCCTGCAGGTCTCCTTTGGTATAGGCAATGGTCCCGCGGATGGAGAGCAATCCGGGTTTCGTCCTCAGCATGGACGGCGGCAATTCATTCAGCCAGGATTCAATGGTCAGGTGCGCGCTTTGCAGCATGGAGGTGCCTGCGCGCTCGATCAACCCTGCAAGCGCCTGGGTATCGTTCAGCTGCCGGCAGATCTGATGCGCCCTGCCCCATTCCCCCATTTTTTCGTACGCCAGTTGCAGCCGGGAGAGGATCGGCTTTACTTCAGCGGGGCGTTCGATCTCGAAGCGCTGACGGATAAAATTCAGAAACAGGTGGTGATACCGCAGCCATCTTCCATCCTCGCCGACGGGCAGCGCAAAAAGGTTGTTGCGCGTGACCATCCTGATCCAGTTCTGCCAGTTTTGCGGTTCCGGGTAGAACGGGGCAAGCACAGATTCGCAAAGCTGCGCGTCGAATTCGCCCAACAGCGAGGTGCGCAGGATGAATTCCCTCAATTCGGGCGGCTGGCGGTCGAGCACCTGCTGACCCAGGTAATCGAACAACCCCGCGCCGTCTTCAAACACAGACGCCGGTTTCTTTCGCAGGATGCCCGCGCCGGAGAACTGCAAGCCCGTGATCCACCCTTCGGATTCCTCGATGAGCCTGTTCGCCTCTTCGTCGGAGATGTGTTTTCCGCTGTTCTGCAATACCAGCGCCTGGAGCTCATCCGCACGGAAGGCGAGGTCGGAAAATCCCAAGCCGCTCACCTGCTCACGCGCCACAAGCAGGGGCAGGTCGGTCAGGGTTGCCAGCATGCGCGAGGAAATGACGAGGTGACAGTTGTCGTCCATCAGCTGCACGAAACGATTCACAAAGGAACTGATGGACGAGACCCCCTCAAGCAGGTGGAAATCGTCCAAAACAAAAATGAAATGTTCTTTGACGCGCTCGTACAGTTCGTTCACGAGCGTGACCAGCAGACGTTCCATATCCTGCTCGAACGAGTTCATCCCCTCCAGCACGCTGTTCGACCGGCTGCCGAACGTCGGGAAGCGCTCCGCCAGCGCGGCGATAAAATACGCGGCAAAACGCTGGGGTTCGCGGTCGAGTTCATCCAGCGCCAGCCAGCAGCAGGGCAGGTCGCTTTGAGCAGCCAGGTCAATCAACAGGGAGGTCTTCCCGTATCCGGCGGGGGCGGAGACGAGCGTCAGTTTTTTATCCAGCGCCTCGAACAGCATATCCAGCAGCCGCTGACGGGTGATCAGTTCCTCGCGGCGGCGGGGCGGGACGATCTTGGTTTTGCTTACGGGAATTGGGGACATGGATATCCGTGCTTATCCAACTAGGGAACGGACGAAAAACAACTTATATTTTATCCCGTAAATGTCCGTTTAATCGTTGCAGGGATGTAAAAGCTCAATGTATAATTCCACTCACCCCAAAAAGGCAAAATGACAAGAGATGCCGCTGTTCGTCCCGCTTTGCAGTTGTTTTTATCGCTGCTTCTCTTTGCCATTCTCGCGCTGACCGTCCTCACACAAGCCAATCCTGGGGTCGAGATCCCGACGCGCGATTATGGATTCTATGCCTACATCGGCAAACAGATCGCAAAAGGATACCTGCCCTACCAGGACGTTTGGGAGAGCAAACCGCCGGGTATCTTCTATCTAAACGCCTTCGCCCTGCGCCTCGGGCGTGGGTTGCGCTGGGGAATCTGGCTCGTCGAATTCGCCTTTCTTTTTTCCGCCGTCGCCGCTTCGTATCATTTGTTGAAAAAACTTTGGGGAACCGCGCCCGCAATCTTCGGAATCTTCACCTGGCTTTGGGGCTTGGATTTCACCCTGCAAGGCGGCAATTTTACGGAAGAATATCCGCTGGTCTTTCACTTCCTCGCGCTGACTCTTCTCCTTAATCTGATTCAAACCCCCAAACACCGCCTCTTCAACCTGACCCTGGGCCTGCTCTTCTCCATCAGCCTTCTCTTCCGCCCGAACAACGCCGTTGTCGAAGCGGTGACCATCCTCATCTTCGGCGCTTTCCTTTTTTTATGGAAGCGCGACTTTCAGTCGTTCTTCACGGCGATTTTCTGGGTCACGTTTGGGATGCTCATTCCCCTCGCGGTCACCTCGGCTTATTTTGCCTATCACGGCCTGTTTCGACCCATGCTCGAAGCGTCAATCATCTATAACCTGACTTACAGCGAAACGGAACTTTCCGCCGCTTCTCCGCTGAAGGTCGGATTCGAATTCCTTAACCTTGCAGCGTGGGTCGGGCTCGCCGGATACCTTCTTATCCTTGCAAAGATCAGGGAGGTGATCAAAAGCCCGTATCTTCCCTTGTACATCGTTCTCCTCGTCGGAACGCCCGCCGCCGTTCTCCTCAGCGACCCCGCCAGGCGCAGCTACAGTCACTACTTCATGAACTGGCTGCCATACATCGCATTGCTTGCCGGCTGCTTCCTCCATTCCGTGCTGCAGGTTACAAAGTACAAGTCACTGGGTGTCCGTTATTCATCACTTCTTACCGTCGCCTCGTTATTTTTCGCCATTCTCTTCTTCACCCTTTCCGGGCGCGCCTCTGCCTACTTCAAAGCCTTCGACCGTCTTTTCACTTCCTCCGAAAGGGAACTGCGCTCGCCCATCTCCATTTACGTGGAGAATCACACCCGCCCGAACGAGACGGTTTTATTCTGGGCGACCCACCCTGGAGAAAATCTCATGTCGCACCGCGACGCGCCCCACTCGACCCTGTTCTATCCCAACCTTGTGGATTCGGAAATCTCCGACCGCCTCAACGACGATTTCTTCGAAGACATCCAACGCAATCGCCCCGTCCTCATCGTTGACATGGGACGGCTGACCATCCCATCGCTCGACCCCGCCAAACGCGAAGAGCAAAAAGCCATGGGGGTCTATCCTGCAAATCCCCCCGGCAACCTCGATGAAGTTCTGGCATACATCGAAGCAAACTACTATCTTGAAGCCGTGATCAAGGGCAAACTCGTATATCGCCGGCACGGAACGTCGGCTCCGTAGCTGCATTCACACTTCGGGAGTTGGGCGGCGGCATCCCGGCGTTACACATCAAGCCCGTTTTTTTGCTGCAAAACTTTAAGCCGCCCGTAGGGGAATAACCTGAACATGCGTGCTATAATGCCGTTTAGTCTTGTAGTTACATAGTCTGATAGTCGTTTAGTCAAACCAGTAGACTATGTGACCAGGCGACCAACTAACTACTCGACAAACAGACCATGTCCTTCGCCCACCTCCACGTCCACACTGAATATTCCCTGCTCGACGGCTTCTCGAACATCAGAAAGCTGGTCAGGCGCGTCAAGGAAATGGACATGCCCGCCGTCGCCATCACCGACCACGGCACGATGTTCGGCGTGATTGATTTCTACAAAGCCGCAAAGGAGGCTGGCGTCAAGCCCATCATCGGCTTGGAAGCCTACATGGCAGCGCGCGGCATGAAGGACAGGGACTCCAAACTCGACCGCACCTCTTCGCACCTGCTCCTGCTGGCGGAAAATGAAACGGGATACAAAAACCTCCTGAAAATCGCGTCCGCTGCCCAGATGGAGGGCTTCTATTATTACCCCCGCATTGACCACGAGTTTTTGGCGGCTCACTCCGAAGGGCTGATCTGTACTTCGGGCTGTATGTCGGCGGAGATTCCGCGCGCCCTGCTCGAAGAAAACCCCGAAAAAGCCGTCCGCCGCTGGAACTGGTATTACGATGTTTTCGGTCCCGACCGTTTCTTCGTCGAACTCCAGCACCACAACATCAAAGAGATCACCGACCTGAACAAAAAACTGCTGGAACTGGGCGCGCGGTATTCGTCCCGTTACATCGCCACCAACGACGTGCATTACATCAATCAGGAAGACGCGCGCTTGCAGGACATCCTGCTTGCGATTCAAACCAACTCCACGTTCAACGACCCCGAACGCATGCGCATGACCGATGACTCCTACTTCCTGCGTTCGCCCGCGGAGATGAGCCGCCTCTTTGCCGAAGTGCCTGAGGCGCTGTCGAACACGCTGCTGATCGCCGAACGCTGCAATGTGGACCTCGGCTTCAAGGGCTATCACCTGCCCGAATTCCCGGTCCCGGAAGGCTACACCGCGGAAAGTTACCTGCGCTCGCTGTGCGAGGCTGGAGCGGGGAAACGCTACGGGGACGACGCAGCCAGCCCCAAGGTCCGCGAAAGACTCGATTACGAACTTAAAGTCGTCCACGAAATGGGATTCGACGCCTACTTCCTCATCGTGTGGGATTTGTGCCGCTTCGCCCGCGACAACGGAATCTGGTACAACGCCCGCGGCTCGGCGGCTGGTTCGATCATCGCGTACACGCTCGAAATCACGATGGTGGACCCGCTCGAACATTCGCTCATCTTCGAGCGCTTCCTCAATCCCGGGCGCATCTCCATGCCCGATATTGACCTCGATTTCCGCGACGACCGCCGCCACGAAATGCTCGAATACTGCGCGCGCAAATACGGCTCGGACAAGGTCGCGCAGATCATCACCTTTGGCACCATGGGGGCGAAAGCCGCCATCCGCGATGTGGCGCGCGTGATGGAAGTGCCCCTCTCCGAAGTGGATCGGGTCACCAAACTGGTCCCGTTCGTTTCGGGGCGCAACACCACCATGGAAGACGCGATGGCGGTGCCCGAGTTCAAGGAAATCTACAACAAAAACCCGCAGATGCGCGAAGTGATTGACCTTGCCGCCAAAATGGAGGGGACGGTGCGCAACGCAGGCACGCACGCGGCGGGTGTGGTCATCTCAGACAAGCCCATCATCGAATACCTGCCGCTTCACCGCCCGACCTCCGGCTCGGAGGAAACGCCCATCAAGTCGGTGACCCAGTTCGAAATGGGCATTCTTGACTCGCTCGGCATGTTGAAGGTGGACTTCCTCGGTCTCATCACGCTGACCGTGATGGCGCGTGCCTGTGACCTGATCTACAAACGGCATGGAATCAAATTTGATTTAACCAATATCCCCATTGATGACCCGAAATCATTCGAGTTGATGGGCGCAGGGCAAACCGCCGGCGTATTCCAGGTGGAAGGCGGCGGCATGACGCGCTGGCTCGTCCAGATGAAGCCGAAGAACCTCGATAACATCATTGCGATGGTCGCGCTGTACCGCCCGGGACCCATGCAATTCATCCCCGATTACATCGCACGCATGCACGGCGAAGCGGAGGTCTCCTATCTCCACCCCGCCATGGAGCCGATCTTCAAAGACACCTTCGGCATTCCCGTCTACCAGGAACAACTGATGCGCGCCGCGGTGGAACTCGCCGGGTACACGCCCTCCGAGTCGGATGAACTGCGCAAGGCGATCTCGAAGAAGAAAAAAGAAGACATCGAAAAGCACCGCAACAAGTTCGTCAAAGGCGCGGTGGAAAAAGGCATGACGCAGGAAACCGCCGAAGCCATCTACGCCGATTGGGAAGAATTCGCAAGGTATGGCTTCAACAAATCTCACGCCGCCGATTACGGTGTGATCGCCGTCCAGACCGCCTACCTCAAAGCCCACTACCCCGCCGAATATATGACCGCGCTCATGTCCGCTTCGGCTGGGCAGACCGAAAAGGTCGCCTTCTATGTTGCCGATGCCCGCAGCATGGGCGTACCCGTATTGCAGCCAGACATCAACGCCTCCGAATGGGACTTCAGCATCGAAGATATTGACGGCAAGCCCCACATCCGCTTCGGTTTGGGCGCCATCAAGAACGTCGGTCAGAACGCCGTCCAGCCCATCATTGACGAACGCCTCGCCAACGGCAAATTCACCGACCTCAACGATTTCGCCCGCCGCGTAGACCTGCGTTCCGTCGGCAAGCGCTCGCTCGAATGTCTCATCAAGGTTGGCGCCCTCGATTCGTTTGGCAACCGCGCTTCGCTCCTCGCCGCGCTCGACCGCATCGTCGCCATCTCCAGCAACCACTTCCGCGCCGCCGATGTCGGGCAAATGAGCCTCTTCGGCACGACCACCGGTGTGGTCGAAGAAATCCACCTGCCCGAAGTCAAAGACGTGGACAAACGCGAAACGCTCAACTGGGAGCGCGAACTCATCGGTCTCTACATCTCCGACCATCCGCTCAACGAATACCAAGCCACACTCGCGCAGATCGTCAGTTACTTCACGGGTCAACTTGCCGAAGCCGGTCACGAAGAAAAAGTCCGCGTCGCGGGTCTCATCACCGGCGTGCGCCCCTACACCACCAAAACGGGCAAGCCCATGGGCTTCGTCCAGATCGAAGACATCCAGGGCACGGTCGAACTCGTGCTCTTCCCCAGGACCTGGGAGCAATCCAAAGACAAAATGATCGTCGGGCAGATCATCATCGTCGAAGGCAAAGTGGACCAGGGCTCGACCCCGCCCAAGATTTTGGTGGATACGGTCAGAACCGAAATCAAAGTGACGACAGCGGCGGAGGATTCAACGCTCAAAGCGGATGCGGCACCCAAGCCGCTCCTCGCTCGCAGCGAATCTCAATCCCCCCGCCGCCCGGAGTCGCCTCAGACTCAGCCGAAGCCTGCCGCAATACCCAGACAGAATCCCACGCCGAAAGCGAATCCCGTAGGTCACGCTTTGAGCGTGACAGACACCCCCAAGCAAGAAAGTCACGCAGCAAGCGTGACCTACCAAACGGCTGAACCCGTGCCATCTTATACCCCCCTTGCATCCCCCCAAATTTCAGGGGAATTTGAGGAGACAGAGAGGGGTGACGACATGCCCCCGCCGCCCGAAAACTTCCCCGAAGGCTGGGAGACCGAGTGGCAGCCCTCGTTCGAAGATGCCGCCATCGCCGCGAAACCTGCGCCGAAGTTCAAGAAAGATGAACCGGTGACTCCCCCGCTGGTGGCTCGCGCCGTCGAGGCGTTGACTCAGGCTGGGGTGGTGAACCCACTCGAAGATCGGGATGAAGCGGTCATTCCGTCGCTGTATGTTCCGCTTGCCCGGGAGAACAAGGACAAGGATCACCCGCCCAGGCAGATCACCATCATCCTGCGTCCCACCGGCGACAAGGAACGCGACAAGCGCCGCATCAAGACCCTTTATGGCACGCTCATCTCGTATCACGGACGCGACAAGTTCAGCTTTCAGATCTTCGAGAACGGCAAGGGACACCTGATTGACTTCCCCAACGACACCACGCGCATCTGCCCCGAACTGCTCGAACGCCTGAAGAAGCTCATGGGTGAAGAGACCTGGCGCGTGGAAGAGATTACGTTTCAGTAGCCGTTCACAAACCGGGCGGGTCTCGAAGTTTCGGAAATTGGCGCGGCTTGTTTTCACTGCCAGCAATGCGCGGAGAGTCGTAAAATGGGGGCATGCCCACCCATCCCCTCCTCCAAATCGCCCGCACAAACGGAAATCCCGTCATCGAAGGCAACCGCGTCACCTTCGTATGGAAGGGGAAATCCGCGCCGTATTTCATTGACGATATCCACCAGTGGGAGAACAACCCGCAAAAAATGAAGCGCGCTGCCCCCGACCTGTGGACCTTCACCCTCGAACTGGATTCCGCCGCCTATCTCGAATACGCCTTCCTCGACCCGCGCACGAAGAAGCGCCTCAAAGACCCGTTGAGCAAACAGTCGGTCTTCAACGGCGTGAATGCATACAATCACTTTTTCTACATGCCCGGGGCGTCGCCGACCCCGTATGCGGTCAAGCGTAAAGGCATCCCCAGCGGACGGGTGACACGTCACCTCGTGGATGCGTGGCTGCTTCAGGATAACGGCAAACGTGAATTGCATCTCTACCAACCGCCGGTCAAACAACCGGTTCCGCTCCTGCTCGTCTACGACGGCACGGATTATCTCAAGCGCGCCAGCCTCAACATCATCGTGGATAACCTCATCCACGAGAAGCGCATCCAGCCGATTGCAATGGCATTCCTGCAAAACGGCGGCGACCGCCGCGCTGTGGAATATGCCTGTTCCGATGCGACACTGATGACGCTGGAACATTCCATCCTGCCGTTTGCGGCGAAAAAATTGAACCTGATTGACATCAAAACCAGGCGCGGCGCGTATGGCGTGCTGGGCGCATCCTTCAGCGGATTGATGTCCGTGTACACGGGCTTGCGGATGCCGGAAGTATTCGGCAAGGTGATTGCTCAATCGTCCGTGTTCGGGTTGGAAGGGCGGGATTTCGTGGCGGTGGATTTGATTCGCGCGAAGATATCGCGTGAAATCAAAATCTGGATGGACATCGGTCACTTCGACTGGCTGCTGGAAGACAACCGCCGCATCCAGCCGCTGCTTCAAAATAACGGATACAATGTTATCTTCCGCGAGGCGCCGGCGGGTCACAACTACACCTTCTGGCGGGATGAACTTCCGCGCGCGCTCGAGGCGGTGTTTCCTGCGTGAGCCGTCCTCATAAACTGGCAGCAAGTTATCCATGGAGAGAAAATGAAAAAGATCTTTACCGGCATTGCGATTCTTTCGTTCATCCTGCAGGCGTGCGCGGCAGTGACCCTAACCACTCCAGAAGCGCCCACAGACGCGGTCGAACCAACCGTCGGCGAAACGGAGGCTGGGGTCGAGGATACAGTTACCCGTCTGGAAAGACTCGGCGGGGCTCCCTGCCCGGAGAGCGACTTTACCTGCGTCACCATCACCGTGCCGCTGAATCATTTCGATTCCAATGATTCCCGCACGATGGACGTCGTCTTTGCCGTCCTCCCCGCTTCGGGCGAACGCAAGGGCATGTTCGTTACCGCCACAGGCGGACCCGGCTCGGCGGGACTCGCCAGCGCGGATGCGTACACCGCATCCTTCGACCCCGCGATTCCCGAGCATTTCGATATCGTGTTCTTCGACCAGCGCGGCGTGGGGATGTCTGGAAACCTGCAGTGCGCCGAGGCGGCGGCTGAGTTTTACCTCACCGAAATAGACGCTGCCACGCCCGAAGGCGAGCGCGCCGCTGTGGATGCCGCGCGCCGTTTTGCATCCGATTGTGCGGCGGAGATGGGGAACCCCGAAATGCTCCCGTATCTCGGCACGGCGCAGGCGGTGGAGGACCTCGAAGCCCTGCGCGTTTTGTTCGGCGATGAAAAAATCTGGCTGTACGGCGAAAGTTACGGCACGCAATACGCGCAGACCTACGCCGCCGCGCATCCCGACCGGCTCGCCGGTTTGATCCTCGACGGCACGGTGGACCTCACGCTTTCAGGCACGGAGTTCCTTGCCGTGCAGGCGCAGGCGTTCAGCGACGTGCTTGCCGCAACCCTGCAAGCCTGCAACGACGACGATCTCTGCGCCGAAAGCATGGGCGGCGGCGATGCCGTTGCCGCATACGACCAACTGGCGCAGACGCTGAAACAGGCGCCCATCGCCTTCGACTTCCCGCGCCCAAGCGGGCGGTTCGAGGAGCGCATGTTTACCTTCTCCGACCTCGAAAGCAGCGCCGCGTCCTATTTGTATTCGGAAGATTCCCGCATGATCTTTCTGCGCGCGCTGGCAGCGTACTCACGCAGTAAAGACATCGTCCCCATGGCGCGCATTTTGTACAACGCCTTCTCGCTCGACCCCGAAACCCTTGCGGCAATTCCCGATCCCTCCTATTCCGACGCGGTCTATTACGGTGTGGAATGTCAGGACTATACCTACTTCAGCGGCACGCCGGAGGAGCGCGCCGAAGCCTACCTGCGCGCGGGCGATGAACTGGACGCCAGCCTGCCTCACTTCTCCTCCATTTTCTACGGCGACCTGCCCTGCGTATTTTGGCGCTCCGAAAATACCGATACCGCGCGTCCCGCTCCGCTGACGGCGGATATCCCGACCCTGGTCCTTGCCGCCGAAGCCGACCCCGCCACGCCGGTTTCAAACGGGCAAACTGTGTTCAGCCGTCTGCCCAACGCCTACCTCATCACACAGGCGGGCGGTCCGCATGTCATCTTTGGGCGCGGCGTTTCGTGTATTGACGACCTCGTGACGAACTTCCTCGTGGATGGCGAACTTCCGCCCCGGCGCGAAACCGCCTGCGAGGGGGCGGTGGTCAGTGAATTCGTCCCGCTCCTGCCGTTGAGTGTCTCCGAGTCTGCGAACCTGTTGGAGGTCTTCTACGCGCTCGATAATGAAATTTACTACCTGCCGGAATATTATTATTGGGATGGAGTGGAATCCCTCGCTGTCGGATGCGCCTTCGGCGGTTCCATCGCCTTCGAGGGGACGGAGCCCGGCGCTTCCTTCCAACTCGACAACTGCTCCTTCATAGAGGGCTTTGTCCTCACCGGCAGCGGTTCCCAAAACTTCGACGAAGACACCTTCACCCTCGATGTAACGGTGACGGGAGATAGGGACGGCACGCTCACCTACACCCGCAGCGGCGACGGCTCCCTGCGCGTCACCGGCGAATACGGCGGCGAGCCGGTTGATTTGAGCGAGTAGGAGCGTCTGCCCCGCCCGCATGCTAAAATTCGATTCGAGGTTCTTATGAAAAACAAGCACACCTTCAAAGCCGTTATCCAGAACGCGGGCGGGGGCGGGGCGTTCGTGGAAGTTCCCTTCGATGTGGAAGAGGCGCTCGGCTCGAAGCGCCCCAGGATCAGGGCGGATATCGAAGGCGCGGCTTATCGCGGGATTTTGACGCGCATGGGCGGCGAACGGCACATCCTCATCGTCCTGAAAAGCATCCGTGAACAGATCGGGAAGTCGTTCGGCGATGAGATCCGGGTCACGGTGGAATTGGATGCCGAACCGCGTGTGGTGGAAATCCCGGACGAGTTGAAGAAAGCGTTCAAAGGCGAGAAGGAGGCGAAGGCGTTCTTCGAAAAACTCCCATATTCTCACCAAAGGGAGTATGTCGGGTACATCACTGAGGCGAAGAAACCGGAGACCCGCGAGCGCCGGGCGGCTCGAACCGTTGCGATGCTGAAGAAGGGAAAAAAGGAAAGGCAGCCTGTTGTATAACCTCCTCCGCCCGCTGCTCTTCCGACTCGAACCCGAACGGGCTCATGCCCTCACGCTTAATGCTTTGCGCCTGGCGGGGTATGTTCCGCCCGCGCGCTGGTTGTTATCGCTTTTGTATTATGCCAGACCCAAGCCGGTGAAAGCCTTCGGGCTGACGTTCAAAAATCCGGTTGGGCTCGCGGCGGGATACGACAAGGACGGCGTCGCCGTGCGCGGACTCGCGGCGCTGGGCTTCGGTCACGTGGAGGTTGGCACGGTCACGCCGCTGGCGCAGGAGGGCAGCCCCAAACCGCGCGTCTTCCGCCTGCCGGAGGATGAGGCGGTCATCAACCGGATGGGGTTTCCCGGCAAAGGCGCAGCCTACGTCGAAAGGCAGCTGCGGGCGTATCGGGCGCGCGAGGAAAATTCTCCTGCCGTGCGCTGGCTTGCCCGCAGGAGCACGATTCTGGGAGTCAACCTCGGCAGGAACAAATCCACGCCCAACGAGGAGGCGGTGCTGGATTATCTCGCGCTCGTGCAGAACTTCTCGCCCTATGCCGATTACCTGACCATCAACGTCAGTTCGCCCAACACGGTCGGACTGCGTCAATTGCAGGGACGGGCGGCGCTGGAAGGACTGCTGTTCCAAATCCATGCACAGCGCAAATTGGAGGAGGAGAGTTTGCAGAAGCGGCTGCCGGTGCTGGTCAAACTCGCGCCGGACCTGATGGACTCCGAATTGGACGACGCCATCGAGGTCATCCTCCATGCCATGATGGACGGCATCATCGTCACCAACACGACCCTTGCGCGCGAGGGATTGAGGTCGGGCTCAAGGGGAGAATCAGGCGGGTTGAGCGGCGCCCCGCTGCGGGTCCGAAGCGAGGCGGTTCTTCGTCAAACCGTGAAGCGCGTGAACGGGAAAATCCCGGTGGTGAGCGCAGGCGGGATCATGAATCCCGACGATGCAAAACGCCGCCTCGATGCCGGGGCGGCGCTGGTGCAGGTGTATACCGGTTTGATCTATCGCGGACCTGCGTTGGTGAAGGAGATCGTGAAGTCGCTTTAGAACCAATCCGAATCATTCTGGAGTCAGCCGGCTTGCCGGCGTATTTTTGGAACAACCCCCTGATTCCATATAACTCTGGAGTCAGCCGGCTTGCCGGCGTATTTTTGGAGCAACTCCCTGATTCCATATAACCCTGAGTCAGCCGGCTTGCCGGCGTATTTTTGGAGCACTCCCTGATTCCATATAACTCTGGAGTCAGCCGGCTTGCCGGCGTATTTTTGGAGCACTCCCTGATTCCATATAACTCTGGAGTCAGCCGGCTTGCCGGCGTATTTTTGGAGCAACTCCCTGATTCCATG
>QMIW01000020.1 GCA_024434165.1 Chloroflexota bacterium | reverse complement strand
CGGATGTGATTCTTGCAGATGGGTCGCTGCAGAAGTGGGGGGAGGTCAGTAATCAATCATCAGTAAACAGTGACCAGTCGTCAGCAGGCGGTTATCAAGTGGCGATACTTTCTGCTGTAAATGCGATCCGCGAAAACTATGCCGACGCCATCCAGCAAAACTTTCCCAAGTCCTGGCGCAATTCGGCGGGCTACCGCTTGAATTACCTTCTGCCCTGGAGTCCGTCCAAGCCGCCGCAGTGGACTGCTGGACACTTGCCGCCAGACACTGATCACAGATCACTGATAACTGATCACTGGTCACTGACTACTGATCACTGGTCACTGAACACTGACCACTATCCGCCCATCAAACCAAACACCATCAACCTCGCGCCCCTCCTCGCTGGCTCCGAAGGCACGCTTGCTGTCATCCGCAGACTCAAGGTCAACCTCGTTCCCAAGCCGAAGCATACGATTCTTGGAGTGCTGACCTATCCCGGTGTTGCCGAAGCCTGCGACGATGTTCCGCGCCTGCTGGCAATGAACCCCAGCGCCGTGGAATTGATTCCGCGGTTGATTCTGCGCAATGCGCGAAGCCTGCCCGCTTATGCCCGTCAGATGGGGTGGGTGGCGGGCGATCCTGCCGCGGTGTTGGTTGTGGAATTTAGCGGGGATCAACCGCCGGCTTTGAAAGAGGCGGCGCGCCGTCTTGGCGATGTGGTGACCATCGCAGAAACGGTGGAGGAGCAGAGCCGCATCTGGAACGTCCGCAAGGTTGGTTTGGGAATTTTGGATTCACGCCTGCAGTCTGCCCGCCCAATTGCATTCATCGAAGATTGCGCCATCCCGGTCGAAAGACTGGGCGATTTCGTGCGCGAGGTCGAACGGATTTTGACCGCGCACGGCACGTTCGGCGGAATCTACGCCCATGCCTCGGCAGGGTGCCTGCACATCCGCCCGGTGTTGGATTTACAGCACGGCGAAGGCGTGCGCGCGATGCGCGGGATCGTCGAGCAGGTCTTCGCGCTGACGATGAGTTTGGGCGGCTCGATGAGCAGCGAGCACGGAGACGGTCTCGCGCGCGGCGAATTCATCGAGCGCACCTACGGACGCGAAGTGACCGAAGCCATGCGCCTGTTGAAGCGCGCCGCCGACCCGCACGATATTTTGAATCCCCAAAAACTGTTCGACGCCCCGCCGATGGATACGAACCTGCGTTACGGCGAGTCGTATCGGGCAAAGGCGTGGACCCCCGTTTTGCACTTCGAGCATGAGCGCAGTTTGGCGGGAGCCATCGAGCAGTGCAATGGGCAGGGCGTGTGCCGGAAGACAACAGGTGTGATGTGCCCGTCGTTTCAAGCGACGCGGGAAGAAGCGCTCAGCACAAGGGGCAGGGCGAATTTATTACGAGGTTTGATGTTGTCGTCGAATATCGAATATTCGAATATTCGATATTCGGAACTTGAACCCGCAGTTTTTTCCGCCCTTGATCTCTGTCTCGCCTGCAAAGGCTGCACGTCGGAATGTCCGAGCGGCGTGGATATGCCGAAATTGAAATACGAATTCATGAATCGGTATTACAAATCCCACCGCCGCCCGCTGCGCGATTACCTGTTTGGATATTTTCATGTCGTTGCGAAGTGGCTGAGTCCCATTGCTTCACTGGCGAATCTTTTTATGGAAATGGAATGGTCTCGGAAATTGATTGCCCGGACATTGGGAATTGCGGATCAGCGGCCGTTCCCGAAGTTTTCCCGAACGCGCATCAAACCGGACCTCGAACCGGGTCGCACAAAATCGGTCATTTTCCTCTCCGACGTTTTTTCGCATTACATCGAACCTGAAGTGGAGGAGTCGGCAATCGAAATCCTGAACGCATTGGGGTATGAGGTACAAATCCTGCCGGTGATCGGCGCAGGCGCGTCCCTGCTTTCGAAGGGATTTTTGGACGCCGCCCGGAAACATGCAGAAAAAGTTCTGGGCGGGATTCAACGTCTGGATGGCGGAGCAGGCTTGAGCGTGGTCGGATGCGAGCCGCCTGAGGTGTATTGCCTCAAGCGCGAGTACAAATCCCTGTTGCCGAAGCGTCATCAGGAAATCGAATCGCTTGCAAAACGCGTCTGGCTGGTGGATGAATTTATCCTGCGCGCAGCCAATTTAGAGTCTTTCCCCCTCTCCCTACGGGAGAGGGCAGGGGCGGGGAAAAAAATTATCCTTCACCCGCATTGCCACCAGCGCGCCGAGGGTCTCTCCGATGACGGCTTGCCGGCGGGGGTTGGCGCGACGGTTGCGATGTTGAAGATGTTCGGCTTCGATACGGAGGTGGTTGACGCGGGCTGCTGCGGCATGGCGGGGACGTTCGGCTACGACGCCGGGCATTACGATCTTTCGATGCAGGTGGGGGAATTGGGAGTCCTGCCGAAGATTCGCCAATTTGCCCCCTCCGTCCCTGCGGGACACCTCCTCCAAAATAGGGGGGGGCAGGAGGGGGTAGTGGTTGCTTCGACGGGGGCGGCTTGCCGAATGCAAATACAACATGGAGCAGGCTTGGCGGCGCAGCATCCGCTGGCGCTGGTAAGAGACCGTTTTTTGAAGAGGCAGTGAGGTTTTATGTTGAATCAAATCTCCAATTCCTTTTATTCCCTTTCCTCCAACCGGGTGACATTGCTTGGATTGGCGGTATTTGCGCTTTTCATGATCTTTGTCCTGCCGGGGCAGGCGCAGAAAGCCGAAGCCTATAGCGGCGGCGTCTCGCCCGATACGTCTTATTTCTATTCTGCCAGCGACCTCTATGCGATGGCGGAGAGTTACGGCTCGGAAGGACGCGCGGCGTATATTTATGCCCGCTTCACGTTCGACCTTGTCTTTCCGCTTGCTTATTTGTTCTTTCTAACGACCACCGTCAGTTGGCTGCTGACTCGCGGATTGGTCGAAGGTTCCCGCTGGCGGCTGCTTAATCTCTTTCCATTGGCGGGCGCAATGTTTGATTACCTTGAAAATATATCCACTTCGCTGGTGATGGCTCGTTATCCCGCTCCAACCCTGGGCGTGGACCTGTTTGCCCCCATCTTCACGCTGATCAAGTGGTTCTTTGTGACCGGGAGTTTTGTGATTCTGGCGCTCGGCATTGCGCTCGTTTTGCGGCGGCGATTCAAGAAATAAACCGCTGAATTGGGGGATATAATATGGGCAGATTTATTCGTTCTTGATGCATATAAATCGGCGGTGACGTACGCCATCAACGCGGTACGTCAAATGCGGGGAATGGTCGTTTGGCAGCGTAATTATTGTGAGCATATCATTCGCAATGATGCGGATTTGAATCGAATTCGGAAATATATCGCCGAGAACCCGTTAAAATGGGTGGATGATGATTTTTATGGATGACACCCAATCCGCAGGGACGCAGTGCTGCATCCCTGTTTGATGCGTTCGAGCAGTTAAGGAGAAACATAATGACGGACAACCTTGGGATGCTGTTCGACTTTTTCATCGGGGTCTGGAGGGGCATCGGTGAGGGGGTGCCCGGCCGCTCGCAGGTGGAACGCACCTACGAATTCGTGTTGGATAACAGATTTGTGTTCGCGCGCAATAAATCCGTGTATGCGCCGCAGGAGAAAAACCCGGGCGGCGAAATCCACGAAGATTGGAGCCTGGTCAGTTACGATGGCGCGAGAACGACCTGCATTATGCGCCAGTTCCATGTGGAGGGCTTTGTGAATCAATACGTTCTGGATGAACGTTCCGCGGATGGCCGGACCATTCGCTTCGTGACCGAAAGCATCGAAAACATTCCGCCCGGCTGGAGAGCCCGCGAAACTTATCAGATTGTCAACGCCGATGAATTTATTGAAATCTTCGAGTTGGCGGAACCCGGCAAAGAGTTCGAAAAGTATTCGGAGAATCGCTTCCACCGCGTCCGCGCTTCAACTGAAGGGACCGGCGCTTAGACGGGTTGAGATAGTATTTCAAATGGCAAAGATAAAAATCATCACAAAAGGACGTTCTGGAACGATCCAATACATCGAAGGTTCGTTGTTCAGGAAGAATGTGTGCGAATTCTATTGGGAATTTGGCGGAGCCGGTACGTTCGCCATCATCTGGTTTCCGAAAACTGACGCCGAGTGGGACAAAGCGTATCCGTGGGCGGCGGGGCGGCGTATGGAGATCGTAAAAGCGATGGCGGAGGATGTGCGCAGAAAACAGGCGCCCTCGTCCGCGTTAAAGTGGGAAGATGGCGTCGTGCTGCTGGTCGGCGGATAGGATTACAGAGAACCCCCGGTCTAATGTCCTCGATCTGCTTTGCGGACGCGGCGGCGTGCGATATAATACGCGAAAAATTTTATTAGACTTCTTGCAAAAGTCACTTTTTTACGTTGCTCAAGGCGGCGTCCCCGCCGCCGAGGACTGCAGCGGGAGCACTTATACAAGAGGTCTATTGGGAGATAGTCATGCTGAAGGAAATTCTCTTGAACAGGTATGTGCTGGCTGGTGCGGTCGTATTCGCTTTGCTGATACTTATCAGCGTTTTTTCGCTGGATATTCCCCTTGGGGAGGCTTTTCTATATTCCTCCATATTGACGATCGTGGGCATGGGCGTCACCTGGTGGAACTATGGATAGGAAGAGCCCGCCCCAGGTATGCGCGTGAGGTGGAAACACAAACGAGCGTGTTTTTCAGCACATTTCATCGAAAACTCGCATCCGGGAAAGCGGAATGAAAAACTGCGCTCTCAACAGAACAGGATTTCAGAGCAATAACGCCAAAGGAGTCGCAGGGTATGAGCAGAGAAGCCAGTTACATTTGCAAGTATTGTGGAGGAACATATAAAGGGAGTTCCGCGTTTGGGAGCCAGAGCGCGGCTCGTCAATTGCTCGACATCGGCGTCGTACTTTTCGCCGGGATGAAAAACCTTGCAGCAAGCGGCGGGGTGAACCTCTTCAAGGAAAACTCAATAGAATTTACCACCTGCCCGCATTGCAACGGACGTCATACGACGTGTCCGAACTGCGACGACAATGTCCGCACCTCGCTTGGGAATTGTTTCGCAGAGATCGAATGCCTGAAATGCGGGTACAGGTTTATCTCGCAATAATTTCCTCTTTCAAACGGCTTCCAAAAAACGCTTATCCTACCCGATACATGCCGCCTCGACGGCGTTGTTCGATTCGTCCGATTCCTTGACCGCATTGGACGGGTCTATTGTGATTTTGAAGTCGCAATCGGGGTTGAAGCAGTCTCCCGGAATGGAAACCGCGATGGGGGAACTCAGCGTCTCTCCCGCAGCGAGAATTCCGGTCACGGTGGTTCCGTTCTCGGTTCGGGTATAGCCGGGACCGAGGAAGAATTCCACTTGCACCTCGGCGCTTGCCGCATCGGCGCTGCCGCTGTTCTTCACGTAAATGAACAGGGTATCCTCTTCGCGTTCGCAAAACGTCGGATTTCCCGAAGCCATGACCGGGATGAGGTCGGCTGTCCCGCCGCCCGATCCGCCGCCAGCCGCACATGCTGAAACGAAGATCGCCAAAACGGCAAACAAGGGGAAAAGCAGTTTTTTCTGTAGCATGGTGTCCCTCCCATGGGACGTACATCTGAATTGGATTTGAGCAGACACCACCGGGCGGAAATGTTCGGCGAGCGATTATCCGTCACCCCCGTATTGGTCAATGAAGTTCCGGTTTGAAGTCGAAAAGCTTGTTTGTACGCGAATTCACTATACAACGAATTTTGGGGAAATTCAAGCGAGCCGGTCCGGTCGCCGCAAATCGCTTGCAGGAGCGTCCACTTGAAAACACTGGCTTCTTTGTTGTATAAAAGAATTGCTGAGTAACTGACGTTACGCGGCAGGGGCGCCCCATCCATGTTTTTGCAAAATGTCTGGCATAGGGCGGCCCTTTCTTGCAGATTGGCTGCTGTTTTGCCCAAACGGGTCGCCCTTGTGATGACATCGCGTAAGGTGAGTGAGTAAGAGCCGGAGAGAAGATTTGGAGAGGAGTTCGCATGTCCGCAGCCAGAGTACGTGCAACCGTTCAACTGCTGGAAAGCGCCGCGCATAACGCCCAGATGGTCGAGTCGCTGGGCGCAGGCACGCCGGTGGAAATCCTTGAAGACCAGGGAGCCTGGCTTCGGGTGAAAACGTCCCACTCGGAGCATGAGATTCCCGGCTGGGTCCCGCGCGAGGCGCTTGCCTTTCCTCCCAAAGCGGATGGCATTTTCCCCGCCGTCAAACTCGATGGCGGTAAGCCCCGTTCCTCCGTGCCTTTGTCGCTTAAGGCAGCCGATGTTCAGGCATGGAAAACCTCCGCCGCCGACGAGCCTGCCTGGATGTCCGATGCGGCATGGGGCAAGGTTTCCGCCGCCGAGCGGAAGACTGTCAAGGATGGGATTCGCAGCGCATTGGAAACCCATCAAGCGGAATGGGATGCCTGGCTGGCGAATGTCGCAGCGGAAGGCAGGCAGGATGAAGCCCGCCTGGAGGAATGGCTCGTCACGCTTCAGGGCGGACGGGACGTCTGGTCGGTGCGCGCAGAGATGATCTACACTCAAGCCTCTCAAACCCAGGGGCATCTCGGCTGGGCGGACGTGAACGACATCCTGCGCTGGACGGGCAGGGTCAAACGCAACGACCAGGAAGCCAAGTACAAAATTTGGTACGAGGTCAGTCTGTATAAATCGGGCAAACTTCTCAACGGCTGGTATAAAGGCGATTTGCTCGATCCCTATGTCTATCCCGCCGAAGCGGAAGATACTGCCGTCGAAGAAAACCAGGGCAGGCAGTTCGACCTTGGAGAATCCATTCTCCGCCACCCGGCTGACCCCGAAATTGACGATGCCATCGAGAAAAACAGGACCGGTTATCAATACATTGACGTCTTCAACGCGCTCGGCGCGCGCGTGATTCACTTCAACCTGTGCGGCGAGTTCTGCGCGGCGGCGCTGGCGGGCGTGGATGTCATCCCCTTCCTGCAAAAGTGGAAGGAAGCATACCCCGAAGCGGAGAAGATCATGCGGAACAATCTGGGGACGGGCTTGGGCGATGTCAAATCCATGCTCGAGTTATATGACCTCAAGTTCGAGGAATTCCGCTATACCCCCAGCCTCAGCCCGGTTTCGCCGGTGCGTCTCCGCAGGCTGTTGGAGGAGGGAAAAATGGTGTTTTGGGGCGTCGCCATTTTCAAATCCGACGGCAGGTTGAGCGGAAAATCAACCAGCAACACCACCCGTCACTGGATCGTTCTGGAGGATGTGATTCCTGTCGGGAACAATGGCTGGGTGCGCATCTATAACCCCTTCCGCAACCGCGAGGAAGTGTACGTTTATAATTACTTTATCGAGTCTGTCGGGCAGTTCGGCATCGGTCTGCTGGTGGAGGGCTGGGTACGGAACAAGCCCCAACAGGCTGGCGAAGCCGGCGCAAATGCGAAATTCATCAGCATCTGAGCGGCGCAGTTCAACCACGAAGGGGTGACGCGGATTTTTCTGGATGGCGTCATCCCTTCGGAATTGCGGGTATTTTCGCGTAAGGCAGATTACATACTGATGCTGCGCAGTTTACTCGTACCGCAGCATTTTGTTGCTCTGCAAAGGCGAGATGAATCTGCGGTACTGCGTAAGGCGAGTTTACATATTGAGATACTTCAGCAATTCGTAAACCAGCAAGGCGGGCCAGATGAATCCCTTCAGGATTCCCAGCACAGCCATTCCAATGCTGGTGGCTTGGGTAAGGTAATAGAACCATGCGCCGAAAAGCCCGAAGGCATACACCGCCTCCGAAGCACCGCCGCGGTAGTACACTTTCGTCTTTTGCGCTTTCTGTTCCATGGCGTTCGATTCAGTGGTCATTTCGATTCTCCGTAATTGAAATTATTCCGAAGGGATGACGATCCACGCGATTGCGTAGATCAGAATCCCCGGCACGCCGCCCGGGATGAGGGCAATGAGCATGGCAAGGCGGAACCAAAACGGGCTGATACCGAAAAATTCGCCGAGTCCGCCGCACACACCGGCAAGAATGCGGTCACGCTTTGACCTGCGCAGGGAATGTCGTTGTTGTGCGTTCATCTTTTCTCCTTTTACAACAAAATGTACGCATGAGCCTGCGGGAGGTTGCGGAGAATCTGCGCCTCTCTCTTTCGTCCGGTGTATAATGCCCCGCCTGAAACGATTGTGGCAGGAAAATAATGGAACCGACTTTTCTTTACGAACTCATCGGCTATGCGGGCTCGCTTCTGGTCGCCATTTCCCTGATGATGAAATCGCTGGTGCGCCTGCGGCTCATCAACCTGGCGGGCGCGGTCTTTTTTGTCGTATACGGCTTGCTGATTGGGGCTGTCCCCGTCGCCTTTCTCAATGGCTTGATCGTGTGCGTCAACCTCTATAACCTGTGGCAGATGTGGCGGCAGAAGGATTACTTCACGCTGATGGAAGTCCCTGCGGATAGCGCCTATCTCAAGCAGTTCCTCGATTTTTACCGGCGTGAAATTCTGGAATTCATTCCCACCTATCTGTTCAAGCCGAAGAACGATCAACTCGTGGTGTTTGTTCTGCGCAACATGGTGCCGGTCGGCGTGTTGATCGTCAAGCCGGAGGGCGAAGCGGGGCGCATCTTTCTGGATTTTGTCATTCCGGGTTACCGCGATTTTCGCGCGGGAAAATTTCTCTTTGAAGAGAGCGCCGGGTTCTTCAGGCAGAAGGGAATCGTCCGCCTGTTATCCGAGCCGGGCAACCGGCGGCATGAAACGTATCTGCGGCGCATGGGCTTTCAGTGGGAAGACGGCGTATATACGCTCGACGTGCCTGCCCGTGTCTTCCGCGATCAACTTTGAGATTCGGGGAACCGCCCTCCGCGTGGACGGGATTTGCTGGATAGAATCAACTTTCCCGTCAGGGTGAGGCGGGGTTGTCATCAGGTGAAGTAAAATTGCCGCCGTTATGGAGTCTCAATGAAACGTGTCATTCTTCTGATTGCGCTTTTGCTGACCGCGTGCAGGCAGGAAATCACGACCGGGCTGGAAGGTCCAATTCCCGCGCCGCCCACTCTTGAAAGCACACCTACGGAGGTTGTCACGGCAACTTTGCCGCCTGCAACGGCTGTGCCGACTCGGACTCCCACTCCGGTTACGTTTCCGCCCGCACAGGCGCTTCCAGCCGGACCGGTCAGCATGATCGCCATTGGAGATAGTTTGACCCAGGGTGACGGCGACGACTCGGGGCGCGGGTATCCGGGGCGCGTGTTGGAGCAGGTCGTTCAGGAGCGACCCGGTTCGACGATGACCAACTTCGCGCAATCCGGCTGGACTTCGGATGCGTTGATTCACGGCGACCAGGGTATGTTCGGGCAGCTGGAGCGCGCAGCCGCCGAGGTGGATGCGGCGCTTTCGCAAGGGCGCGGCGCGGTCGTGTTCATCTGGATTGGCAGCAACGATTTATGGTATTTGTACGAATACGGCGGCGTAACCGCCGAACAGGAAGAGCAGGATGCCGAACGCTTCGCCGCGAACATGGATACGATATTGATCGCTCTGCGCGGCAAAGGCGCGCAGGTGATCGTTGCCCTGCTGGACGACCAGTCGAAGCGCCCGGCGGCGTTGGCGGGTGAGGCGTTTACGGGCATCACGCCCGGCGAACTTGCCCGCATGTCTTCGCAGGTCGTCCGTTATAACGGGGTCATTCAACAGAAGGCGGAGCAATACGGCGCGCTGACTGTTGATTTCTACAATTCGGATATTTTCACCAACCCCGCTACTCTTTCCGATGACGGCAATCATCCCAACCAGGCGGGCTACGATTTGATTGCGCAAAAATGGCTCGAGGCGCTCGCCCTGCTGATGCCGGGCGGGTGATGGACATAGATAACTCAAGTTGCTACCTTCCAATAGATTTTCTAGGTTCCCCGCCAAAAGCCCTCACCCTGCCAGAATATATAACCTTGTTTGGGGTGAGGGAAGCCTCTTGAAACCAAGGTAGCAACTCGGATTAGATATAAAAGAAGGGGCTGTTTCCTTGTTGCCATTGCCGCCGATTTGCTGTACTATGGTTCTTAAGCGCGCATTCACGCGGAGGAGCCAATGGACAAGCCCATCTATAACTGTCATGTGCACACGTTTACGGCGGCGTCTGTGCCGGATCGTTTCCTGCCGCTCGGTCTGAACCGCATCCTGAAGTACCGCATCTTTCGGCGCAGTCTCATTTACCTCATTGCGTTGTTGAAGAACGTGCTGGGATTCCTGGGGCTTCTTTTCCCTTCGCCGGTGACCAAGGGCATTAGCCTGTTCTACGGGTTGATCGAAAAGGCGTGGCTTTCCAAAAGTTCGCTCAACCATGAAGCGCTGCTGCGCTACGACCAGTTTTTCGAGACGGGCGGCTCCGGCAGTCAGCGCGCCGTCTTCGAGCGGCTGAGGGTGCAGTATCCAGACAACGCGCGCTTTGTCGTCCTGCCGATGGATATGGAATTCATGGGGGCGGGCAAACCCGCTGTGCGCTACGAAGATCAATTGAACGAATTGGCGCTCCTGCGCGACGCCTTCCCCAGGATGGTGATTCCATTCTTTGCCGCCGACCCGCGCCGACCGAACCTTCTGGAACTTTTCCATGAGTACATTGATAAACACGGCTTCCGCGGCGTCAAGTTGTACCCCAACCTTGGATATTTCCCGAACGATTCAACTCTGCTGGAACTTTACGCCCTGTGCCAGGAAAAGAAGATTCCCGTCCTGGCGCATTGTTCCCCCGGCGGCATCCGCCGAAAAGGACTGAGCGCGGCGCAGGCGAAGAACTTTGCCCACCCTGCCAACTATGCCAGGGTATTGAAGGACTTCCCGCGCCTGAATATTTGCCTGGCTCATTTCGGCGGCGCGGAGGAATGGGAGCGTCAGATCACCGGCAAGGCTCCGCGGGAAGGCGAGGAGGAATCCTGGCTGTCGGTCATCCTGAAGATGCTGACCGTGGATAAATACCCCAACCTCTACACCGATATTTCCTATACGATGTTCGCCAATACCCCCTCCGACCGCGCCTTCAGTTATTTCGATTACCTGAAAGTGCTTCTATCCGACCCGCTCGTGGCGGAGCATGTGCTCTTCGGCACCGATTATTACATGGTGGAGCAGGAGAAATTTTCAGAGAAGGAAGTATCCATTGCTTTGCGCAGCCACCTGGGCGAGAAGTTATACTTCCAGATCGCGCACAAGAACCCGCGCGTCTATCTCTACGAGACCCGCCCCGCCCCGGCAAGGAAGAAGAGAAAGTAGGTTTCTGATTCCCTGACGCTCTGTTGCAGGGATGTCATTTCGAGAGCGTCATCGCGTATGCCGCAATCCCGAAGGCGATTGCCACATTGAAGGAACGCTTCCTGCCCGCCATGGGGATGGAATAGACCCCGTCGCACAACTCCAGTAATTTCGGGTCCACTCCGGTTACTTCACTGCCGAGTGCCAGCATGGTTGGTATGCCGGTTTGCGGAGTGAACCGTCCGATGGGCAGGGCGCGCGCTTCTTCTTCCAGCGCCAGAATCCTCCAGCCTTCTCTCTTTAATCCAGCAGCCAGTTTGACCGCATCCTTGTGATGTGACCAGGTGACGTAGTCCTCCGCGCCAAGCGAGGTCTTGGTCACCGCTTCGTTTTCGGGAGTGGGAGTGATGCCGCACAAATAGGCGTGACGGAACCCGAAGCCGTCTGCACTGCGCAGAATCGAGCCGACATTCCACGCCGAACGGATGTTGTCGAGCAGGACGGCGAGTTCGCCATTGCGCCTGGCTTGGACGTGCTCCCGCAGCTTGTTTTCTTCCAAAATGGATTTTCGCAAAACGACCCGTGTCTCTCCCAAACACTGCGGACAGCGGCTTCCAAACGTATGTCCCGCCTCGATTGGATAGCGCAAGCCGCAGTTTGTGCAAAGGCGGATCTCGAACGTCGAATCGCTCATCGGGTATGATTATACTCATGCGCTATATCGTCTTCAATAAACCCTATGGCGTGCTTTCGCAATTTACCGATGAAGGCACGGGGCACCCCACGCTCAAACCGTACATCAACGTTCCGAACGTCTACGCCGCCGGGCGGCTCGACCGCGACAGCGAAGGTTTGCTCCTGCTCACCGATGACGGCGCGCTCATCAAACGCCTCACCGACCCGAAGCATCATATCGAGAAAACGTATTACGTGCTGGTGGAGGGCAGCCCGACTCCCGAAAAATTGACGCAGCTCTCGAACGGGATTCAACTCAAAGGGCATTTCACCCGCCCGGCAGTCTTCCGCCTCATCCCGGACCCGCAGCTGCCCCCGCGCCCCAAGCCTGTCACCCCGCATGGACCGACCGCCTGGCTGGAAGTGAAACTGCGCGAGGGAAAGAAGCGCCAGATCCGCCACATGACCGCGGCAGTGGGCTTGTTCACGTTGAGAATTTTCCGTGTTGCTATTGGAAAACTGGAACTTGGCTCTCTCGAGGTCGGCGCCTGGCGCGACCTGCGCCACGAAGAATTGACCCTCCTCTAAATTCTCTTATACCAATTGCCTGATTACTCAATTACCCAACTACCTAACCACGCGACTGCCAACCCCCGCCTCCTCCACAATGCGCGGCACGATTTCCTCCCATCCTACCGCCATGATGTGAATCCCGTTCACCCCCTGCCTGGTCCTGACCTTCTCGATCACCTCCAATGCGATCTGCACGCCCTCTTCTTCGGCGCCGCCTTTTTCGTTGGCAAGTTCCATACGCTTCATCACCGCCTCCGGGACGAACACGCCGGGAATCCGCTCGTGCAAATATCTTGCCATCCTGAGGCTCTTCAACGGCGCCACTCCGATCAAAATGTACACTTTATCCAGCACGTTCCGCCTGGCAAGTTGGTTCAACCACTCATCGAGGTCGTCTGCGTTGAAAACCAGGTTGGTCTGGAAGAACTGCGCCCCGGCGTTGACCTTCTTCTGTTCGCGCAGCGCCTGGAATTTCATGTTCGAGGCAAACGGCGAAGCCGCCGCGCCGAGGAAGTACTTCGGCGGCGTCTTGATCTCGCGCCCGTCGAGATATTTCCCCTCGTCGCGCATCCGGCGCAGGATCCACAACATTTGGATGGAATCAATATCCACGATGTCCATGCGTCCCTTGGGTCCCGGCGACATCGCCATGCTGTCGCCCGTCAGGCAGAGCAGGTTGCGAATCCCAAGCGCCGCCGCGCCCATCACCTCCGATTGCAGCCCGGTCCGCGTCTTCTCCCTGGCGCTGATCTGCATCACCGGCTCGGCATGGTGTTCGAGCGCGATCTTGCTGCATGCCAGCGAAGACATGCGCGGCACCGCCGAGGCGTTGTCTGTGAAGTTCAGCGCCGCAGCATACTTCCTGAGCGTTTCGATATTTCGGATTAACTTGCCGGTATCTGCCGAAAGGGGAGGGGAGACTTCCGCCGTGATCACAAACTCGCCCGCCTTAAGCCGCCGTTCCAATTCCGAAACCGGCTCCGCGTACTTTGGCGGATGATATTCCGCATCGCCCTGCCACCATTCGGGCTGGCGCACAGGCTTGAAGATCGAATCCAATGTCCGGGAAACAGAACCAGCCTCCCCCGAAGTCAGACCCGCAACGATGTTCCCAATGCCCACCCTTTTCGCCTGGGCGAATACATCGCCCCACGCATCCGTCCCCGCCTTTTCCCAATCCATCGGCGGCAAAACTTCGAGCAGCAGGGCTTCGCGTCCCAGTTTGAAACTGCGTTCGTAAATCTTGTACCAGATGCACGGGCGCGTTTCATCCACATAACACCGCTCGGGCGTTGCCCCGCCGCATGGACCGTTCCGCAAGCCCTTTGGGCATTCCATCGGACAGATGAACGCGGTCTCCTGCAAGAGACAGTTTCCACACATCCGGCATCCGAAGAGCGGACCTTTGATTGCCAGTTCGATTTTCGCCAAAGCGCGTTTTTTGAACGGCTGACGTTTGAACGGCATGAACGGCGGTTGGTAACGGCGTCCAGGGGTAAAACCGGGCATGAGACTATCTCCAAAGATTATATATTATATATAATTTTACCTCACGCCTAAACTTCCGGGAAGGCATGAAGACGCCCGGCGGGTATAATTTTTTTGATGAATCGAACTTTCGCCCTGACTTTAATTCTTGCGCTTCTTTTTTTGACGCTCAGCCTGCTTCCGTCCGAACGGGTGGGCGCCCGGCCGGAGCTTTTTTCTCCCAACTTCACCGCCCGGGAATTGATCGAAGAGGTGAATGCCTTGCGCGAATCCAAAGGCTTGCCGCCGTATCGGGTGGATGATCGTTTGATGGAAATCGCCCAAACGCACGCCGAATACATTGCCGGAAAAGGCGTGCTCACGCATTTCAGCGCGGACGGAAAACGCCCCTTCGAGCGCGCATTGGATGCCGGCTACCCCGTGGACGGCGATCTTTCAACGGGCGGGCTCTTTGCCGAAAACATCCACTCCGGCGCCAACCTTACCCTGGCGGAGGTGATTCAAGTCTGGCAGGGACATTCCACGAACTCCACCACCCTGCTTTCCGGGGATTTTAAGGATGCAGGCGCTGGGTTGGCAACCGTCAATGACGTTACATACTATGTCCTTGATGTCGGCGCGGCAGATCCATCGGGGGTCGTTGCGCTTCCCGCCGCTTCCACTGCGACACGCCCTGCGGCGACCGGCACAGGCATTGCCGTGATTCCGAATACCCCCTTGCCAAATGGGGAGATTCTGCATGTTGTCGAAAAAGATGAAGCGCTATGGAGCATTGCACTGGCGTACGGAACCACCATCGAAGAATTGAAATTTTTGAACGGGCTGGCGGGGGATGAGATTTTCGAAGGGCAAACGCTCGTCATTCAGCTTGCGTTCACTCCCACCGTCACACCTTCACAAATTGTCACAGCCACATTCGGCATCCCAACATCAACCCCCACCCGGCCGGTTACGCCGACCGCCACGCCCACTGCGACGCCGCTTCCCAAACCTCCCACATCGTTGGACAGCGGGGGAAAGGCGGTCGGAGCGATTGTGCTCGCGGCTTTGATCGCTGCCGGTCTGGTCAGCCTTCTCGGAAGAAGAAAAAAGGAACAACCACTGGATTAACATCACACCGATTTCATTACATCCTGACTTACCTATTTCCAATCCGCCTGTTATACTCGTGTTGTGAAAATTATCACAAATAAACCTAAAAAAGGATAGCCTATGACTGAAGTTAGAATCGACTCACTGCTTCCTGCCGAAATGGCAACGCGGGCGGAATACTTGGGTGTCCGCAAGGCGGAAATGCCGGCCTTTACGATGATGATGCTCGCGATTCTTGCAGGCGCGTTCATTTCGCTGGGCGCGATTTTTGCCACGACGGTTGCGGCGGGGGGGATGTCCGTCACCGCCGCGGATGGGACAGTTGCATATACCACCGGCTGGCCCTACGGCGTCACCCGCCTGCTCACGGGTTTGGTCTTTTGTCTGGGTCTAATCCTCGTGGTGGTAGGCGGTGCGGAATTGTTCACCGGCAATAACCTGATTGTCATGGCTTGGGCGAACGGCAAGGTGACCGGGCGCGCGCTCCTGCGGAATTGGGCGATTGTGTACGCGGGGAACTTCATCGGTTCGATCGCCACCGCCGTCCTGATGTTTTTCACCAAACAATATACCTTCGGGTCGGATGCCGTTGGAATTACCGCCCTGCGCATTGCCGCCGCCAAATGCGACCTTGATTTCATTCAGGCGATTGCTCTGGGTATCCTGTGCAATGCGCTGGTGTGTCTCGCCGTCTGGCTTACATACAGCGCCCGCACCACGCTGGATAAGATTCTTTCCATAATCTTTCCCATCACCGCATTTGTGGCGTCGGGCTTCGAGCACAGCGTGGCGAACATGTACTTCATCCCGTACGCCCTTTTTGTGAAAAACTTCGATCCGGAATTTATGACGAAGGTTGGGGATAAGGTGACGAATCTCGACGCGCTGACGTGGGAGGCGTTCTTTATCAACAATCTGATTCCTGTTACCATTGGAAATATCATCGGCGGTGCGGTGCTTGTCGCCGCTGTCTACTGGGTCGTGTTCCTGCGAACAAAGAAAGACTGAAAAGGAGAAGCCATGAAAGCCTATATCTTGATCAAAGTTCGAGCCGGAGACCTCAAGGACGTCATCAACCACCTCCGCAAGGTGGAAGGCGTCGTGGAGGCGAATATGACCTTCGGTCCGTATGATGCGATTGCGGTGGTGGAGACCACCGACATCGCCAGGCTTGGCAAGATCACTGCGGTGGATATCCAGCCCATCCCCGGCATCGAGCAGACGCTGACCTGCCTGGCGGTCGAAGTCTAGCCGCGGCGGTTTCCTTCCAAATCGGGTTGACATGGGTCAACCCGATTTTTTTCAAGTAGAATAGACGGGATACCAGTTTTGAGGTTGTAATGAAACGGCTCGATCAATTGACATTCACCCGCTTTGCCATGGTGATGCTTGTATTGTTCTACCATGACACCAGCAGGTTCTACACCAACTTTGTGGATTTCTTCCCGTTTTCGGCGTTGATTCGGTCCGGACCGATCGCCGTCAGTTACCTGTATGTGCTTTCGGGGTTCGTCATGTCGCTGGTGTATTACAAACCCGGCGAGAAGTTCGACGTGATGGGGTATTGGCGGGCACGCTTCACACGAATCTACCCGCTGTATATCATCTCGTTCTCCCTGATGTGTGTGTATTATTTCGACTCCCTCCTGAGGATCAAGCCCCAGAAAATCCTTGCCAATATCTTCGTCGTCCAGGCTTGGATTCCCGCCTACTCGCAATCCTTTAATTATGCGGCCTGGTCCATGACGGTTGAGTTCTTCTTCTACGCCCTTTTTCCATTCATGGTGATGTGGGCGTATCGCCAGCCGATGAAAAAATTGATCTGGGTTTCGATTGCCCTGTGGGCGTTGAGCCAGGCGGTTCACTTCACATTGTGGACGGGTTTTTACCCCGAGCAAAAGGAGTTCCTCATCTATTCGCCGGTCTTCCATTTGAATTCCTTTGTGATGGGCGTCGTCGGCGGGATTTGGTACCTGCGGGAGGGGCGAAACCAGAACCTGAAACCCTGGGTCGTTCTCGCCGTTCTGGCGGCGAGTATTCTTCTTGTGGCAGGCTACGCGGTGATAAGCGCCGAAGTGTTCCCGGCTTTGCCGCACAATCTTCAGCCGATGGCGGGTTTGCTGGCGCCGTTGTTGATTTTGTTCATCGTTTCGCTGGCAATGGACCGCTCCCGTCTTTCGCAGGTCCTCAACCGCTCCGTCTTTGTGAACCTGGGTGAAACGGCGTACGCGATTTACATTCTGCATGTGCCGGTGGTCTGGTTTTATGAACGTGCCCTGCAGGGTTCCGCCATTGCCGACCCGTTCGCTTTCCTGCAACGGACGTTCCTGCCGATGATGATTGCCATTGGCTTGCTCGTTCATTTCTATGTGGATATTCCATTGCGGAGATGGTTGAAAAGCTTTCTCCAGCGCATCAGCATGAGGACACTCCTGCTCGATCTTGCCATCCTCACGCTTTCCGCCTTTCTGGTGTTCCGTTTGCGCTTCGGCGAAGGGCGCGAGTATCAGTCCTACCGCGAAATGGAACGGGTGGTCTTCTGGGCGGCATTTTTCATTCGTCCTCTGGTTTCGTACTTTCTCGGCGCCTTCCGTCCTGAAAATTTCCAAAAAGGTATCCTGCACATGGTGCGTCCTGTCGTCCTTTCCGTAACCATCGGTTCGCTGGCGGTTGCCGCTGCAGCGTACATCGGCTACTTCACGGGTCGGTTCGAGAACTTCCCGCGCAGTGTTTTTATTTACGACTGGCTGATCGTGCTTGGATTGTCCCTTTTGGTGCGGTTTGCTTTGCGGGCGTTCAAGCTCTACAAACCCGACCCGTTACCCGCCTGATTCGGCGCGGACATCCACTGGATGTCCGCTTTTTGTTTGTGGTATCCTTATTGCCCCGCTTATGAAAAATCTGTTTCGCGCTGCCGCTTTTCTCAAACCGTACACATGGCAGGTGACCGCCACGCTTGCGATGTTGTTGACCCTCACCGGCTTGAATCTGTTCGTGCCGCGCATCATCCAGGATGTGATTGACAACGGGCTCCTGCGCGGCGATGCCTCCCATTTGATTCGCTCCGCGCTTCTGCTCCTCGGGCTTGGGCTCGCCTCGGCGCTTCTTGGCATGGGCAACCGGTACGGCTCGGAGTGGGTTGCGGCGCACGTTGGCTACGATCTTCGCAACCGCATGTACGACCACATCCAGTACCTGCCGTTCGCGTACCACGACCACGCCCAGTCCGGTCAGTTGATTTCGCGCTGCATCGAAGATGTGCGCGCCATCGAACGTTTTGCGGGCTCGTCCATCCCGGAACTCGTCCGTTTCGTGTTGTTGACCGTTGGCATTATCGCTGTAATGGTCTCTGCCAACCTCAAACTCGCGCTTGTTTCCCTCCTGCCCATGCTGCCCCTGATCCTGATGACCGCCGGTTTCGGCACGAAGATCGGCAAGTTATTCTTCGCCGTGGATACGGCGGTGGGCGAAGTCTCCAACCGCCTGCAGGAAAACGTGACCGGTGTACAGGTGGTGCGAGCGTTTGCACGGGAGGACTACGAAATCCGCCGCTTCGACACCGCCAACAGGGATGTCTTCGTCAAATGGCTGCACGTCATTGACGAATGGGCGAAAATTATGCCCGCCACCAACTGGCTCATCACTCTCGGCACGATTCTGATTTTGTTCTTTGGCGGGCAAATGGCAATGGACGGCACGCTGACCGTCGGCGCAGTCGTCGCGTTCAACGCCTACCTGTTGATGATGGCGGAACCCGCCCAGGCATTGACCGGGCTGGTCAACGCGGGCGGCGAAGCCGCTGCGGGCGCTCAAAGGGTGTTCGAGGTTTTGGATACGGAACCAGCCATCCGGTCCAAAAAGGATGCGGTGGTTTTATCCAATTTGAGAGGCGAAGTCGAGTTCCGAAACGTTTCGTTGAAATATCAGGATGAAAAGGTCAGTTCGTTGACCGGCATCAGCCTGCGGGTGAAACAGAACCAGATTGTGGCGTTGATCGGACCGACCGGGTCGGGCAAAACCTCGCTGGTGAATTTGATCCCCCGCTTTTACGATGCGACCGACGGAGCCGTGCTGGTGGATGACTACGATGTGCGCGATGTGGAGTTGACTTCGCTGCGCAGGCAGATCGGCATTGTCTTGCAGACTTCGCTGTTGTTCTCCGATACGATCAAGGCGAACATCGCCTATGGGCGCCCCGATGCAAGCGATGAAGAGATCATCGCCGCCGCCAAAGCCGCGCAGGCGCATGAGTTTATCGAAAGTTTCACAAAGGGATACGAGACCATCGTCGGCGAGCGCGGCGTAACCCTCTCCGGCGGGCAGCGCCAGCGGGTGGCGATTGCCCGCGCCCTGCTGATGGACCCGCGCATTTTGATCCTGGACGATTCGCTCTCCAGTGTGGATACCCAAACCGAGAAGTTGATTCAAGCCGCGCTCGATGTTCTGATGGAAGGACGCACCACCTTTGTAATCGCCCACCGCCTCAGCACCGTCCGCCGGGCGGATGTGATCCTGGTAATGGATAAGGGGCAGATTGTGGAACGCGGTACGCACAATGAACTGCTTGCCAGAGGCGGCTTGTACAGGGAAATCCACGACCTGCAATTGATGCAGCGCGATGGCTCTGAATACGAAGAGGCAGTGGTTGAACCCATCCGAGCCGAGAAGCCTCAACACGAAAACACCATCATCGCGGGCAGGTCGAATTCGGGATGACTGCTGCATTGAGCAAATCACCCGGACATCCTACCACGCGACTACCAAATCAAGTACCTACTCGACGCCATGACCAAAATCGTTCCTCCCGCCTTCATTACCCACTCCGAAGAGCAGCTGGACAAAGGCTACGATCCCAGGGTTGCCCAGGGATTGATGCAATTCCTCAAGCCGTATTACGGACGGATGCTCTTTGCGCTGGTGCTGATGACGATCGTCACCGCCGCCTCGGTCTCCGGACCGTATTTTGTCAAGCTCGCCATTGACGAGGGCATCAACGCCGGTGACGCCGCCGCCTTGCGGAGCATCGTCCTGGTTTATCTGCTTGTCTCCATCGTCCAGCTGGGATTCAACTACTGGCGCGTGCGCATCATGGCGCGCGTGGGTCAGCATGTTTTGTACGACGTGCGTACCGCCATGTTCGCCCACCTGCAAAAACTTTCGCTGAGTTTTTATAACCGTTACAGCGTGGGGCGCGTCATTACGCGCGTCATCAACGACGTGGGAACGCTGCGCGAATTCATCACCTGGGCGGTGCTGGCGATTGTGCGCAATTTGCTCGGCATCATCGGCACGCTGGCTGCCATGCTGGCGCTGAACTTCAAGCTCTCCCTGCTGACGTTTACCGTCCTGCCGGTGATGATCTGGGCGACGGTGCTCTTCCGTAAGGCGGCGCGCAGGAATTATCGCAAAGTGCGCGCTGCCGTTTCATGGACGAACTCCGTCCTCGCGGAAAACGTCAACGGGGTGCGTGTGGTGCAGGCGTTTTCGCGCCAGCGGAGAAACCACGAGACCTTCAGCGGCTATGTCAACCGCTATTTTCTCGAAACCAGTCTCGACGCCGCACGGGTTGCATCCCTGTTTACGCCGGTCATTGACGTGCTTGGCGCGCTGGCAGCCGCGCTTGTGGTTTATGTGGGCGGCACAGCCGTTCTCGGTGAATCCATCACGGCGGGCGTGTTGATTGCCTTTATCCTTTACATAGACCGCTTCTTCGAGCCGATCCGCGATTTGAGCCGCCGCTTCGATACGCTTCAATCCACGATGGCGGGCGGCGAACGCATCCTTGAATTGCTCAAAACGCCAATCGAAGTTCGGGACGAGGAAAATGCCCGGGAAATGGGAGCAATTACCGGCGCAGTCCGATTCGAAAATGTCTCGTTCCATTACTCCGACGACCCGGCGCTTGTCCTCGACCGAATCAATCTGGATGTAAAACCCGGTGAGACGGTAGCCCTCGTCGGCGAGACCGGCGCCGGCAAAACGACCATCGTCAAACTGTTGGCGCGCTTCCACGACCCGACGGAGGGCTGCGTGCTCGTAGACGGCGTTGACTTGCGGACGGTGACTCAGCAAAGTCTGCGGCGGCAGATGGGCATGGTGCTGCAAGACCCGTTCCTGTTCAATGGCACTGTGAAGGAAAATATCTTATTCGGCAGGCTCGACGCCACGGATGACGAAGTGGTCGCCGCCGCAAAAGCCGTCGGTGCGCATGACTTCATCGTCAATATGAAGAACGGTTACGAAACTTCAGTGGAGGAGGGCGGCGCGACCTTGAGTGTCGGTCAGCGCCAGTTGATTTCGTTTGCGCGTGCGCTGCTGGCAAATCCGCGCATTTTGATATTGGACGAAGCGACATCATCCGTGGATACACAGACCGAACATGTGATCCAGTCGGCGCTGGCAGCCCTGCTGAAAGGACGCACTTCATTTGTCATCGCGCACCGCCTGTCCACGATTACGAATGCTGATAAAATTGTCGTCATTGACGGTGGAAGAATCGTCGAGCAGGGACGGCACGCTGAACTGCTCGAATTAAAGGGACGCTACTACGAGTTGTACAGGACGGGTTTTCAGGAGTGAATCATGACCGACAGACAAAACGAATTCCTTTACAAAATGTCCGCCAGCCTGCGCGCAGGGCTTGCCGAAGTGCAGGCAAAGATCAACGACCTCTATCGCATCGAAGAATTGGAGGATTATGCGGACATTCCCGATTCTCCCATCGAACATATCAAGGCGGCGTTGATGCCGCTCGTTGTGCAGGTCAACGACATCCATGACTACGCGGAAGCCGCCACGAACCGCATGGAACTGGATTTGCAGGAGGTGGATATTTACGCCCTGCTGGACGGCGTGTTGACCATTGCCGACCGGCTGGCTGACCAAAAAGGCGACATCACGGTGGAGGAGGAGATCCCCGAGAACCTGCCCGCCATCGAAGGCGACCCAACCCGGCTCTCGCAGGCGCTGCTCAACTACATCCACAACGCGGTCAAATTCACCGATAGCGGGACCGTCACCGTCCGTGTGGAGCGCGAAGCGGACCGAATCTTGTTTGAAGTCCGCGATACCGGAATTGGCATCCCCGATGAAAAACAGGAACTGGTCTTCGAGCCGTTCGAGACCGTTTTGGACGATAAGACCGATCCGCGCCTGGGATTGGGCATCGGCTTGAAGATCGTCGAACACATCATTGACCTGCACAATGGCGAGACGTGGTTCGAGAGTCAGGAAGGGCGGGGAAGTTCGTTCTTTTTTACGATCCCGCTGTAAAATTTTTTGGGGCGGCGCACTTGTACCCGATAGGGTATGCGCCGCCCCAACTTTTTTCTTAATCCGCGCTTGCTGCCGCGCCGACCGCTTCCTTTTCCTCCACAAACGCCTGCGATGCGTTCACGTCCAGCCTCGTGGAGAGATACAGCGCCGCGAACAGCATGACCGCTTCCATGCCGAACAGGGTGGAGTAGGCTGCCAGCGCGCTGCCGGTGGCGAGGCGCATCACATCCACGATGGCGCCGCCCATGAGATTCCCAATGGCATGACCGACCATGTTCGCCACGCCGAACACACCCAGCAGCATCCCGGCGCGGATGGGGGTGGCAAACGTGATGATGCTGCTCAACATCCCCGCGCCTGCCAGCCCGGTGCCGAGTCCCATCACGAAGACCAGGCTTTTGAAGACGCCCGCATTCCCGCTCATGCCGACGACGATCAAGCCGATGAAGACCGCGATGCTCAAAACGATGCCTGTGCGCATGAGTTTCATAAAACCCAGCCACTTGATGAGGAACAAGCCGGAAAGCAGCATCGAAGCCAGCACGCCCAAACCCCAGTACATCGTGAGGCGGGTCGTGTCGCCGACGCTCATGCCGAGGACCAGCCCGCCGTAGGGTTCGAGCAGGGCATCCTGCGCGAGTGTCCCAATGAAGGTGAAGATGACCAGCGTGAACAGGATGCGGACTTGTTTGTCCGCAAAAACAACATCCTTCAAGACCTTCTGGAACGGAATTTGCCGCGCGCGTTCCATCGCGTTTTGAGCTGCCGCATTGCGCGGCTCCTGGTTGACCGCCGCGAAGACCGCCAGCGCAAAAACCGTGACTGCGACCCCCGCCGCCACGCTGGTGAGACGCCCCGGTTCGTACGCTTCGAGCGCCTTGCCGATGAAACCCGCGCCCATGACCGCTCCCAGCAAAGTGGCGACTTCATAGAACGTGACCGCGCGCGTGCGCTGAGGCTTGTCGTAGCGGTCGGTGATAAGCGCCTGGTAGGTGTTGTGCGCCAGATTGCGGCCCAGCCCGTACAACAGGAAGGAAAGGATTCCGCTGAAGATGAACAATGCGCTCACTTGTCCGATCTTCGTTGCGGCATGGGTCGCGGCGATGATTCCCAGCCCGATGGCCAGCGCACCCAGCACGATATATGGCTCGCGTCTGCGCCCGAAGAGAGGGAATCCATCCGAGCGGTAGCCCAGCCACACGCGCACAGGCGAAACCAGCAGCGGAATGGCGAAAAAGAACGCCACCAGCGAGGCGGGCAGCCCCAGATCCGCGATCATGATGCGGTTCAGCGTGCCCCCGATGAGCGCGCCGCTCAAGCCATAGGCAATCGAAAAGAACGCCAGCCTTGAGTTGTTGAGGTAACGAACGATTTTCATTATAAACTCCTTGTTTTTTATGTCGTTGTAAAGGCGCAGCCCCAAACAACCTTAGCGTTTAATCCTTCGAGATTGCTTCACAGCGCAACGCCGTAACAATTTTTGCGGCTGCCTCGCGTCCCTGGCGGATGCAATCCGGTACGGCGATTCCGCGATACGAACTGCCCGCCAGCGCAATCCCCGGCGGCAGAAGTTTTTCGATTTCATCCACCCGCTTCAAATGTCCCGCCTCCGCCTGCGGAAAGCCGCCTTCCCAACGGAACACCGTCCATGTTTGCGGCGCGGCGGCGATGCCGAGCAGTTCGGCGAGTTCCTTTTTCACCGTCTCGATCAGTCTTTCATCGGAATATTCCACCACCTCGGGCGCGCCTCCGCCGATGAACACCCGCAGCACCGTATACCCCGCCGGCGACCTTTCAGGCATTTTGCGCGACGTGTACGTGACCGCATCAATCATCCGCTTTTCGCGGCGGGGAATCATCAACCCGTTGATGACCGGCTTCCCTGGAATGTCCGTCTCGCGGTACACAAGCGAGACCGTGCCGATGTTTTGCTGGCGCATCTCCCTTAACCTGCGGCTTGCTTCCGCTGAAATATCCTCGATCAACGCCGACGCCTGGTTCGCAAGCGCCGCCAGGATGACCCCATCCGCCAGAATCTCGCTGCCGCCCGCCATGGAGACGCGATATTGGTCTCCCTCCCGCGTCACGGATTCCACCCGCGCGTTCAACCGCAGGTCGCCTGCCAGTTGGCGGACGAGTTCGTCGCTCAAGGCTTGCAGTCCGTTTTTGAATGTGATGAAACGCGGCGCTTTGCTCTTCTTCCCGCCGCGCAGGGCGCGTTTCAATGCGCCTGCGAACAAGCCGCCCCCGTCCCTTTCCATTTCGCGCATGATTGGCGAAGATACCAGGATGCTTTGCTTTTCAGGGTCGGTGTTGTAAATTCCGCCCAACACAGGACCGATGAACTTGTCCAATGCTTCCTGCCCCAGCCGGCGGCGCACGAAATCCGCCAGCGATTCATCGTCGTCGTCGCGGCGCGCGGGTTGGAACGGTTCCGCCAACAGGCGCAGTTTGCCGCGCAGGGTCAGCAGCGGGGTGGCGAAAAATCGGGTCGGCGAAACAGGGATCGGGTGGAGCGAGGCGTTATCCAGCACGTAAATGCCGCGCGTCTCCGAGCCGGGGTCTGCGATCTGGTCGAGCATCCCCAACTCGTTCGCCAGATCCCACGCTTCGGGTTTGCGCGTGACGAGCGTATCGGGTCCGCCTTCGACCAAAAAATTCGCGCCGTTCCAATCAAGGGTGTTCGAAACGATTTTTCCGCCCCAGCGGTGTGAGGCTTCCAGCAAGGTGAAACTTGCGCCGCGTTTTTGCAATTCCCACGCGGCGCTCAATCCTGTGATTCCCCCGCCAATGACAACGACATGCATGTGAGTCTCCTGTTAGGTTCTCCTCTCTGGATTGAATTTTATTTTCGTTTATTGATATGTACACATAGATTATGGAGAATTCATTGAGAGTTTGCTGAGAGAATAAACATGCAAGATGTCACCGCATAGAATGGACATATTGCATCCGCAATATCACAATGCCCGCGATAAAATTTTCGATCAAGGTGTTTTATGGAAATCAATAATGTCGGTTTTGCCGCCGCGCTGGCGACGTTTCTTGGAATATGGTGGGGGCATGTCTCGGTTCGGAAGATCGAACGCGGGGTCGTCCATCTTTGGATTCCCTCCCTGACCGCCGTTCTGCTCGGCGTTGGATGTTTGACCGCATCGTTTCTGACCTCGAACCTGCCCCTGTCTACGGCGGGCGGAATCCTCGCTGTGACCTTGTTCTGGGATGCGCTCGAGTTTTATCGCCAGCAAAACCGCATCAAGTACGGACACGCGCCCGCCAACCCGGATAACCCGCGCCACGCAAAGATTCTGGCGGAATATCCCGAAGCGACAACGATAGATTGGCTCGACCGCGACCCGCGCGGCAGACCGTACACCTCTGCAGAACTTTCTTCGATGAAGGAGCGCGCAAAATGAACACCTTCGGCTTGTGGATCGGCATTGCCACCCTGTTTGTAATTGGTTTGGGCTTTGTATGGGTGATTCGCGGGGAACGGTATTTCGGATATCTGTGGTGGCCCTGCGTGATGGGACTCGGCGCGGCGTGCGTTCTCGGCTCGCTGTTTCTCTCGAACAATTGGGCGTCTGCCCTGCTTGGCGCGGCAGGCGCCTCCCTGATCTGGGGTTCGACGGAGTTGAAGGAACAAGCCGTTCGCGGGGAACTGGGCTGGTATCCGTTTCGGGAGAAGAAGATCAACCCGCCGTTTGCGGAGGTCATCAAAAAGTGGAAAGCGCCGAGTTTGTGAATCCCCCATTTTCGAGAGTCATTTTTGCTTTTCCAATGTGGTCATGATGGCAAGTATTGCCCCCGCACGAAGAAGCCTCCGAGCGGGCACGTCATTTCTTGGGCATTCCTTTCTCCGATCCCAGTTTTTTACTTCGAGCACTCTCCCTAAATGAATTTCGTATTTCCCGGTGCGTTTGTTAGGGACAACGTTTGTCACACGCATAGAATATTTTTGCTTCATTCTTTCGGTGGCGAAAAGGAGCGGTGGAGCGGCTTACAGTAAAATATCCTTCATGAAACGCCTGCTGGTTTTCGCATTTTTGATTTCCGCCTGTTCCGCTCCCGCACCTGCGCTAACCTCGACCCTTCCACCGCCCATTGTTACGATCATCTCTCCCGCCGCAACGCCCGCCTTCACCCCAACCTCCACCGCCGCACCGACGCCCACGCCGCTGCCGCATCTGATGTACCCGTACACCATCGCGGGTTTGCGGGAACGGGAATTTTCAGGCGGCGGGATTTCATTGGATGTACGCATCGCCCTCAATGACCAGTTCAGCACCTATTTGATTTCCTATCCATCGGACGGCTTGCGTATCACGGGGGTGTTGAACCTCCCGGCAGGGGAGGGACCTTTTCCCGTGATCGTCATGAATCACGGCTTTTACCCGCGCAGCCAGTATTCCTCAGGCGACGGCTCCCAGCGCGCGGCGGAATTCCTGACCCGGCGCGGGTACATCACCGTTTCGCCGGATTACCGCACTTGGGGCGGCTCGGACCTCGGTCCTTCGTTCTTTCATACGGGCTTGGTAGCAGATGTGATGAACCTGCTTGCCTCGCTGGATTCCATCCCGCAGGCGGATACATCCCGCGTTGGGATGTGGGGTCACAGCATGGGCGGGGGCATTACCACAAAAGTTCTTGTCATTCAGGGCGGAGTTGCCTTGAATGACAGCGAAGAGCGTATCGAGACCCTTGTCCGCGCGGCGGTGTTGTATGCGCCCAACTCGGCAGACGATGCCGACTTGATCGCGCGCTGGGGCTATGGCTGCATCGGCGAGATCGCCGCGGGTGAATTGCTGAATACCTGCAACTCGGCGGATGTGATTCCCGAGTCGCTGCCAGCGGAGGTCATTGCCGCTTATGTGGAATCGGCACAAAGTCCAGAAAGGATGCGCGAGATCGCTCCATACTACCACCTGGATTCGATCTCCGTACCCGTCCAAATCCATATCGGTTCCGCCGACGGCGACTACATCGGCTCGACCCCGCCGGAGTGGTCGTATAAACTGCATCAGGCGCTGCTGGATGCGGGCGTGAGCGCGGAGTTGTTTGTGTATGAGGGGCAGCGTCATTCGTTTACCGGCGATGCGTGGACGCTGTTTATGGAACAGGCAGCCGCATTTTTCGACGAGAATTTAAAGTAGCATCCCATGAAGAGAATTGCGTTCATTGTTTTTGCACTGCTCGCCTCGGCTTGCCAGCCTGCTGAATCGCTCACGACCCCGCAGTTGGTCCTGACGGTTGTCCCCGATACGCCGACCCCAACCAAAACCCCGCCGCCCACTGCCACGCGCACCACCGAACAGGCGATGCAGCCATACACCATCGAAGGTTTGCGCGAACACGATTTCGAGCGCGGCAAGATCACCGTTCGGGAGACCCTGCTCGAATCGCCGCACTTCACCCGTTATCTGATCGAATATCCGAGCGGCGGCTTGACCGTCACCGGCATCCTGCAAATCCCAACCGCCGGCGAGCCGCCTTACCCGGTCATTGTGCTCAATCACGGATTCTTTTCGCGTTACGTTTACGCATCCGGCGACGGCACCGACCGCGCCGCCGAATTTCTCAACCGCCGCGGCTATCTCACCGTCTCGTCGGATTATCGCACCTGGGGCGGTTCGGAGACGGGCGAGAGTTTGTTTTATTCCGGGCTGGCGATTGACGTCGTCAATCTGATGAACGCGCTCCCGTCCATTCCCGAAGCGGACCCCGAACGCATCGGCGTGTGGGGACACAGCATGGGCGGCGGCGTGACCTTGAAGGTATTGACGATTGATTCGCGCATCAAAGCCGCCGTGTTATATTCGTCGGTCAGCGCCGATTTTGCCGACATCATCGAACGCTGGGGACCCGGCTGTGTCGGAGATGTCTACGAGGGCGAACTCGCGCTCGGGTGCAACTCATCGGACGTCCTCCCGCTGGATTCGCCGCCCGATTTAATCGCCTCCTACTTCGACGCGGCGGCTGACCCTGTTATGCTGAGAGCGGTCTCACCCCTTTACCATTTCGATTCCGTCAGCGCGCCGGTCCTCATCGCCTACGGCACGGAAGACGGCAAGACCTCCGCCGGTACACCGCCGGAGTGGTCGAAGAAGATGTATGAGGCGTTCCTCGCAGCGGGCGTGGATGCGGAGCTCCTTGCTTTTCAGGGTGAGGAACATTCCTTCATCGGCGATCCCTGGTTCCAGTTCATGGCGAAGACACAGTTATTCTTCGACCGCCATGTGAAATGATCTTCGGCGGCGGCTGTCCTTCACGCCGCTGTTTTTGCCTGGCAGAGCGATCGTCATCCTCGGCGTGTGGGCGGGCGCGTTTTTTCGGCAAAACCGGGGCTTGACGCGAATCGAATTGCGGAAGTAAAATGACTGCATCATCTCATTCCGCGAAAGGAGGCTCGAAAATATGCAAGCCATCTTGGTAACCACTGTTGATTTGTTCAGCGCGCCTCCTGCGTATGAGTTGGCATAAGACCGTTCGGTGAAGTCCGGCCGCAGGCGCGCTCCGCCTGCGGTTTTTGATTCTCCGTACCGCAAAATTCATTTTGCGCACCCCCGCGAGATGAATCCCGCGTTACGCCCGACCGCAGGAATGTCGTTTCCTGTGGTTTTTGTTTTAAGGTGCTCACCGACAATGAATATGAAAGACTATATCGAATATTTCGAGGAACTCGACGATTTGGAAGGCGGAGGCGTCCGCCCGCGTAACAAGCGCGTCGCACAAAAGCGCGAATCGAAACGGCGTGAGATGGATGCGAAGGTATTCATCCGCGCGCAGGAGATTTCGCGGGAGTTCAAATTCACCTACAAAGCCGCGCGCTTCGAGGAAGTCTGGCTGCTGGATTCCCTGGCAGAGATCGCCGCACACGGCTGGATCACGGATGTGATGCGAAAGGTGAAGGTTGGCAAGGAAGCCTCGGTGTATCTCTGCAAGCCGGGTCCTGCCGTGGATGTGCCGCTGCTTGCCGCGAAGGTCTACCGTCCGCGCTCGCTGCGCAGCCTCAAGAACGATGCCCAGTACCGCGTCGGTCGCGTGGACCTGGACGAGGATGGAACAGCCCTGTGGAAGGAAGCGGACGTCAATGCGATCATCAAGCGCACCAGTTACGGCGAAGAGGTGCGGCATCAATCCTGGATCGCGTATGAATTCGTCACAATGGAAATGTTGTACAAGGCGGGCGCGGATGTCCCCAAGCCGTTCGCGAAAGAAAAAAACGCCATCCTGATGGAGTTCATCGGCGATGGGGGGACGCCTGCGCCGCCTCTCAGTCAAATCGCCCTGGCGCGGGATGAAGCAAAACCGCTCTTCGAGCGCGTCATCCAAAACATGGACATCATGCTCTCGAAAGACCGCGTTCACGGCGACCTTTCAGCGTACAACATCCTGTATTGGGACGGCGGCATCAAGTTGATTGACTTCCCGCAGGTCGTCATCCCGAAGTCCAACCCGTCTTCGTGGAGCATCTTCCAGCGCGATGTGACGCGCGTCTGTCAGTACTTCGCGGCGCAGGGGGTGGCATGTAATCCGCAAAAACTTGCGTCAGATTTGTGGATTTCGCATGGTCACCGCGTGTTCGAGAAGGTTCATCCGAAATATTTGGATCCCGATATGCCTAAAGACCGCCAGCGCTGGGAGAAGGAGAAATAAACACCCGACGGCAGACCATGGACGATGGATCATGATCTACCGTCCATGGTCCATCGTCAGGCGTAGGATAAAATTGGGGGCGAGGAGAAAATTGAAATGAACAACGTTCGCCCGCGATTAACTTTAATGACCGAAGAGCAGGTTCGGGAAGCGCATCAAAATGTATTGAAGGTGCTGGGTCAAACCGGCGTGCGCGTGGATTCGCCCGCGATTCTGCAAATGCTCGAATTGAAATTGAAGTTGAAATCCCAGGACCGCATCATTAAATTCCCGGCTGAGGTTGTGGAAGAGGCGGTCAAATCCGCGCCGAAAACCATTGACGTCTACGACCGGCGCGGCGAACACAAATTGAAATTGGGCGAAGACCGCCTGCGCTTTGGGGTGGGGGTGACGGCGTTGTTCTATCAGAATCCCGTTGACGAAACGCTGGATATTTTCAAACGCGAAAACTTTCGTGACCTGGTGCGGCTCGGCTCGCTGCTCAAGCATTATGATGTAATCTCCACCGTCGGCATCGTGCGCGATGTCCCCGAAGAACTGGGCGATATGTACGGCTCGCTGGAGCACATTGCCAACACCGTCAAACCGCTCGTCCTGCTCGTCTCGGATGAAAATAAATTCCCCGACGTGCTGGATATGTTCGAGACGCTTCACGGCAGGGAGTTGGGGGATAAGCCTTTTGTCATTCCCTACTTCAATCCGGTCAGCCCGCTGGTGATGAACGCCGGGACGGTGGATAAAATGAAAGTCGCCATCGAGCGCGGACTGCCGGTCATCTTTTCCAATTACAGCATGGCGGGCGCGTCCACGCCGCTCACCCCGGCGGGCACACTCACGCTGCTCATGGCGGAACTGCTTGCCGGGCTGGTCATCAGTCAGACCATCAAGAAGGGCGCGCAGATTCTGCTTGGCATGCTGCCGGTTTATTTCGACATGCGCACCATGCTCAACTTCTACGACCCGCAAAGCATCCTCATCAGCGTCGCCTGCTCCGAGATGATGAAATATTACGGCGTCCCGCACTGTTCGACCTCCGGCTCCGGCACCGGCTGGGGCATGGATTTGATCGCCGCGGACACGTACTGGATGAACACCCTTGCGCTTCTTCTCTCACATGGACACCTGGCTCCGTTCATTGGAGATTCCCTCGGCTCCAAGTCCATCTCGCCGACCACCTTCGTCCATGTGCACGAGATCATTGACCAGGCATTACGCATCCACAACGGTTTTCAATTGGATGATGTCAACTCGGCGGTGGATGAGATCGCCAAAGTCGGACCGGGCAAAAGTTTCCTCAACCAGCCTTCCACGCTGAAGAATTACAAAACCGGGTATTACGTCAGCGGCGTGTACCCGCGGTACAGCATGGAGAAGTGGATCGAAGCCGGTCAGCCTGCCGCGCGCCAGGTGCTGCGCCAAAAAACGCAGGACCTCATGGCGTCCGCCCCCACGCCGGAGGATTATCCTGACTTTATTGCAAGGGGGGAGGAGTTTATCCGCCGGAAGTTCTCCGTTTGACGCATGTTATACTCATAAACGGTTTGATGGAGCGCTCTTGAAGAAAAGACTCGTTTTTCCGCTGGTTTTACTGTTTGGGCTGGCGTGTTCGGTTCCGGGATTTGCCCCGCCTGCCGCGCCCCTGCCCACCCAGCCTCCCGGCTTGCTTGAAACCGCCATCGCCCAGACGGCGGACGCGGCTCAGACTCAGACCGCGGCTGTTCTTCCGACTTCGACCTTTACCCCGCCGCCGACCCGCACTCCCTCCATCACGCCGTCTCCTACGGTGACGTTCATCTATCGCCTCTACACAAGTACGCCGATTCCATCCGAAACACCGGTTGGGTTTTTCACGGTCGAGAGCGGCGGGCAAACCGGCGGCTCATCCGACGAGGAGGAAGAGGAGGATGGAAAAAGGAAACGTCCTGTCTTTACCGGCAAGGAATGGACCTGCTCGCAGGTGGGGGTCTTCCCGCCGAGAAACGCCGAGTTCAAAGTTAAGTCGAGATTTACTGTTTATTGGACGCTGATGAACACCGGCACAAAAACGTGGACGGTCAACGGCGTGGATTTCGTTTACAAGGGCGGTTACCGGCACGAAGGGACGAAAATACAGGACTTTACGGTGAACGTCCCCACCGGCGCAAAAGCAACTGTCAGCGCTTCGTTCTATGCGCCGAGACAACCCGGCACATTCCAGACCATTTTTACGCTGATGGTCGGCAGGCGCACCTTCTGCGGGATCAATTACCAGTTTGTCGTCGTCGAATAGCGTTATCCCGGCTTGAATTTACCCCACAATCCATACCCTTCATTCCGTCTTTTCTCGCGCCGTTCGTGTTGTTCATGGATTTGTTCGACATGGTCGGCTTTTTCCTGGATGGCAGCCTCCAGCCATAAGCGTCCCTTTTCTGCCGTCGCGTGACTTCCCGCTCCATACGCGCCGGTGGCGGTGTCGTCATCCCAGGGCGGATTTGCCGCCAAAGCCCCGCCCTCGATCCAATCCATGTAATAGTCCGGCGTGGCGACGAAATCCGTCTCGTCCACAACGCGCTCCATTTTGCACAGGTCGGGGCGCAGGTGAAGCAGGTAGGAAGTTTCCAATTCCCCCGCGTGACCCATCCCGCCGATTTTGCTTGTGCGGTGTTTATCCAGCGCTTCCGCGCCGATCCTGCCGGAGGTGTGAAGGTATGCCGTGGCGCAGAAAATCCGGCGGTGACGTTCGCCCGCGTACTTGACGATATTCACCAGGAACGAAGAATTCCCGCCGTGACCGCTCATCAAATAGAACCGGTCGAAGCCCCGCGCCGCAAGAACGTCAATCACCGCCAGCCAGAAATCCTCGAATGCCCGTCCGCCGGCATTCATCGTCGCCGCAAAGGAAGCGCGGTGTGTGCTGACGCCGTATGGCATGACCGGCATCGCAAAACTGCGTGTAGGCAATTTGGCAAACGTACCCTTTGCAATTGCATCAATGATGATGGTGTCAACGGAAAGGGGGAGGTGATAGCCGTGCTGCTCCGTATGACCGATTGGAAAAAGGATTACTTTTCCGCGTTCGCCATCCGGCGGCAGGAATGGATTCGCCTCATACTGGGACGGGTGAGGCTGCCGCAAAATAGACAGCGATGCCTGCGCCGTAAATTGCCCCTGCGGGTCAAAGCCTTGCGGTGCGAGGCAGTACACGCGGGTGAAACCATCGTCTCGCAGGCTGTCGAGCAGGTTCAAGACGTAAGGGAAAAACGCCGCCTCTGGAATTTCCAGTCCGCTGCCGCGCCAGCCAAATGGAAAGGATGGCAGGATTCCGATTCGGGTGGGGTGACTCAATTGGTCGGCAAGCAGGTCAAAGTCATAGCCTGAGCCGAGCGGCAGGACGAGCGGAACATCGCGCGGAAGCGCCGCAACTGCATCCCAGGTCAGATCATCGTAGTTGAATAAATCAGATTTGCGTGTAGCCAATTTATTACCTCTTCATCATTTTCAAATCTCATCTCGCACAAACACAAAGAAGCAAACCATCCATACCCGATGTCCGATTTTACCAACCTTTCCACTTTCCCATATTCAGAATATACAGTAAAATTTTTACAGCAATGAGTTCCCGTACCGTCCGACCTGAAATATGCGCCGCGGCAGATTGGAACTAATCTGTCGCGGCGCATATTGTTTTAAATGCCTGTTTGTGAGACGAGAGGAGAAACTATGAAAATGAAAGCATTGTACGTTCTGGTTCTTGTGGTGCTAATACTATCTGCATGTGGTGGAGGCGCCGCCGGTGGAACCACCGGAAATGAAAACGCAGGGGAGGAAGGGGAGGCGTCCCCCGGTGCGCCAGAGGATCGTACTACCGTGCGCATCGGCTGGGCGGGCAGCCCCGACACGCTCAACCCGGGTATGGCAATCCTGGTGGAGGCGTATACCATCTTCGAACTGGTGTACGACTCCATGTATGAGTTGAATCTGGACGGTTCGTTTACGCTCAGTCTCGCCGAAAGCGTTTCGACCTCCGACGACGGCCTGGTGTGGACGTACAAGATCCGCGACGGACTCAAATGGCATGACGGTCAGCCGTTGACCGCCGAAGACATCGCCTGGACCTACAACCTGTACAAGGACACGCCGGAGTATCCCTACCTGAACGGATATTACACACCCTATTTCGATACCATCGTGGCGACGGAAAACAACGAAGTCGTTCTGACGCTGACCGAGCCGATCCCGAACATCGAAAGCCAGTTGGTGTTCCTGTACATTCTCCCAAAGCATATTTGGGAAAATGTGGATAAACTCGAATACGAGAACTTCGAGATGATCGGTTCCGGTCCCTTCAAGATGGCGGAATATGTGCAGAGCGAATTCGTGCGCCTGACGGCGAACAAGGATCATTTTGCCACGCCGCCCAAGGTGGACGGGGTGGTCTTCCAGACCTTTGAAAACCAGGATGCGCTGGTGCAGGCGATCAAGACCGGTCAGGTGGATATGATCACGGAGATGCCGAACACCGCGGCGGAATCCCTGGACGCGGAGGAAAATATCGAACTGGTTGTGGGCGCCCCGCTTGCCCCTGGCGTGACGGACATCATCTTCAACCAGGTGGACCCCGAAAACTGCCCGACCGAAGGCGGCATTTGTTCCGGTCATCCCGCCCTGCGGGATCGAAACGTCCGCCTTGCGATGGCGCACGCCACCGACAAGCAGAAACTGATTGATGTGATTCTGCTTGGTCTTGGCAGCCCCGGTCTGACCCTGATTCCCGACGGTCTTGGTGTTTGGTATAACAGCTCGCTTCAGGATTACGAATTCGACGCTGCCAAAGCCAATCAAATCCTTGACGACGCCGGGTACGCAGACACAGACGGCGACGGCGTCCGCGAAATGCCGGATGGCTCGCGCCCGCTCACGTTCCGCCTCAACTGGCCCAGCGACAGCATCAACGCGCCGCGCATGGCGGAACTGCTCAGCGAGATGTGGGCAGAGATCGGTGTGACGCTCGAACCGCAGGCGGTTGACCCCGACGCGCTGACGGCGCAGTGCTGTCCTGCCTTCGATTTCGATATCATGATCTGGGGCTGGGCATCCGACCCGGACCCGAGCGCGCTGCTCTACGTGTACACCACCGAAGCCATTCCCACCGGCTCCAGTGAAACCGGCTATTCCAACCCGGCGTACGATGAACTCTACGCCCAACAGCAGGTGGAACTGGACTTTGAGGCGCGCAAAGGCATCGTTTGGGAGATGCAGAAGATCGTCCACGACGATGTGGTGTACATCATCCCGTTCTACGATGCGAACGTGCAGGCATATCGCAGCGACCGCTTCACCGGCTGGATCACCGACCAGGCAAAGGTCGAACTCTCCGACGTGACGTCGCTTGTCAGAATCGAACCGGTCAAGTAAGTAAGAACCGAATTTTTCACCCGCCCCGGGGAGTCAAAGTTCCCCGGGGCGGGTACCATGCCCGCGCACTTCCTACAGGGTGAATCCCTTGAACCGAACCCGTGCAATCCTTTCGAAAACAGCCTGGTCTGTTTTCACGATTCTATTTGTCATTATCCTCAACTTCTTTTTGTTTCGCGTCCTGCCGGGCGACCCGGCACGGGCGGGGATACGCGACCCGCGCCTGAAAAAAGAAGCGGTCGAGATGCTTCAAGCCCGTTTCGGGCTCGATAAGCCGGTCATCAACTGCTTCGAGTCGCTGAACCCCGTCAGGGTCGGAAACTGCGGTATCAACCCGTTGGACACGCAATTCTTCATTTATGTTGGCAATCTGCTGAAAGGGGAATTGGGCATCAGTTATCACACCAACCGCCCGGTGGGGGAGATCCTCTCCGAACGCTTGTGGAACACGATTCTGCTGATCGGGGCGGGGCAGATTCTCTCGATTCTGATCGGCGTTGTGCTGGGCGTCTTTGCCGCATGGAAGGCGCGCACCGCGGTGGATTACGGCGCAATTGCCGTCAGCCTGTTCGCGTGGAGTCTGCCAACCTTCTGGCTGGGGATCATCCTCCTGTTTTGGGGCAGTGCAAACGGCTTCCCGCTGGCGGGGAAAGCCACCCCGGGGATGAGTTCGATGCCTTTGTTTCAGCAATGGGGCGACATTCTCTGGCACATGTTTCTGCCGACGCTGACCTATACCATCGTTTATATGGGCGAATACACCCTCATCATGCGCTCCAGCCTGATGGATGTGCTCTCCGAGGATTACATCCTGACCGCCAAGGCGAAGGGCTTGAGCATGTTCCAGATCTTGAAGGACCATGCGCTCAAGAACGCAATGCTCCCGCTGGTCACGGTGATCGCCATCAACCTCGGCTTCACGGTGGCGGGCGCGATTCAAATCGAAGCGGTCTTTTCCTGGCCCGGGTTGGGAAGCGCCATCTATGAATCCGTGGTGCGCAGGGATTACCCGATCTTGCAGGGCGCGTTCCTGTTGATCGCTGTGGCGGTCATCACGGCGAACCTGCTGGCTGACCTGACCTATACCTGGCTCGACCCGCGCGTGCAGGTGGAGTGACCATGCAAACATCGTTGCAAACTTCTGAACCAACCAGCCAGTTATCGGCGCGCCTCACGGGATTTTGGCGGGTCTTCAAAAAGAATCGCGGCGGGATCATCGGTCTGGGAATGCTCCTGCTTATCGTCCTGGTGGCGGTCTTCGCGCCGCTGATCGCGCCGTATGACCAATCGTCTGCGGCGGGCACGACCATCAGCGATATTTACCAGCCGCCCAGCGCCGCTCACTGGTTCGGGACCGACGACGCCGGGCAGGACGTCTTCTCCAACTTCGTGTACGGCGCGCGTGTCTCGCTGACCGTTGGTTTTTTCGCCGCGTTCATTTCGATTTTCATCGGCGGACTGTTCGGTCTCGTGGCGGGATTCTTCGGCGGGCGTTGGGAGACCTTCCTGATGCGCTTCACCGACATCATGCTCGTCATCCCCGACCTGCCGTTGATGGTCGTCATCGTTGCGCTGACCAAGCCCTCCCTGCTCAACATCATCTTCGTCATCGGCTTGCTCGGCTGGACGACCACCGCGCGCGTCGTCCGCTCGCAGACTCTGGCGGTGAAATCGCGCAAGTTCGTCCTGCGCGCGCGCGCCATTGGCGCAGGCAAGGGACACATCGTCTCGCGCCACATCCTGCCGCTGGTGATGCCCATCCTTGTGGTGCAGGCGGTGCTGGTCATCTCGCTGGCGATTTTGAACGAGAGCGCGCTGTCGTTCATCGGTCTTGGCGACCCGACGACTCTCTCCTGGGGGCAGATGCTCAACTACGCCTTCGGGCGCGGAGCCATGTCCACGGGGGCGTGGTGGGCGCTGGTCGCGCCGGGGTTCGGGATCGTCTGGGTGGTGCTGTCATTGACCCTGCTTGGGCAGGGACTGGAGCAGGTTCTCAACCCGCGGCTGGATACCCACCATCTGGTGCCGGGTAAGCCCGCAGTCCGGGATGAGGCGGCGGCGCAGCCCATCCAAAAAGATGTACTGCTTGAAGTCCAAAACCTTTCCGTTAACTATGTTGGCGAAGGGAAACCGCCCGCGCGCGCCGTGGAGAACGTCAGTTTCACGTTGAAGGAGGGCGAACTGCTTGGGCTGGTGGGAGAGAGCGGGTGCGGCAAGACCACCCTCATGCTCGCTTTGCTGCGCCTCCTGCCCGCCGCCGGTCAGATCGTGAATGGACGGGTGTACTTCAAGGGTCAGGACCTGACTTCGCTCGGCGATGACGAACTCAACAAGGTGCGCTGGAGCGGGATTTCGATTGTCTTTCAGGGTGCGATGAACGCGCTCAACCCCGTACGGACGGTGGGCGACCAGATCGCAGAAGCCATCGCCACGCACGTGACCGGTTTTCCGAAGGAGAACATCACCGCGCGCGTGACCGAACTGCTCGACCTCGTGGGCATCGCCGCCGACCACCGCGACCACTTCCCGCACCAATACTCCGGCGGGATGCGCCAGCGTGCGATGATTGCCATGGCGCTGGCGTGTAACCCGCAGGTCATCATTGCGGACGAGCCGACTACCGCGCTGGACGTGATGATTCAGGCGCAGATCCTGGAACTGCTCGACAACCTGCGGAAAAGACTGGGGCTGGCGGTCATTTTTGTCACGCATGACCTCGGCGTGGTCGCCGAAATGTGCGACAAAGTGCTGGTGATGTACAGCGGTGTGACCGCCGAATACGCCGCTGTGGACGTCATCTACAACAATCCGCGCCACCCCTACACCCAGGAACTGCTCAAAGCCTTCCCGGACCTGACCAAACCGAAAAAGAAACTATCCTCCATCCCCGGCTACCCGCCCAGGCTGGATGCCCTGCCGCCCGGCTGCCGGTTTGCGCCGCGCTGTCCCGCCGTTTTCGACCGCTGCCGGAGCGAACAGCCGGAACTTCACAGCATCGGCATGGACGGGCACGCGGCAAGCTGCCATTTGGTGACTGAGGCGGGCAGGTTACGTTCGTAACGCGACCGCTGGGTTTGTGGATGGATTTTCACGTTTTGTGAGAATGTCGCCGCGGCGCTATAGCAACGCCTTCGGGACGTTCTGCATAAGGTGAGTTCATAATTTGAGATAATTACAATGAGCAAAGAAAACTTTTTGGAAGTTCGCGGACTGAAAAAATATTTCGAAGCCGGGCGCCCCGCCCTGTTTTCGAGGAACGTGCGCCATGTGCGCGCGGTGGACGGCGTGGACTTCAACCTGCGCCGCAGCGAGGTCATCGCGCTCGTCGGCGAGAGCGGCTGCGGCAAATCCACGCTGGCGCTGCTGCTGATGGGGCTGGAGGAGCCGACCGGCGGAACGGTCACTTTTGAAGGGCGCGACATCACGCACCTGAACGACCGCCAGCGCAAAGACCTGCGCCGCAAAATTCAAATGGTCTTTCAAGACCCGTATGAATCCCTGAACCCTACACAGACCATCGAGGAGATCGTCACCGAACCGCTGCTGGTGCATGGCATCGCGCCGGACAAAGCCGAACGCGATGAAAAGGTCAAAAAGGCGCTCGAAGATGCCGGCTTGAAACCCGCCGAAATCTACCTCAACCGCTACCCGCACGAACTCTCCGGCGGTCAGCGCCAGCGCGTGGTCATCGCCGCCGCGCTCGTGCTCGAACCGGAGATCATCCTCGCCGACGAACCCGTCTCCATGCTGGATGTCTCCATCCGCGCCGAAGTCATCAACCTGCTGGCGGAATTGCGCATCACGCGCCAGATCGCCGTCGTCTTCATCACGCACGACCTCGGCTCCGTCGGCTTCTTCGCAGACCGTGTGGCGGTCATGTATCTGGGGCGCATCGTCGAGGTCGGCACCATGCTCGAAGTGCTGGAAAACCCCCGGCATCCCTACACCCGCGCGTTGATCTCCGTCATCCCCGTTCCCAACCCGCGCCTGCGGCACGAACGCATCATCCTGCAGGGCGAAACGCCCAACCCCATCAACATTCCAACCGGCTGCCGCTTTCATCCGCGCTGCCCGGTGGCGCTGGAAATGTGCAAGGCAAGCGACCCGCCCATGGTCCCGCTCACCAAAACCCACCAGGCGGCGTGCCTTTTGCTGGTAAAGTAAGGCGGGATTTATCTCGCCCAACCAGGACCATGGACATCACCAGTCTCCAAAACCCCCGTATCAAACACATCGTCAAACTTCGGGAAGATAAACGCCAGCGGCAAAGGGATGGTTTGATCCTTGTTGAAGGCTTCGATGAGTTGACTCTCGCCCTGAGCTGCGGCATGGTTCCGCAGACGCTTCTTTCCGCGCCCGAGCTTGCCAGCCGGACTTTGAGTCTTCCCCATGCCGTCGAGGCATGGACCGTCAGCCGCGCCGTCTTCCAAAAGGTTTCGTACCGCGAAAACCCGGATGGCTGGCTGGGAATCTTCCCCATGCCCAAACGTTCGCTCGAAGACCTCCATCTCTCCCACCCGTCGCTTGTCATCGTCGCCGAATCGGTGGAAAAGCCCGGCAACCTCGGCGCGATTCTGCGCACCGCCGACGCCGCCCGCGTGGATGCCCTGCTCGTCTGCGACCCGCGCGTGGATTTGTGGAATCCAAACGTCATCCGCGCCAGCCGCGGGGCGGTCTTTGCCGTACCCGCCGTCGAGGTGGATTCGCTCAAAGCGCTGGAGTGGCTGAAGTCCAGGGGGATGCGGGTTCTGGCGGCGGCGCCCTCCGCCGATGCGCTGTACACCGACGTGGATATGACCGCGTCCACCGCCATCGCCGTCGGCGCCGAAGACGACGGGCTGAGCGATCTTTGGATGCAGAGCGCTGACCTGCGGGTGAAAATCCCGATGTTTGGCAGGGTCAATTCGCTGAACGTCTCCGTCTCTGCCGCGCTTGTGACCTTCGAAGCATTGAGGCAGCGCCGCAAAATTGAGTAGAATAAAAGAGACAACGAGTACCGCAAGATTTGTCTTGCGATGCGCGGCGCAGCATGAATCCCCTGCGAGGACAAGTTGTTGCAGTACTGAAACAGCGGTTTTTACATTAGACTTCTTCAGCAGAACCTAATTTACTTCCCCACCATGTTACGCGCCGTCCCGAAGGTTTGGGTGGAAGGCAGGCTCATTTTGTGAAAATGCCGCCACAACGACGCCTTCGGGACGTTCCGCGTAAGTAAGGTGAGTTCCTCATTTGAAAGGCGCGCATGAACAGCCAGGCAGGACCATATTTCGAAACCGATGTTTTCGCCAGCCTGGGGAGAGATTTGGCTTCCACGTCCGACGCAGAAACCGCCGCACGAATCATCCTGGATGCCGCCGACGCGCTCATCGGATGGGATGCGTGCTACCTGATTCTGTACGACCCGGCGCAGGGGGGCAGTCCGCGCCCGCTCTACACGGTGGATACCATCAACGGCGAGCGGGTCGTTCAAAAGGGAGCCGCGCCGCCGAAACCCAGTGAAAACATGCTAAAGGCGCTGCGGCAGGGGGGCTTTATCTCCGAATATGAAGGGTACTTCGAACTGGACCAAAGCCTTGCCTTTGGCGACACCACCAGGCGCACGCTTTCGCAGATCTTCGTGCCCGTGGCGACCGATACGCGTGCCCTCGGCGTGCTTTCGATTCAAAGTTATCGGAAACATTTTTACAGCGGCGCGCAGCTGACCATTCTGAAAAACCTGGCGAACCACTGCGCCGGCGCGCTGGAGCGCATTTGGGCGCAGGAGGCGCTGGGCAATCTGGTGGAACGATTGAAGGTGCTGAACCGGGCGACCCATAACATCAACGCCAGCCTGGATGTGGAGCGCATCTGCCAGGTGGTGTACGAGACTGTGGAGCAGGTGATGCCCTGCGACGATTTCGTGATGGACGGCTACGAGGAAAGCACGAACGAAATCGTGCCGATCTACGCGGTGGAGTATCCGCGCCGCCGGGTGTACACCCGCAGTTATTTCGCGGATCACGGGCTGGCGGGGGAGATCGTGCGCCGGAAGGAGCCCCTGCTCTTCAACTCGCAGGCGGCAATGGATGCGAGCGGGATCCGGTTCGAACACTTCGGCAACCAGGAGGAAGACCCCACCCAGTCGCTGCTGGCGGTGCCGATGATTCTGCACGGCAGGATCTTTGGCATGATCTCGGCGCAGTCCTATCGGCAGGACGCCTACACGGATGACGACCGTTACCTGCTGGAGGTGCTGGCGGCTCATGCGGCAATCGCCATCGAGAATGCGCGGCTCTTCGAGTCGGTGCGGCATCTCGCCAACACCGATCCGCTGACCGCCACGCTGAACCGCCGGCGCTTCTTCGAACTGGCGGAGCGCGAATTCGACTTCGCCCGCAGGAACGAAGCGCCCTTCTCGGTCATCATGCTGGACGTGGACGACTTCAAGAAGTTCAATGACTCGTTCGGGCACAAAGTGGGCGACCAGGTCCTGATTCAAGTGGCGGAGACGTGCAAATCTGCCCTGCGCGAATCGGACATCTTCGGCAGGCTGGGCGGCGAGGAGTTTGCGCTGGCGCTGCCTGCCACGCCGCTCGAACACGCCGTGGAGATCGCCGCCCGCCTGCGCGGGCTGATTCACGAGCAAACCTTCCGCTTTGAAACCGGCGAAGGCGGGGTCCCGGAGCGGCTCTCGGTGACGGTCAGCGTGGGGGTGGTTGCGAACGATCCCGCCTGCAAAAACCTGGATGCACTCATGGAACGCGCCGATAAAGCCATGTACGCCGCCAAGAACTCCGGGCGCGACCGGGTACGGGTGTGGGGGAAGGATGGAACTTTTCAGGTAAAATCCAGGCGTGAGGAATAGGAACATCCCATGACCACCCAGGACATTCGCTGGATTCAAAGGTTTAATCATTTTACAAAGGCGCTGGCTCAACTGCGGGAAGCAGTGTCCCTGGCGCAGGAACGTCCCCTATCCAAACTCGAAGAGCAAGGGCTTATTCAGGCGTTCGAATTCACCCACGAACTGGCATGGAACACCTTGAAGGATTTTCTGGAAGAACGCGGCGTGCAGAACCTTTACGGGTCGAAAGACGCCACCCGGGAAGCCTTCAAAACGGGTTTGATCGAAAACGGCGAAGCGTGGATGGATATGATTCAAAGCCGCAACCTGACATCGCACACCTACGACGAAACGACCGCCGCGCAAATCGCATCCGCCATTCGCGTTACGTATCATGGCGAATTCGAAGCGCTGCGAACAAAACTCGAGGAATTTAAGAAAGAGGCTGAGCAGTGAAATATGGACTGTCTCGACTCACCGTGCAAAGGATATGCTCCGTTCTCGAACGCTACCCGCAGGTGGAAAAGGCTGTTTTGTACGGTTCGCGCGCCAAAGGCAATCACAGGAACGGTTCCGATATTGACCTGACCCTGCACGGCGGCGCGGATTTGACCCTCAATGTGGTTTATAAAATCCTCGACGACCTCGACGACCTTCTCCTGCCCTACATCGTTGACCTGTCCGTCTTCAAGGACATCCGCGATCCCGATGTAATCGAACATATCCGGCGGGTTGGCGTCGTACTCTATCGAAGAGGCGAGGCGCTGCCCGAACCAGCGTAGGCAATCCGTTCAAGTGCATTCAGGGATGATCGCCCGCCGCCCTTTTAACCCTCCACGAATACGACCACGAATGGTCGCCGCTGCTATTCGGTTATTCGTGAGCCATTCGTGGAGGGTGTTTTTCATACTTCCCCTTCCGCCCTCCCGTGAAATTGCCTCCAAGATTTTATTCAAATCGGCTTCGACGGGCTTGTTTTCAATCGTAAAGATCAATTCCGCCAATACAATGACGGGGATGAGCAGTTTCGCTTCCCCGTTTGCAATTTCCTCGAATGCGCGGCGGGCGTTTTTCCCCAGTTTTCGGGGCGCGTGAAACGCCCAGAGCAGGCTGTGAGTATCCGCCATGTAAACGGTCATGTCACTTCAACGCCTTTGCCAGTTTTTTGACCTTTGCGTTGGAGCGTCTCCGCGTCCGTGCAAGGGATTTTTCCAGTTCCAGTCCTTTAGGCGCGTTTTCCCACATCCCGATCAATGAGGCGAATTCTGTTTTCGCGCCCGCTTTTCGCGCAGGCTTGATTCTGATCTCAACCAGGCTGTGCTCGGGCAGGTTCAATTTTTTTCTAGGTTTCAATACGCCCTTTTCGTACACGGCTTGAACAGTAAAAGGTTCCATCACTTCCTCCGTTGCGAATTATAGCAGGACTCCGAGCGCATCCCGCAACTCGGAGGTCTGCTATTTGCCCTCTCTCAACCTCCCCCATCCCGCCTTGGCGGGACAGAGGAGGCAGAGGGGGTCAATCCGCCGCCACCGCATCCCGTTTCACCAGGATCGAATCCGCGGTCACATTCTCGCGTTCATTGCCATTCTCGTCCGCCACCCCATACTGCACCTCCAGTTCATGGCGGAACTGCTGGGTGTACAGGCGGTAATAATGCCCGCGCTGGCGCAGCAGTTCGGCGTGCGTGCCATGCTCGGCGATGCGCCCGTTCTCGATCACCAGAATCCGGTTCGCGCGGCGGATGGTCGAGAGGCGGTGGGCGATGACGAACGACGTGCGTCCCTGCATCAGCGCTTCCATGCCTTTTTGAATCAACGCCTCGGTCAGCGTATCCACCGAGGACGTGGCTTCGTCCATGATGAACAGTTCCGGGCGGGCAAGCACCGCGCGCGCCAGCGAGATCAACTGCTTCTGTCCCACCGAGAGCAGGTTCCCGCCTTCGCCCACGTTCTGTTCGTAGCCTTTTTCCAGCGTCACAATGAAATCGTGCGCGCCGGCGATTCTTGCCGCTTCCTCCACCTCGGCGTCGCTCGCGTCCAGTTTGCCGTAGCGGATGTTCTCGCGCACCGTCCCCGAAAAGAGATGCGGCGTTTGCAGCACGATGCCGATGCGCTTGTGGATGGATTCCAGCGTGTACTCGGTGTAGTCCCTGCCGTTGATGCGGATGACGCCGTTCTGCGGCTCATAGAAGCGGCACAGCAGGTTCACGATGGTGGACTTCCCGCCTCCCGTCGGACCGACGAGCGCGATCATCTCCCCGGGCTTGACCTTCAGCGTGAAGTCGGTCAGCACGGGCTTGCGGTCTTCGTAGAAGAAGTCCACGTGGTCGAACTCGATTTCACCGAGCAGAGTCTTCGCTTCGATTGCATCGGCTCGGTTATGGACCTCGGGCTGGGTGTCTACGAGTTTGAAGATTCGTTCAGCCGAAGCGATGCTGTGCTGGGTCTCGGCATAGACGCGCGCCAGGTCCTGCACGGGCCACATCATGAAGGTCAGGTACGAGACGAAGGCTTGAATCCCGCCGATGGTGATGAGTCCGGTTTCGATCTGCACGCCGCCATACCACACGATGGCGCCCAGCGCAAAGGCGGCGATGATCTGCACGGTGGGGAGGAAGAGCGCCGAGAGCCACGCCGCCCGGTAGGATGCACTATACATCTTCGTGGTCAACCCCTGGAATTCGGCAAGGTTGGCGTCTTCGCGTCCGAGCGCTTTCACCACGCGCACACCCTGGATGTTCTCGTTGTACGCGCCCGTGATGCGGCTGTTCGTGCGGCGGGTGGTGCGGAACTCGACCAGGATGTATTTCTGGAACTTCGTCGCCACAAAAACCATGACCGGGATGATGACCGAGACGATCAGCGCCAGCCGCCAGTTGATAATCGCCATGAAGGTCAGCGAGGTGACGATGTTCATGACCGCCCACACGCTGTCCACGATGCCCCAGGTGACGAGTTCGGAGACGCGCCCCGTGTCCGACGTGACGCGCGCGATCAGGCGTCCCACCGCGTTTTGGGCGTAATACGAAAGCGACAGATTCTGCAGGTGATTGAAGAGCATCTTGCGCAGGTCGTATTGCACACGTTCGCCCAGCACGCCTGCCAGGTAGATGAACGTGAACACGAACACGGATTGCAGCAACAGGAACGAGCCGTAGATCCACGCAATGCGCGTCAGCACGACCGGGTCGCCGAATTTGATGCCCTGGTCCACGATCTGTTTGTTCAAGTAAGTGAAGTAGGCGTCCAGCGACGACACCAGACCGATGGTGACGAGGAATCCCAGCACCCACTTCCAGTGCGGCTTGATGACGCCCAGGATGCGCCAGAACACCGGCGCGGTCAGGCTGGATGTATGTTCTTCTTCTTCGAGTTCGATGAGTTCTTCGCTCATAATAAATCTCCGTTGCATGTCGCTCTACTGGAGCAACAGTCTCGGACCCGCGCACTTGCTATTGCGTTGTGAAATTCGCGCGTTTCCGAAAAACATAAATTATTTGTCTGCTCTCATTCGTCACAGGTTGTTTATCGAAATCGCCATACCGATCTACAATTTCGAACCCGTTATAGTATATGAGCGCCTCCATCTCCTGCGGAAATACATAGCGCAAGGATAACGGAGCAACCAGTTGCATTTCTTTTCCGTTCGCATCCTGCCAGCGGCGGTAGGCGGTCTCTGTTTTGACCTGTCGAAGGTCATCATATATGTCTATGCCAGAAACCCTGACTTCATACCCATCAGGATGTTGCGTTGTAAACCATTCCTCTTCCTCGCTTCCACTGACAAGGTATTTCGATTTCGGAAAAAGGATGTTAACCTCAAGTCTTCCGTCATCTTCGAGATGTTCCCGAACTCGCGCCAGATAGGCTTCCTGATCCTGACGGGTGAGCATATGGTGAAAAACGCTGCCGGCTTCGAAGATCAAGCTGAATTTCCGGCCCAGGTGAAAATCACGAACATCCGCCTCGATCCAGTTGATTGGCATATCGCCAGACTTTTGCTTTGCAAACTCGATCATGCCGGGAACGACATCGAGCCCGGTGATGTTCACTCCATGCTGAGCCAGCGGGATGGTCAGACGCCCTGTTCCACAGCCAAGTTCGAGCACGCTGCCTTCGAGTTGTTTAGCGAGATCAAGAATGAATGGACCGTCAGGTTCGAAATCGTAATTTTCTGAGTCGTACATTCTTGGGTCGGAATATTCACTGAGGTTGTCTTGTGTATTGTTCATTTCGTTACTCCGTTAGTTGGCGCGCGAAATTTCCATTTCCAACTCTTCATCGATCCTCGTCTGGATGTCATACACCTTGCGGTACATACTCCCATACTGGCTGACGAGTTCTTCATGCGTTCCGTGCTGCACGACCTGACCCTTATCCAGCACCAGGATCTGATCCGCTTTCATCACGGATTGAATCCGGTGTGCGATGATGAAGGTCGTGCGATTTTCCATCAGGTCGTCCAGCGCCTGGCGGATCGCTGCTTCGGTCTCCGTGTCCACCGCCGAGGTCGAGTCGTCGAGGATGAGGATCTTCGGGTTCTTGAGGATCGTCCGCGCGATCGTCACGCGCTGTTTCTGCCCGCCGGAGAGCGTCACGCCTTTCTCGCCGACGATGGTGTTGTATCCGTCGGGGAATGCGATGATCACGTCGTGGATGGCGGCGGCTTTCGCAGCGGCTTCGATCTCTTCCTGCGTCACGCTTCTTCCAACACCATACAAAATATTCTCGCGGATCGAACGGCTGAACAGGAACGGCTCCTGCTGCACGATGCCGATCTGCTCGCGCAGGTACTTGCGCGGGTAATCGCGCAGTTCGATTCCGTCGAGCAGGATCTGCCCGCTCGTGTAATCGTGGAAGCGCGGCAGCAGGTTCACCAGCGAGGTCTTGCCCGATCCCGTCGAACCGAGCAGGGCAATGGACTGCCCCGGCTGGATGTGGAACGAAATATCCTTGATGACATGATGCGTTCCATCCGAATAGATGAACGAGACGTTTCGGAATTCGATCTCGCCCCGCACCGCACCCGCCGGCTGGACTCTGCCCCCCAGCAGATCCTCACGCTCCTGTTTGACGATGTCCATCAGGCGCTGATACGAGACCATACCGGTCGAAGCCTGCACGATCACGCGCCCCAGGTTGCGGATTGGGAAGATCAGCCAGATGAGCAAGCCGGTATAAGCCACAAAGTCGCCGACAGAAATTTCACCATTGATCGCCATAAAGGCGGCGTAGATGAAACCGAACAGCATCTGCCCGCCGAGGACGATATCCGAGAGGGGCCAGAACAGCGAGTGCATCAACAGCAGGAATTTGCCTTTGATGTATTTCAGCCAGTTATCCTTCTCGAATTTCTTCATCTCGTAATCCTGCCGGGCAAAGGCTTTGACCACGCGCACGCCGGTCAGGTTTTCCTGCAAGGTAGTGGAAAGCACCGCTTCCTGCGCCTGGTAGTCTTCGTAGGCTTTGGTCACTCTTTTGAAGAACCACAACGAAACCCACAGAATCAACGGCATGGTGACGACGGAAATCCATCCCAGTTTGGTGTTGATGTAGAGAATCGCCGCCCAGTTGATGAAGAAGAGCAATACGATTCTGCCGACGCCGATGGCTTGCTCCGAGAAGAATCGGCGCAGGGCGTCCACATCCGAAGTGACGCGCTCGATCAGGTCGCCTGTCGGCGTCTGGCTGTGGTATGAGAAACTCAACCGCTGGATGTGGTCGAAGAGGAAATCTCTCAATCGTCGGGTGATGCCTTCGGCGGTGTAGGCGGCTAAACGTCCCGAAAGGAACGCGCCGCCGCCTTCGATAAAGGCGAGCAGGATGAATCCCAGCCCGATCCACAGAAAGGTCTGGGTCATCGTGGCGCCGAGCGTTTTGCCCTGTTCCAGCACGTCGTCTGCAAAAAAGCGCAGAAGAAGATACACAGAGGTCTTTGCCAGCGCGGAGACGGCAAGCGAAATCGTCGCCGCGATATACGAAACGCGGAAGTCCGTCATCATGCGCCACAAACCGGCGAGGCGGTTCTTGTGCAGCGCATTGCGGAAGTCGAAGTATTGAGAGGTGGTTGTTGATGAGTTCATTTGAAACTTCTCCCCCCTCTCCCCGCGAAGCATGGGAGAGGGGCAGGGGGTAAGGGAAAACAAAAAGGCTGCGGCGCGTGCGCCACAGCCCAAAATCAATAAGGGACAGAAAAGATGACCTAGGTTCGGTCAACAGACGCACTCCGAGAAGGCAATTTTCCAACTGCAGCGGGAGGGAGGATGAAGTAGATTGTGTTGCTCATCAAGAGTGCGCTCCTTTCTTTGTAGGATTTTCGTTCAGCGGTCAGAGTTTACACCCCCCGAATGAGATGTGTCAAGGATGAATTTTCGATTAATGGGTCTACCGCTTTTTTAAACCACCCAGGAAACAAAGGGGTGCAAAGGGAAAAAGCCAAAAAGCATCCTTTGTGCGCCTACGGAATAAAGACCTCGCATTGCAGGCTGGCGATGTCGCAGCGCGCCACTTCCTCGTCCAGCCACAACACGCGAAACTGGCTGGACCCTTCCTTCGGAGTCCAGAAGAGCAGTTCGCCGGGTCTGTCGAAGCGCGGCTGGATGGTGCTGACGATTCCGCCGAAACAGCCGGAGGGGTTGAGATAGGGCGGGTCCTGGTCGCCGTAGATGGTGATGTTCACGCAGAAGTTGCGCGGAAGATAATCCAGGGTTGGGGTTGCCCAGAGATAACCCTGAAAAATGTCGTCCATTGGGATGCCTTCGTTATCGAGCCGCTGGAAGACAAAGCCGGAAATACTCCGGCGCGCATAGGCGCGGTTGAGCATGAAGAAACTGGTCTCGTTGTAGAACAGCGAGTAATGATTGCCGTCCGGGTATTTTATGGTCGGAGCGGCAGCGACGGTGGGGGAGGGCTCGAGGGTGGGCGTTGCGGTTTCGGTCTCTGCCGGCTGTGTGGATGTCGGGGCGATGGGGAACACAGCGGTTTCTGTTGCCGCTATCATCGTCGGGGCGGCGGTGGGAGAAGGCGCAGGGGCAGTCAAGGTTTGGGTGGGTGAACCCGCTTCCGTCGCGGCGGGAGGCGTGGAGGTCGCTGCCAGGGCGGGGAAAAAGGCGGATGGGTCGAATCCGCCGTTTACGAAGAAAAAGCCCCCGATTCCCAGCAGTGCAATCAACAGGATGGCTGGCAGCCAGAAATTGCGTTTGGCTCGAATGGTCCGAACGGTGGCGGGGTTTTTGACGATTGGCTTTTGGGGCGCTGCCGCTTTTTTGGGGGCGGGGCGCTTCGAGATTTGTTCGATGGAAAGGTCGCTGCGGCGGATGGTCGGCACGCCGACGGGCAGCGGCGGCAGGCTGGGCATCTTGGATGAGCCGGTTGTCTTGAAGGCATCTTCCAGCGCGGAAAACAATTTTGCGCCGGTCTGGTAACGCTCGCGCGGGTCTTTTTGCAGGGCTTTGAGGATGACCGCCTCGACGGCGGGACTCAGGTCTGGGTTGATGCTGCGCGGCGGGGGCGGCGGCTGCGAAATGTGCATGAGGGCGATGTCGGTTGGGTCTCCGGCGTTGAAGGGCAGCGCGCCCGTCAGGATTTCAAAGAGGATGACGCCGAGCGAGTAGATGTCGGACTGCGCGCTCGCATCGGCGGACCGGCGGGCTTGCTCCGGCGAAATGTAGTGGGGCGAACCGAAGATGTTCCCCTGCGAGCCGTCGCGCACTTCGAGCGCCATGCCAAAATCGCCGAGCAGCACGCGCCCATCGTTGGAGATCAGGATGTTGGAGGGTTTTACGTCGCGGTGCACCACGCCGTGCCGGTGGGCGTAATCCAGCGCGCTGGCTACGGCGCTGCCGATGCGGAGCACTTCGGTGATGGGCATCAGTTTGCCCTCTTCCTGGTAGAGCGTAATGATCTCCGCCAGGTCGTGCCCATCCACGTACTCCATCACATAATATGGGAAGCCCTGCTCGTCGTCGGCGTAATAGATTTGGATGATGTTTTCGTGGTGCCACTTTGCCATCATGCGCGCTTCGTTGACGAACCGGGCGGCGTAGGCGGGATGGTTCTTGTAGCGCTTATCCAATACTTTGATGGCGACCGGGCGGTGCAGTTTGATATCCTGCCCGAAGTAAACGGAAGCCATGCCGCCCTGCCCAAGCAGGCGCTCCACGCGAAAGTTTGCCAGTTGCGATCCGATCAATGGATCTTTCATCTATTGAAAAGCCTTTTGCCTGGTTTGGGTCTGGTCATGGATTCTCGCCGTGCAATTGTAATACGGGAAAGGTCGCGCACATAACGGTTGAAGCCGTTGGCGTAGGCGTCGAGGTAATCCTGCGCGATCAGGCTGGCAAGGTCTTTGCGCCCGATGGAGATCAACGTCTGCACGTGCGGGCGAAAGTCCCGCAGGTGAATGCGCAGGACGGACTTCGCATCGGTGAGGATGCCCCAGGCGAGCTGCTTCTGGGTGTTGTCGTCCTTGGCGGTCATGAAGCGCGTCAGCGTGCTGGACGGGGCGACAGCGCCGACATTGGAGAACACTTCCCGCCCCTTGATGAGGTTGTTCAAGACCTCGAAGCGTTCGGGGATTTTATCCAGCAGGCGCTGGACGGGCGCGGGCAGGTGTGCGAGCAGTTTGATCGCGCCGGAGGCGGGGCTTTGTCCCTGCGCCGCCATTTCCTTGGCGCGCCTCAGAAAGGTTCCAAACCCGGCGAGCGTGGCGAGATAGATTTTCTGCAACTGGTTGAATCCCGCGAACAAATCCGACCGGTCCACGCCCGAAGCGGATTCGTACGCATCGAGGACCTTGAGCGTGCGCGCATGAAGACCGAGAATATCCAGGTCGTGAAGCGGCACTTCCACGTTCAGCGGGTAGACGCGGTCGCGCGGCGATTTGAGGCTCGCATCCATCGGGATGAGGATGGCGGGATTCGTGCGGCTGGCTTCCTCCACCACCTGCCTGAGGCTGGCGGCGATGTCGGGCTTGGTCGCTGCAAGGCGGTGAATTTCGTTCAACAGTTCCGGCGAGGGCGTGTACGTTGCGGCATGGATGGCGCGGTACAAAACCAGCAGGTCGTTGATGGTCACCTCGATCAGGTCGTTTCTTTGCTTGAAACTTTTACGAAGCGCCAGACAGGCTTTCAAATCCAGTTTGCTGGTCTCCGCTCCCGCCTCCGGCATCACATGCGGCGCCTGCCGCACCAGTTCCAGGTCTGCCGCGTTGAGCTGCAATGTGAGGGAAGTGTAGAGCCTCGTCCGCGATGGGGTGGGGGAGGCAGGCAGCAGGCTCAGGTAACGCGCCCATGAAAGCGCTTCGTTGGTCATGATTTCGGAAAGCGCCGTGCCCCACGCGCCGTCGAAGAAGATGTGCGACTGGTCGAAGATCATCGTCTCGCCGGTGTCGAAGATCGTCAGCGCGTGCGAGCCGACCCCGCGTTCCGCCTGCCGCAGGTCAGAGAGCGGCAGCGCCCGCGAGCGCAGGTTGGTGGAGATCAAAATCGGGGCAAACTTCAGGTTGTCCAGGTCGTTTACCAGCATCGGATTCAGTTTCGAGCGCAAGCCAGCCAGCGCAGACCGTTTGACTCTCGCCAGCGAGGAAATCTGCGAAGGCGTTGAAAGCGGCGAGGAAAGCAATGCCTCGATCTGTTCGCGTGCGGCGAGAACGTCCAGCGGCTTCGAGGTTCCTTCGTCGCAGACCGGCAGAAGGTAATACCCGTCGTTGTGGATGATGCCGATCTTGGCATCGCTCAGGTTGATCGGCACGCGCGTCTCGCCGTACGGACCCGGTTCCAAATACGCCAAAATGGACATCTGGCGCTGGTACGCGCTCAAATCCTGCTGACGCGCCTGTTCCCGCCGCGCCTCCCAATCCTTGCGGACTGCCTCGGGCACATCTTGCAATTTGCTTTCCAGAAACCGCTCGAACTTGCGGCGGCGGTAGGTCGGGTAATCGTACAACGCTCCGTCTTCATCGCGGCGGTAAGGGCGGATCAACTCCCACTCGCGGTGGATTCGCTTGGCGCGCCAGTTATCAACCCCGGCGGAGCGAAGCGCATCCTCCAGCAGGGAAATGGAAACGCGCTCGCGCCATTCGTTTTCAAGCAGGGCGGGATATTGATGAAGACAGGTGACGGAAGCCATGAACCACGCCGTCAGCCGGTCGGTTTTATCGAGTTGGATGTGATGCTGTTTGAGGACGGTATCGAAGCCGTGCGTTTCGTTCGTGTGGCGGGCAGTATCTTCACGCAACGCATAATCCACATAGAACTGCCATGCGCCCTCGGGGAAAGCAGTTTCAGGGTCTTTGCCCGCCAGTTTGAGCAGGTTTTGGTAGCCCCACAGGATCGCGGCGGGTCCTGCAAAGAACGCGCCATATACCGCCTGGTCGAGGATCTGCTCCACGCCGCTGAAGAGAGCGTTTACGTCCTGCTGTAGTTTCTGGGCGGGGATGCGCCGTCCGGGCAGGCGCGCCAAACCGCTCAGGATCATACCGGGCACGTTTCCAGCCGGCAGGATGCGCGAAACCAGCTGCACTACGGCTTCCACCTCCGGCAGGGAGAGGCGCGAAAGCTGGTGTGCGGAGATGGTCTTTGCCACCGTCCGCAGGCTGTTGGCGGTCAATTGTGAAGCGTGCTGGATGCTGGACTGCTTTCCGCTCATCCATTGAATTATATTTCACGTTCAGTTATCAATGCTGCAAGGCGATTTGCAAATTTGTTAGGTATGAAGATTTATAATGATTAACCCGAGTTGCTGCCTTGGTTTCAAGAGGCTTCCCTCACCCCAAATAAAGTTATATATTCTGGGATGACTTCCCCCTCTCCCGATGGGAGAGGGCAGGGTGAGGGCTTTGGGCGGGGAACCTAGAAAATCTATTGGAAGGTGGCAACT
>QMIW01000116.1 GCA_024434165.1 Chloroflexota bacterium | reverse complement strand
CCGCTGAAAGCATCTAAGTGGGAAACTCGCCCTAAGATTAGATCCCTGTATTCCCGTAAGGGAGTAAGACCCCAGGTAGACTACCTGGTATATAGGCAGTGTGTGTAAGCACAGTAATGTGTTCAGCTAAACTGTACTAATGGTCGAGGGCTTCCTCCTGTGGTGCGGAGAACTTGGTACTTTTCCGAGATACTACATTCAATTGTTGTTCAGGACAATTCATCTGTGAAATTGTCCCTTGGTGATTTGAGCGACGTGGGTACACCCGGTCCCATCCCGAACCCGGCAGTTAAGCACGTCAGCGCTGATGGTACTTGGAGGGCGACCTCCTGGGAGAGTAGGTCATTGCCAAGGGGCTTTTCTCTTTAATGACACGCTGTTGATGCAGGAATGCAAGACAGCGTTTTCTTTTTTAACATACCCGCCCATCCTCCCGTCAAGAAGGGAAGATGGGCGTTTTGAAAAATTCTCGTTATCTCAACCAATATCCGAACATGGGGCTGAAAAACTGGACGTGATCGCTTGTCGGTTTGATCAAACCCTTGGCATAAATTTGTTTTCCGATTGCGGGGGTGACGGAGCTTTTATCGCCATTTGCCAGGCTTCGCAGCGCCGCCTGCTCCTCCTCGGATAAACCCTCCAGGAGTTTTCTGAATTCTTCGCGCACCGCTTCCTGACGGGCGAACCAATCCACATCGTCCAGTTTTGAAGCGGCGGCGGGATATTCCTTCAGGATGGTGAACAGCGCCTGGATCAATCCGGGATGCCCCCCGCTGAGCGTGTAAATCCACTCCCGATGTTCCCTGGGAAGCGTATGTTCGCGGCGCTTCTCCAACTGACCGATGATATGAAGCGTATCCTGCCGGGTATAGGGACCAAGTCCCAGCATGTTGCGGGAGATCAACTCGAAAAAGCCCTCATTCTCCTTTGGGTCGCGCAATCTTTCGGGCAGGCTCCGCAGGAACAGCACGTACGAGAGCCGGTATTTATTCGCATCGCGGATGGCTCGCAGCTGGGCGAACGTCTCACGGGGCATGGCGATGCGATAGGTGTCGTCGAACTCGTCGAAGAGAAAGCAAAGGCGGATGCCGTACAGATGGCAGAGCATGTTGACCGCCATCCCGAAAAACCGATGCGCCATGAGCGCATCCTTGCTTTGGATGATCTGGGAATCCAGCCCTGCCAGTTCCTGCTTCACGTCTTCGATTTTTTCCATCGAACCATTGCGGTTGCACGCCAGCAGGATGCTGTTAAGGAGCAGTTCGTAAAATTGAAACCTCCAGTCGGTGTCGTATTGCATGTTGTTCATATCCACGCGCACCAGCCAGATTTTTGAGGCAACCTCGTCGCCGAGGTATTTCTTCTTGACCCAGTCGCGGTCATAATCTTCGCCTGCCCATGCAGCATCGGGGTCGTCGCCCATGACGAAATCCACCAGGCGGGTTTTCCCGGCGCTGGGCGCGCCGATCAGATAGAACGACTCGCCGCTTTTTACATAGTTGAAAAACGGCTTTAAGACTTCTTCCCGATAGTGCGAGGGGGCTGTACTCATGTTTTCTCCAATGGTTTACAAAAGATTCCAGTTTTCGGGGGGCCAGGGTTCATCCCAGTGATCGAGGCGGTGGCAGATAAGACCGGCAAGCAGCAAGGAACGACGACTTTTTTGCGAATCAATTTTTTGAACAAGTGCAGCGCGAAATACAGCATTGAAAAGCAGTCCCAAAAGGTATTCGCGTGCATCTGTGATATTTGTAAGTTTGACAGCGAGGGAGCGTAAAAACGCCACCGTTGCAATCGCTTTGTTGAGACGGACATCATCTGTGATAGAGGCATCCACCATGAGACTCGCGATCTGCTTTTCCTTCAGTATTGCAAGATACATCCTAAGAAAAGCGATGTTATTGTAATGATGTTCCTCGAGCCGGTTGTATATGTCCGATTCCAACTCGATGAAATCCTGTAAAGCATGCCCCTCTCCGCATCGTTCGAAATCAATCACCCAGACGTTTCTTTTATTGTCTACTAGCAGGTTATCTCCATGCAAGTCGCCATGAGTAATTGCGAGACGGGTTGCGTCCATCATGCTGAGATCGCGATCAGCCTCTGCAATCTTTTCTCCGATCCAGCAAATCGGTTCTGGGATATCCAATTGTGATGCGGTGGGGGAATTAATTTTAGATGTTGTCTCTTTTACCTTTTTCCCGTACCAATCGCCCCAAACCTGCGAATATAGTTGAAATAACGAAACATTTGTCGCCACCTTGGCGTTGTCATAATGTTTTTTCCAAACGCCTTCAAAAAAAGACGATAAACATTCCGTGATCGCAGGGATTGGATTTTCCTCGTAAAAACTGGAAAAAGGTTTCACATCGAATTTGTCTACAAAAGAATAAGAAGCGCCGCCGATGTCCCACAGGGCAGTGCTGCGTTCCATGCGGGCTGTAAACCCTCCCGTCAACCTCATGTGAATGTGCGTATTGTACCTGTCGGCTTCTATTCGAATCTTCTCTGCCCGCGCAAGTTTTACGACGACCGGCTCATAACTGTCTTCATATACCTTTATGACAGCGGAATTGGGACGTGGTATTGTGGAGATGATGGATGACGCCGGGCGAATTTCCAACTTCTCGAGCCTGAGACGTTTTGCTTTTGGGAATAATCTTGCAAAAATATCCGCAATTTGGTCGGGATAATTGCCCGCTTGCTCTACTAGGGGGGACGAAGCAATTCCCATCAATATTTCTGGATTCTCGAAAACCAACCCCCTTTTTGATGCGGTTACCTTTGCTGCCTCCGTGTCAACCAGCCCCTGGAAGGAATCCCGGTCAGTATCTTTTTTGATAAAAATTATGTCCACGCGTTTTTGCAGCAATGCGATAAGAATTTCGGGGTCCGCATGCCCGCTTAGAATGATAGGGCGAATTGCTTCCGGCATTTGTTCGGCAAGTTTTAGCCCGCTCGTATCTTTGTCATTGTAGTCGTCCGTTAAGCGAAGATCTATCAGGGCGAGTGCACAACGGTATTCCTTTGCTTTTCGTTTCGCATCCTCAATTAATGATCCCCCCGTCCCCATGGCAAGCACGGGTTCATAATCCCAATACATGAGCAGGGTTTGATAATCCACCCGCGCTTTCGGGTCATTCTCGACGATCAAGACTCGGGGTTTGGATTTTGAGGGATTTGTGAAGTCGTAGTACATATTAACCGCCTTGGAGGGGTGCGGATTCGGCGACAGGCAGATGAATTAGGAAGTTTGCCCCTTCTCCTTCCCTATAACGCAGCAATGCGATTTCGCCATTCATCTCCTCAATCATCTGGCGGACGAATAACAGCCCATACCCGCCGGTTTCTTTGGTGGAAAATCTCCTGCGAAAGGCTGAACGATGCTGCTCTTCGCTGAGACCCTTGCCAGAGTCCCTAAACAAGATGCTGACTTGATTGTCGTCCGATAGCCAGGTGGATACATAGATTTTTTTCTCATCCTGTTCCAGCATTGCCTGAGAAGCATTGTTGACCAGGTGTTTCAAGACGTGTTGAAATTGAACGGTTCTTATCTTAACTTTGACTTCTGGCGCGCTCAATTGAAATATGACCTCAATGTTTCTAAGTGATGTCATCTGGTTCAGGGTCGATTCCAGCATTTGGTCAATTTCAACCACTGTAGGCGGCTGATTGATCCATGGGTTCGACGCTGAAAGTTGGACGATATTTTCCTCGATCTTTTTTGCGTATTCCTGTATTTGGGGGTTTTCGGGGGCAAGCTTTCGTATAAAATACGCCCAATTAAGAATGTTTCCCACCATGTTTCCGATATCATGAGTAAGAGCGGCGACCCATGAGGTTCGCATGGCGACCGTTGAATTGTATTCCAAATCTTCGCTCTGCTGGGCGCGCTCGATGGCAATGCTGATATGCTGCGCCGCCATTTTTATCAGGTCCAGGTCATCCTCTCCGAAGCCGTTAAGCCATTCCCGTTCCAGCGCCAGGACGCCGAGCAATTCGCTTTTGGAATTTAGCAGCCCGACACAGCATTCCGATTTCGTGCTGGGATTGAGGTTCGCATAATCGGCGTCTTCCGCCACGTTTCCCACATTTTCACATTTCATTTCCCTGGTTTTCAAGGTCTGCCTTGCCACACGGCAGGCAATGGTTTCCCGGTCCAGCGGGAACGTATCCTGTTGAAGATAGTCGGGGTTTTGAATTTCGTAATATTTCAAGGTTGCGGGGGCAAATCGCAGCGCTTTTTCGCGCTTGTCGTACAGCAGGACGCATAATTTTGTTTTTTCGAACGTCTCATACAAGGTTTCCAGTACCGCATCCATGGTGGTTTCGAGGTTGAGGCTTGCGCCCACCGCTTCCGCGATTCTTGCCGCCACCTGGAACCGCCGTCTCTGGCGCGCCTCCTCCAGCCTGACCTTTCTGGAACGCGAAAGGTCCTTCAGGATGAACGCCAGTTCCTTCGGCTCGAAGGGCTTGGGCAGGTAACGGGAAGCGCCTTCTTCATAGGCGCGCATACCGTCCTGCGGGGTCTCGAAGCCGGTGAGAATGATCGCATCCGCCTCGGACCGGATGGCAAGCAGCTCCTTCATCGTCTGGATGCCGTCCATGTCCGCGTCCAGATTCTGGTCAATCAAAAAGACCGTAAACGGCTGCTGGTTTTCCGCCGCCCGGCGGGCAAGCTCGATGGCTTCCGTTGGCGTGTAGGTGACTTCGACGAATTCGGTTTCGTAGCCGTCGAAGTCGGCGATGTTATCCTTCAGCGCGTCTGCAAAACGCCGGTTATCGTCGAGGATTAACAAACGGTTCATGGATTACCTTCATATCTGAATTGGGAATTCCAAAGCAAAGACCGTACCGTGCAGGATGTGACTGTTTGCAACGTAAATCCTGCCGCCGATCTCCTCCATCAAACTGCGTGAAACGAACAATCCGATTCCGCTTCCATCCCGGCGGGTGGAGAAGCCCATTTCGAACACCTTCTCCCACAGCGTCGCATGGATTCCCGGACCGTTGTCGCTGATGAGGATGCGGCAGGTATCATTTCCCTGGGCATCGCGGACCACTTCCATGTCAATTCGGATGCGCCCGCCGCCTTCGGGGCGGTGTTCGCCGATCTGCTGGATGGCGTTCAACGCCACGTTCAAAACGATCTGCTCCAGGAATACAGCCCGATTTCGAACCAGCACAAGGTTTTCCGGCGGGTTGAATGTCAGGATCACGCGCGTTCGTTTGCTCATCTCCCGCAGCAACAGCAGGGTATTGTTGATGATCTCGTCAACCCGCACGACCTCCACCTGGGGGTTCTTGGCAATGTTGCCGAACGCGTTCACCGTTCCAGCCATCTGGCGAATATCCTGTTCCATGCCCGCGATCTCGTTCCTGACCTTTGCGTAGGCTGCCTCATCCGCATGTTTTTCAAGGCGCTCCAGGTTTCTTCGCAGCGTGTCCGAGCCGATCTGAAGCGGCGCGATCAGGTTGTTGATTTCATGAATCATTCCGCTGGCGAGATTCCCGATCAACGCAGACCTCTGCATCAGCGTCGAGCGCTCCCTGAGCGTGCTTTGGTCCAATGCGGCGCCGACGGCGAGCGCCAGCCCTTCCATGTACAACTGCCTTTCCTCGCTGAACTGTTTCGGGCGGCGGTCGGTGGCAAACAAGGCATACTTCACCGCCGACTGGGTTGGAACGGGAACGCCCATGCAGGAGACCGTGGAAGGCAGGAACTCAAGCAAATACTGAAACCGCTTGCGCTCCTTTTCCCCGATCTCGTTCAGGACAATCGCCTCGCGGTCTTCCGCCGCGTCGCGCACGGGGCTGTAAATCAATTGCGCGATGGCGTTCTTGTTGACCATGCCGTCGCCCGCGCGCTCCACAATGTGAATTCTGCGATACGACGGATCGAGCGAGAACAGAAATACCTGCTCGATGCCCAGGCGTTTTTTGCACGCCGCGAGCAGGGCGTGAATCGCCTTGCCGGGGTCGTGCGCCGGGTTTTTAGGGATGAACGGTTTGTCTTCATTTCGCCTGGGTTGAATGCCCCGCTTATCCTGCTCGTACAAAAGACAGGCGGCAAGGTCCTCCGGGAGCAGGGGTTTGTAGAGAAGTTTTCCCCCCATCGCCTGCAGCTCATCGAGCGTATCGCTGATATCGTTTGCGCGCGCCCAATCCGTCGCATTGACCACCTGCACCTGGGGATGATTTTGGAGAATAAAACGGGTCAGGTCGGTCCCGCTCATGGTCGGCAAGCCCACATCCACCAGGGCAATATCAGGCAGGGTTCTTGCCAGGAAGTCAATCGCATCCTCCGCGTTATCAACCGCATCCACGCTCTGACCCATCTCCCTCAGCCAGCCGCAAACCGCTTTGGATTGGGATGCCTCATCTTCGACAACGAGGATGTGCCTGCGGGGAATCTTCATCTTCAGGATTTGTCCCATCCCCCTGCCCGCCTCATCCGGGACGATGAGCTGGCTCCGTCCAGTTGGCATTTCCTCCCCGGAGGTTTTCCCTGCGGGGGCGAGGCTCAAGCCGATCTGCCGCAGTTCATGGTCCACCTCGCGGATGACCACCAGCGCCCTGTCGCCGTACCAGAACAGATCTAGAATGGACGATTGCAGTTTCGGCGGCAATTGGGATTTATGCAGTAAGCCCGTGATGCCCGGCTCGATCTCGACAAATGCGCCGTACTCGTAAACACTCGTGACCATTCCCTCGAAAATCTCCGATTTGTCCCACTCCTCGAAGAAATCGTCCCAGGGGTCGTTCTCTGCCAGCCTCAGACTGAACTCGCGGGTCTCTCCCTTTTTCGTCGGGATGGAAAACGCAAAGCCCTCCCACCCGACCGGGAAGTCAGTCCTCCAATTGACGGCGTCCTCGTCCTTCCAGGCGATTTCGCGCGTGCGGATAATCCCCCGCTGACCGTCATCCAAAACGACGGAAAGACCCTGGGGAAGATGCTTGGTCACACGCACACGGACAAGGCGGTTTTTCCTGGTATCAGCCGCCGGGTAGCCAGGAGACATTACTGTCTCCCAGCCCCCTAAGAACCGGACGTGAGTCTTTCGATCTCATCCGGCTCAAGCCTCTAAAACGCCCTTTTC
>QMIW01000019.1 GCA_024434165.1 Chloroflexota bacterium | reverse complement strand
TAAATTTTACAAAAATACGCTCCCGGCGGCGTCCCCGCCGCCGAGGACGGCGGCATGAGCAGGAATTTGTTTTCTAAAAACTTATGACCGACTACTTTACAAGAGGTCTAATGAAGTTTTTATTATGGAAATACATGATCATGCGAATCAAAGCGCAATTTGCCGTTGTGACGGGTATAATGCCCGGTACGCTGCGGCTTTTTTGGACAGCACAACATGCCCGCTTGATGTTTTAGGATACGGAGCATTCCCATGCCTCTATTGGATACCCTCAACCGCCCCCTGCGCGACCTGCGAATTTCGGTCACAGACCGCTGTAACTTCCGCTGCGTGTACTGCATGCCAAAGGAAGTCTTCGGTCCCGGTTATCAATTCCTGCGCCGCGAGGAGATTCTGACATTCGAAGAGATCACGCGGCTGGCGCGCATCTTTGCCGCGCACGGCGTTCGGAAGATCCGCCTGACGGGCGGCGAGCCGCTGGTGCGCAAGGATTTGCCGCTGTTGATCTCGATGCTGTCGTCCATTCCCGACCTCGATCTGACCATGACCACCAACGGCGCGCTCCTGCCGCGTTTCGCGCAGGAACTCAAGGACGCCGGGTTGAAGCGCGTCACCGTCAGCCTGGACTCGCTCGATAACGCCGTCTTCAAGGCGATGAACGACGTGGACTTCCCCGTGGAAAAAGTGCTCGAAGGCATGGACGCCGCCGCTGCGGTTGGGCTTGCGCCCATCAAGGTCAACATGGTGGTCAAACGCGGCGTCAACGAAACCAGCATCCTGCCGATGGCGCGTTTCTTCCGCGAGAAAGGTCACATCCTGCGCTTCATCGAATATATGGACGTGGGTCACACCAACGGCTGGCGCATGGACGATGTCGTCCCTGCAAAGGAGATCATCCAAATCATCCATGAAGAAATGCCGCTCGAACCGCTGGACCCGAACTATCGCGGCGAAGTGGCGGAACGCTGGCGTTACAAGGACGGCGGCGGAGAGATCGGCGTCATTGCTTCGGTCACACAGGCGTTCTGCCGCGATTGCAACCGCGCGCGCCTTTCCGCGGAGGGTAAACTCTACACCTGCCTCTTTTCCATCAAGGGACACGACTTTAAATCCCTCCTGCGCGGCGGCGCGACGGACGAGGAACTCTCCGCCGGGATCGCAAAAGTCTGGGGCAGCCGCGCCGACCGTTATTCCGAGATTCGTTCCGAAAACACCATCCCCCTTCCCAAAGTGGAAATGTCGCATATCGGCGGTTGATATATGAATTCAAATCAAATCAAGGCAATCCTGTTCGACCTGGATGGCACACTTCGTCACCACATCCCCACCGGTGACGAAGTTTTTCTGGATTACCTCAAAAGCATCAACGTGGATTTTTCCGAGGAGGACAAAATCCGTGCGGCGCATTGGGAACATTACTACTTTGCGAGTTCGCCGGAAATTCAGGAGGACAGCAAAACCTTCAAGGATGACTCCGCCGGGTTCTGGATCAATTTTTCAAAACGGCGCATGGTGGCGCTGGGGCTTCATCAAACCCGCGCCGCCGAACTGGCGCCCAAAGTATCTGCCTACATGGGCGAGAACTACAAACCCGAAGTGTACGTCCCCGAAGAGGCGCCGTTCATCCTCGCCAAACTCAGGGAGGCGGGGTACATCCTCGGTATCGTGACCAATCGCGATGAACCCGTCCACGAGGAATTGAAAACCCTGAGCCTCGATTCATTCTTCCATTTTTCGCTGGCGGGCGGCGAAGTGGGAGCCTTCAAACCGGAGACGCGCATCTTCGAACACGCTTTGGAGCGCGCGGGGACATCCGCCCCCGAGACGATGTACGTCGGCGACAATTACTTTGCCGACATCGTCGGTTCGCTTCGCGCCGGACTTGTGCCTGTGCTCTACGACCCAAGCCGGCTCTTCCCGGATGTTGAGTGCGCCGTCATTCGGAATTTTGCCGAACTGCCGGACCTGTTGAAGTAACCCCCTACAACCTCGAAGCAGAGACGAATGCCGCGAAACCTTTTCGCGGTATTCGCATTAAAATGGATGTGAACAAAAGGAGACACCATGGCCTGGGAACGAAAGATCATCCGAATCGTACGTGTGCGTAATTCACAGAAAAAGGGCGTGCTGGCGCGGCTGTTGACCGCCATCGCCGAAGCGGGCGGGAATACCGGCAGTATCGTTTTATTGACCGAAACCTCCCGGCATGTGGTGCGCGACATCACCATCGCTGCCGAAGATGAACAAAGTCTTGCCGCCGTGCTGGCGGCCATGGAAAACAACGAAGGAACGAAGATCCTTGAAGTGCGCGACGAGGTACTGGAACTGCACCAGAAGGGCAAGATCGCCATCCGTTCGCGCTATCCCATCGAATCGCTGACCACCCTGCGGCGCGTCTACACCCCCGGCGTGGCGGAGGTCTGCACGCGCATCGCAAGGGACCCTTCGCAGGCGCGGCTGTACACCAGCATCAGCCACATGGTCGCCATCGTCACCGACGGGACGGCGGTGCTGGGGCTGGGCGACATCGGTCCGCTGGCGGGCATGCCCGTGATGGAAGGCAAAGCCATGCTCATGGAAACGCTCGTGGGGCTTTCGGGCATTCCGATTTTGCTGAACACCAAAGACCCGGATGAGATCGTCCGCACGGTAGCCGCCATCGCGCCGACCTTCGCCGCGATTCAACTGGAGGATATTTCCGCGCCGCGCTGCTTCGGGATCGAGGAGCGCCTGCAAGCCATGCTCGATATTCCCGTCATGCACGATGACCAGCACGGCACGGCGGTCGTTGCCACCGCAGCGTTGATGGTTGCCACGCGCGAAACCGGCATGGATTTGAACAAAGCCGTCGTCGGGCAGGTGGGGCTTGGGGCAGCCGGACATGCCATCGGTCGGATGTTGATGCGTTTGACGGGCAACCCGGTCTACGGCGCGGATCTGAGTCCCGAAGCGTTGGAACGATTCCAAAAGGCGGGCGGGGTCAAATCCAATTTGAAGGAAATCATGGAGAAGTGCGATATCGTAATCGCCACCACCGGCGCGCCGAACCTCATCAAGCCGGAGATGGTGCGCAAGGGACAGGTCATCCTGGCGCTCTCCAACCCGAATGCGGAGATTGACCCCGAAACGGCGATGGAACGCGGCGCGGCGTTCGCGGCGGATGGAAAGTCTGTGAATAACGTGCTGGGATTCCCCGGCATCTTTCGCGGCGCGGTGGATGCAAACGCCCCGCGCATCACGCATGAGATGCTGTTGGCGGCGGCAACGACGATTGCCGGGATGACGCCGCCCGGCGAACTGGTGCCGAACCCGCTGGATAAAAAGGTTCATCGCGCGGTGGCGCGCGCCGTGGCGGAGACCGCCATCAAGCAGGGCATCGCCCGCGCCGATTATGTGCCGTATGTGGAAGAGTAGATGGTGGATGGTGGACCGTAGACCAGGGACGATTGACGATAAAAAAGACTTGCCTTTGCGGGCAAGTCTTTTCGTTTGCTGCATTTTCACGGGCTAATGATACCCGTTCTTCTTCAGCACTTCCTTCAGCGTGGCTCCAAGCCGCGTGATTCCTTCACGGATGGTATCCGGGTTGGAATACGAGAAGTTAATGCGCATGGTATTTGCCCCGCCGCCGTTCGGGTGGAAAGACGCCCCCGGCACGAATGCCACCTTGCGTTCGATGGCGATCTTCAGCACCTCTGCTGCATCCACGCCTTCGGGCATCATACCCCATAGGAACATGCCGCCCGCCGGTCTCGTCCAGCGCATTTCAGGCGGGAACATCTCGTCCATCATTTCGAGCATTACATCGCGGCGTTCCTTGTACGTGGCGCGGATGACCTTGACGTGCTCGTCGAGGAAACCGCCCTTGCCCACTTCGTACGCCACCTGCTGGTTGAACGAGGAAGTGTGCAGGTCGGCGGCTTGCTTGGTCATCACCAGCCGTTGAATGACAGTGGTGGGAGCGATCACCCACGCCAGGCGCAGACCCGGCGCGAGCAGTTTCGAAAACGTGCTCAGGTAGATGACGTTGCCGGTGTATTCGCCGTCGTCGTCGTTGCGGTACTGGCTGTCCAGCATCACCACGCCGGGGATGTGCTCACCGTCGTAGCGCAGTTGACCATACGGGTCGTCCTCGATGATCGGCACGCCGTATTTATCGGCGAGTTCCACCAGTTTTTTGCGCCGCTCGAGGCTGAGGGTCGAACCCGACGGGTTCTGAAAGTTCGGGAGGACGTAGATGAACTTCGGTCCGATGCGAAGCGCGGCTTCCAGTTCATCCACGATCATGCCGTGCTCGTCCGCGCGCACCGAAATGTATTGCGCCCCGTAGGCGTTCCATGCCTGCAACGCGCCGAGATAGGTGGGCGATTCCACCACCACATAATCGCCGCGGTTGATGAACAGCCTTCCGATGAAATCCAGCGCTTGCTGCGAACCGGACGTGATCAGGATATTTTCCGGCGTCACATGCACGCTGTAACGTTCGGTGTGGCGGGCGATCATCTCCCGCAGCGGACGATACCCCTCGGTGGTGCTGTATTGCAGCGCCTGCGCGCCGTGATCGGTCAAAACGCGATTGCACGCCTCCTGAAATTCCTTTACCGGGAAGACCTCCGGCGCAGGCAGCCCCCCCGCAAAGGAGATGATATCGGGCTGTTCGGTCAATTTCAACAGTTCACGGATGACTGAACTTCCCATTTTCTGTGTGCGATGTGCGTAGCGATACTCCCACGGTGTTTGCATTTTCACTCCTTGAAGAGAGATAAAAAAGCCTGACAGGTACGCGGGTACCCGTCAGGCAGGCTGACCAGGGGCAATAGGATGCCCAAAAAACGTAACGCCAGAATTAACATCATGGCAACCCTATCTTACTCACTTTTAGGGAGGGATGCAATGGTTTTTTGTAACTGTAAACTGACTGAAAATCATGACAAATTTCCTGCGATTATTTTCTCGATGACCGTCCGCGTGTACGAATCCAACGGCAGATGAAGAGCCGCCTCCAACCGGACCCAGGCATGTTCCTGCGCTTCGTGGTTCAGCCTCACTTCGAGCGAATCCGCCCGGCAGGCGTACTCGAAGAAGATGAAATGCCGGGGTTTCCAAAAGGCAGGGTCGTAAATGCACTGCTGAAACATGACGAACTTCAAATCGTACACGTCCAGCCCGGTCTCCTCCTTTGCCTCGCGGACGACCGCCTCTTCGATGCGCTCGCCCAACTCCACATGCCCGCCGGGCACGACATATTTGCCGGGCCATTTGTGGCTCTTCAAGAGCAGAATCTCGCCTGCCGGGTTGAAAATAAAGACTCCCACCGTCGGTTCGGGGAAAACCTGGTCTGTCATGGTGTCGTTTCCTCTCTAAAAACCGTTCATCCAAAGATCGCGATCACCATCACCCCGGCGAAGACGATTGCCGAGCCGGCCACCCGCACCCCGCCCATCTGCTCATTGAGGAAGCGCCAGCCGAGGAACGCCCCAATCACCGCGCTTACTTCGCGGATCGCGCCCGAATAACTGAGCGGCGCGAAGGTGTAGGCAAACAGCGCCAGCATGTAGGCGACCAGTCCCAGCACGCCGCCCATCAGAAGATAATTGCGGTTGGTCTTCCATACCCGAACGAACGACTCCCAGCCGTAGTGGTGGGTGATGTAGGGCGTCGTCACGAACGGAACCATCACGAACATGGACAACCCGTACGGCAGGACGGGTCCGTTCCTGACGGCAAAGCCGTCAATGAAGGTATAGAGCGAAATGACCAGCGCCACCGCCAGCGCGGTGAACACGCCTTTCAAATGGAGTTTTTCCCCTTTGCTTTGCAGAAGAGCCGTCGCGCCGATGACCATCATGCCAATCGTGATCATCGCAAGACCGATGTACCCGCCGGTCGTCAACCTTTCCTGCAAAAAGATGGCCGTCCATGCCACCAGCAGGGCGGGAGCGCCTCCGCGCGCAATGGGGTATACCAGCGAGAAATCGTGGTCGCTGTAGGCGATGCACAGCAGGATGAAATAGATCGCTTCGAGCAGCATGCTGACGACGGCAAACCCCCACATCTCCCTGGGCGGCAAACCGGAATAGAACATCACCCCCAAGGCGAGGATGCCGCTCAGGATTGTTTGCCAGCCCATGGCAATATATTTTTCCTCCGCATTCTTGAGCAGGAAGTTCCACAGCGCGTGCATGGAGGCGGAAAGGAAAAGCAGAATGAGGGCGGCAGTTGGCATGGATTACCTCAAAAACCCGATCAATCGTTTGTTGACCTCACTGGCTTCATCGTGCTGAACCCAATGCGTGGCGTGCTCGAACAGGACGGCTTCGCCGTTATCGCACAAGTCCAGTGAAGGCTGTATCATTTCATGGCTGAGCGCCACATCGTTCTTCCCCCACAGAATCAACACGGGGACATTCACCCGCCGCGCAGGGATGCGGTTCCTTTGGAAGGCATATCGCACGCTCCCGCGGACGATGGCGCGATACCAGTTCAGCATGGCGGTCAACGCGCCGGGCTGGGACCAGGCTTTGCGGTATTCCCCGATATCCGCTTTTGTAAACGTGCTTTTGCGCCCCGAACCGACCAGCATCCGCGCGAGGTTGCGGTGGTTGTTTCGGCGGAGAATCCATTCCACCAGGAAGGGAATCTGGAAGAAGAAAACATACCAGGATTTCCTGCGCTGGCAGCTGTTTTCCAGCACAAAGCGCGTTATCACATCGGGATGAGGCACATTGAGAATGGCGAGTTTCGCCAGCCGCCCGGGGTGATTCAGCGCCAGCGTCCATGCGATCATCGCGCCCCAATCGTGTCCTGCGATCCGCGCTTTTTGAATTCCAAAATGATCGAGCAGACCGATGACGTCCTGCGCCAGAATATCCACCCTGTACATGCGCACGCCCTTCGGCTTGTCGGAGAGATGGTATCCCCGCTGGTCCGGTACGATGACCCGGAAACCCGCCTCTGCCAGCGCGGGAATCTGCCTGCGCCATCCGTAGTGGAATTCGGGAAATCCGTGTAATAAAATGACCGGCGTCCCGTCTTCGGGTCCGTCGGTCACGACATGGAGTTTGACGCCGTTGGTCTCGATGAATTGACTGCGCATGGGCGCGAGTATAACGGAAAATCCCTTCGGGTTGTGAGGGGTGGAAGAGTGCTGTTATACTGCTGATCCATAGGTGAGATTTGAGAAAAACAATCCGATTTTTGAAGAATTTGTTGACAAAGGCCTTTCAGCGAATTTCTGGAGACAAAGTATCTATGACTCTAAGTTTTGAGGGATTTATTAAGGATGTTCAATACAGGGCATATCTAGCCGAAAATTTACCAGAGTATGACTTTAATGGCTTTGACATCAATAGAGTTGGAACCTCTGGAAAAATAATAATGCCAAATGGCGAATTTGCTTACTCAAAGTGGGTGTCTCCGAAAAGAACTCGAAGTTATCCCTTTGAAAGACTTTACAACACTTTTAATTCTCCAATGCGGTTAACAATTATTCCCGTGCTGAAAGATGAAGGCTTAGACGGCGATTTGGATAGGATTCAATACTCTACAGTGTCATGGATGAATCTATTGAATGTTTATATAGTTTTAGCTTACTATGACCGTGCAGTAAAAAACACCAGACCTTTACAATCCTCAAAAAATAAAATTACCAGCCAAGAATTTAATATCAAAATAGTCAACGATCAGATATTAAGAATTAGCCAGTATAAGCAAAGCGCCTTGCACTGGAATAGAACTCTAATTGAAGACAGTTTTGTGGATATTTACAAAAACGCCTTGGATAGTTATGAAAAGATATCCCGGAAGACAGGCGTCTTAATGCATGATCGAAATATACAGGAACAATATCTTGCGACGATTATGAGGGATTTTTTGAAATTCAAAGACATTTCACTTCGCGGTTCCAGAGGCGCGTCGGTTCGCGAAACTCAAACATTACACAGCTTCGAATATTTGGCGGATGGCGTAAAGGCTACCTTCAAAATAGAAAATTATCTTGGTGGAACATACTACCTGACGGCTGATGAAGTTGTGCAAGAAGGTGATATTTATGTGATACAGGAATCAAAAAACTCTACCAGAGGGTTCCTGCCAAGCCTTTCTGATGTCAAAGATGGTTTGTTTAAATTGATTCTGTATTCTAACTTACACACACTTAAATTAAATTTCGCCCCTGTTAGGTTTCGTTCTCGCCTCAAATTAACCGGAAGGAAAGTAAGAGGGGCTTTATCTATGCCGTGCAGTGAAGGCGAATTGAGTAGTTTCTTTATCCTCAATAAGAATGCCTGTACAGCCAGAGAGATTGCGATTATAAGAAAGATGAACCAAGAAGCTGCACACAACCAGAAACTTGAAATTCTTATTTCCTCAAACGAAAAAGAGCATGATTAAAAGCCCTCTAAGATACCCTGGCGGCAAGTCCCGCGCCGTTCAGCAAATGAAACTCCTTATACCAAAGGAGTTTGACGAGTACCGCGAACCATTTGTTGGGGGCGCCTCTTTTTTCATCTACCTAAAACAGAAATTTCCAAAAGTGAAATATTGGATTAATGATCTAAATTCGGAATTGTATTGTTTTTGGAAATCGGCACAGATTGATTCCGAAAAACTTGCTCGCGAGGTGGCAAAGGTAAAAAAAGAAAGATTAAATGGGCAGGAATTATTTGATGAACTACTCGAAATTGACGTTGGGAAATTATCGGAATTTGAACGTGCTGTTCGTTTTTTTGTTCTGAACAGAATTACGTTTTCTGGAGTGGTTGAGGCGGGTGGTTATTCTCAACTAGCTTTCGTTGGCAGGTTTACAAATTCTTCGATTGAACGAGTGGCTAAATTAGGTGAGATTATGGAGGGGGTAAAGATAACTAATGTAGATTATCGCGAGATGCTTTTCGGCGGTTCAAAGAACGTTTTTACTTTTTTAGATCCACCATATTACAAAGCTGCTAAATCGAAGTTATATGGAAAAAATGGCGTTCTGCATACTGAATTCAATCACGATGAATTTGCTGTTGCAATGAAAAAATGCGACCATTCATGGTTGATCACATATGACGATTCCCCGGAAATCAGAAAGAATTTTGAATTCGCCAATATTTATGAATGGGAATTGCAGTATGGAATGAACAATTACAAACAAGGCAAGGCTGATAAAGGAAATGAGCTTTTTATCTCCAATTACTCTCTTCCCCTTAAGGCAAATAAAAAAATGGTGAGAGAAGAAGAAAAATTAACTCAACTGACTTTGATGTGAGGGGTTATGGAGTCATTATATTCATTTTGGATTGAACTATTCGATAAGAGATCGTTCCTTAAGCAAGGCTTGGGCCTTGCTGGGTTGGATTGCGACAAAGAAATGATTTTTGTGAGCGATCATGAAGATTATCGAATTGCCCCACTTGTTATAACTATTCCTATCGAACCAATATTTACAGATAAATATTTCCTTGTTCGTGGTCGTAAGGCGGGTTTTCAAAAGGTTTGTCTGATACACGAGAGTTTCCTCGGAGGCGTCTCGGCAGAATATTTGTCAAGTGAAATGTTTTCCCAAATAATCGATGAAAACCTGACTGATGTTGACAAAGAAGAAAAAGAGCTGATAAAAAGCGCCGTATCGTTTCAAAAAGTCCTAAGCCGCGTTGGAAGATTGAAGAAGTCATCTGTGACTTTGAAATATCAAGTTGAGATTGAAGTAAAGCCTCAATCAAATATTTTTGACCCTGATTATTACCCCGAAATTCTGGATGACACGCTCAATCTCGTCTGCCCATTTCATTCGGAGACCGAGAAGGAGGATTTGATCGAAAAAATGGACGCCGTCGTTGGAGCACAGCGATTGGGGGAATTGAAAATCCTTCAAATAAAGCATCCATTCAACGGCTGGTTTCTGGTATTCCAGGCGGGGCTGTAAAAAAAGAAACCCCTAAAAGGTCTTCGAAACCTTTTAGGGACCATTGTCTTTAATACAACGGAATCCTCGCCCCGTTGATCTTGCCTGCTTCATCCGAAAACAGATACTGCATGGTGGCGGCGATTGCGCCTGGCGTGGTGCCTGTGCCTTTGTTCTCCACGTCAATGGATTTTACCTGGATGATGTTCGCCGTCACTTTCGCCTCCTTTAACTCCGCAGCGAGTGAGAGCGCCATGTTCTCCTGCGCGGCTTTGGCGGCGGTGTAAACCCCCGACCTGCCGGGCGGGTGCGGCACGGTGGAAGCGGAGACGATGATCACCCGTCCCCAGCCGTTTTTCGAGAGCGGCTCTTCAAAAGTCTTGAACAAATTGAACGTGGTGCGGATGTGCTGGTTGACCATGAACTCCAGGTCGTCTGCGGAAGTGTCGGCGAAAGTCTTGCCGCCCACCCAGCCGCCGACGAGATGGAACAAGGCGTGGATACTGCCAAATTTGGAAAGAACCGCTCCGGCGGAGTCCTGAAGCGCGCGCTCATCGAGCAGGTCAACGGTTTGGGCGAAGAGCCGCTCCGGGGGCAGGTCCAGATCGCGGACGAGGGAATCCAGTTTGGTCCTGTCAATATCGAGCAGGGCAAGGTTGTGACCCATGCCTGCAAACGTCTTAGCGACGAGGCTTCCAAGCGCGCCCGTCGCGCCGGTGATAACAATCGTTTTATTCGACATCTTCACTCGATTCAATACAACCCTTCAACATGTAACCTTCAACCTTCAACCTTCAACCTGCCCCCTACTCATACATCGCCTTGAATCTGATTATCGCTCATGCCTTCGACGATGGTTGGGTCGCTCTGTTCGGGCAGGTGTTCCTTGCCGCGGAAATCGAGCATGTGACCGGACTTGGCGGCTTTGGTTTCGAGATAAAACCGGTTGTACTCGTTGGTCGGCAGGATGTGCGGAACGCGCTCGTTGACCTTGACGCCGTGCTGTTCGAGCTGCGCGATCTTCTTCGGGTTGTTGGTCATCAGCCGGATGGACCGCACCTTGAGCGAGTGGATCATGTGCGCAGCGACGGCGTAATCGCGTTCGTCGTCGCGGAAGCCAAGCGCCAGATTCGCCTCGACCGTGTCGAGCCCCTGATCCTGCAGGGTGTAGGCACGGATCTTGTTCGTAAGCCCGATGCCGCGTCCCTCCTGGCGCAGGTACAGCACCATGCCCGTTTCCATGCCGCCGATCTTTTTCAACGCCGCTTCGAGCTGGTCGCGGCAGTCGCAGCGCAGCGAGCCGAGCGCATCGCCTGTCAAACATTCCGAATGCAGACGCACGGGCACGTCGTCCGCGCCGATCACGTCGCCTTTGATGATGGCGACGTGTTCCTTGTCGTCGCGGTTGTTCGAGAACGCCACGATGTGAAAATCGCCAAAGCGCGTCGGCAGTTCGGCGATGGCTTCGATGTGGACGCAAATTTGGTCTTCGCCGTATCCCTCACATTCGTGACAGCAATCCTCTTCCAAAAGGATCTGAATTTTTTCGTGCATCAAGGTGGACATACTCTCTCCAAAAGCCGCGCAAAGCGGGCTACAAGAATTTATATTTCAACAAGACCCCGCCGTCGTCCCAGCGTTCGACATCCATCAGTTTCATTTCCCTTGCGCTTTCACGCGGAAACCCGGAACCGTCGGCGAGGGTGGGGGCGTTCGCACCGCCGAAGATCATCGGCGCCACATGGATCAAAAGTTCATCCACAAGACCCAGCCGCATGAGTTCGAAATTGATCGTCCCGCCGCCTTCCACCATCAAATGATCCACGCCGATTTTCTTCAACGTCAGCATCATCTTGCGCAGGTCAACGCGCGCGGAATCATCCACAAATACTTCGACGCCCAGCGCGCGCAATCGCTCAATCTGCGGTATGGACGTTCGTGATGTTGTAAATATTACGAGCCGCGCATCGCCTGCCTTAATAAAATCTGAATCTTTTGGGATGTCTGCGACGGAGGCGACTCCTACTTTAATAGGGTTGGGTGAACGCCCCTGCCTGATTCTTCCCTCACGCAGCGCTTCGCTCCGGACGGTGAGTTTGGGTTGTTCCTCCAGGAGCGTCCTCCCGCCGACGAGGACCGCATCCGCTGCGGCGCGTAATTCATCCACGCGCTGTTTATCCCGCGCGGACGAGATCGCCGCGCCTTTGCGCTCGAAGGTGTCTATTTTGCCATCCGCTGTCATGGCGACGTTGATGAAGGTGTAAGGTCTGTTCATGGTGTCTCCTCCCTCATCCCCGGCCCTTCCCCCGAAAGGGGAAGGGCGTCCCCTCTCCCAAAGGGAGAGGGTTAGGGTGAGGGCTAATACGACCCCGAAAAATATTTCGCGATCAAACCATCGTAATTGATGTTGACCGTCTCGCGTGCCAGGGCGAAGAAATCCGCCGAGGCGGCGTGACCGTTGGCGAAGCGCGCGGCGTAGGTTTTCAGGAATTTCGAGAAATTGCCGTAGCCCATCTGCTCGCGTAATTCATCGAGAAAGTAGGCGCCCTGGAAATAGACGGCGTTGGTGTAGGCGCGGAACGTGCCGTAATCGTAGATGGTCGCGTCCACGTAGCCGCTGGGTTTGAAGAAATCAATGCGGAACTGCCACCACCAGCTGACGTTGGCGGGATAGTTGTTTTCGTAGAAAATCCGCTCGCTGTAGGTGGAAAGCGCCTCATCGAGCCAGGGTTCGAGGGCGTGATCGCTGCCCACCAGGCTGTACCACCATTGGTGCGCGATCTCATGCACGCCGATGGTGGTCAGGTTGCTGCGGGCGGTCCCGTTGTATTGAGCGTAGAAATCCGTCGAAAGGAAGACCAATCCGTCGAACTCCTGCCCGTCGTCCATGTCGGTCTGCACAATGGCGAGCGTCTGGTGCGGGTAGGGCGCGAATTGGGCGGAATACGTTTCGACGGCTTCGCTGGCATAAATCAGCATGTCGTCGCCCGCGTTCCTGTAGCCGTTGAAATAATACGAGCGGATGCTGACGTTCCCCAGCGTGGTTTCCGCAACGAGGAATTCATTGCTGGCGGAGAGCGCCAGGGTGCGCGCGCCATACATGCGGTAGCGCGTCCATTCGCCGTTGGCTTCGGGGGATGCGCCCACAGCCAGAATCACGCCCGAATCGGTCTTGATATTCAGCTCGACGTCGCACGAGTCGTAGACGAGATGCTCGCCCCACGGCATGGGGTCGTGCAAAATCCACCCGCCCCGGTGCGGGACGATGAACGGGTACCAGTCTGTGAGGTTGATCTGGTTGAAGTCGTAGCCGAAGACGTCGTTTGCGTTCTTGGCGGGGATGTTGAGGTTGAAGTTGAGCGAAATCGTGGTCGCCGCGCCGGATGCCAGCGGTTGGTTCAAGTTGACGGTCAGGCGTTGTCCGCTGAGGGTGTAGGAGGTGAGCGCGCTTCCATCCTGCGATATGGAATTGAGGACGAAAGCGTTGGTGTAGAGATTCGGCTGGACGGAGAAGACAAGTTCGTTCAGGGTCGAGCCTGTCCTGTTGGGGTAACGAATGGTCTGATCAACCGCGGCGGTTTTGTTGTTGAAATCCAGCGTCGCGTAAAGGATGTAGTTCGGACGCGAGGAAGCCGGCGCTGTCGGCGGCGGGGAGGTTGGGGAATCAGAAGCAACTGTCGGCGGGGCGGGAGGCGATGTCCACGTTGCGGTGGGAGGCGTGGTGGGGGTGAACGTCGCGCTGGGAATCGGCGACAGGGTAAACGTCGGAACGGGGGTGTTCACCTGCCCGGAGGGTTGGAAAGGCGTGGGCGTGGCGTTTGGGTCGCGCGTGGGGAGGATGAAGCGCGCAAAGGGTAAGGGCGTGGGGGCTGGCGTTGGGGAAGCGCAAGAGAAAAGGAGAATGGAAAGCAGAAGGTGGAGAAAGAGTCGTAATCGGTAATTGGTAATTGGAGATTTGGGGTTCATTGATAGACACTGCGGAAGTATTGGTTGACGAGGTCGGAAATGTCGGTCGCGCCGGTGTGTGTGCGCAGAATGCGGAAGAAATCGTTTGCAGTGACGATTCTGCCGCGTCCCTGGTTGAGGTAATCCTGAATGAAGGCGAAGAAGGCTTCGTCGCCGATGCGTTCGCGCAGGTCCTCGAAGAAATAAGCACCATTAAAATAAACAGTTGCCCAGTAAGGCACAAACCCCTGCCCCTCGTAGACTGGTATATCTATGAAGCCTTGAGGTTCGTAAAAGTCAATGCGATAGGGCCACCACCAACCCGATAGAATATCTGGGGAAGTATTTTCATAGTAAATACGTTCAGAATAGGTGGATAGTGCTTCATCCAGCCAGGGCTGGAGCGCCTGGTCGCTGGCGACCTGCTCGAACCACCACTGATGCGCGGTCTCATGCGCAGCAATAGCGATGAGATGATTTGCGGGCGTGCCGTCGTAGAGGTTGTAGAAATCGCGGCTGAGATAGAAGAAAGCGGAATACTCCATGCCGTCGTTGAAATCGCCCATGACGATGGAGAGGCTTTTGTGCGGATACGGTCCGTAACGCGAACTGAACACCTGCAGCGCCTGTGCGGAGGCTTGCAGGGCGGCTTGTCCTCCACGCTCGTTGAAGGGGAAGTAATAACTGGTGAGCGTGACATCGCCGACCACCGTGCTTGCAACCTGGAAATCGCGGCTGGCGGCGAGGGCGAACGTCCGCGCGGATTCGATGGTATAGCGGGTCGAGCCATCGGGCAGCGCTTCGGGGATTCCGCTCGAAGCGACGACGGGAACCGAAGCCGGGTCGCTGAATTTGAGGTTCACTTCGTAATCCGCCGCATCATAGACGAGGTGTTCGCCGTAGTACCAGGGGTCGTGCAGAATCCATTCGCCGTTGATGTTCGGCACTACGAAGGGATACCAGTTGACAAGGTTGATCTGCCTGCTGGTATAGCCGTAAATGCGCGGGCGGGAAATACCGGGGTCTTCCTGTTCGGCAAAGGGAAGCGCCAGCGTGTATTGAAGTTTGATCTCGGTCACGCCGCCTGCGGGCAGGAAGGAAGCGAGGGAAACATCCAGGCGCTGACCGTCCAGCGAGTAGGTGGTGACGGTCTCCCCGTCAATGACGAGGCTGGAGAGGGTGAAACTTCCCGCCCAAAGGTTGGGCGTCACGGCAAGGACGAGCGTGTTGAGTTGGTTGCCGGTCTGGTTGGGGTACAGGATCGTTTGATCCACTGTGACGGTGTGGGCGTCGTAGTCCACTGCGGCGTTGAGAGTGTATTTGGCGCGTTCCAGCGCGGGGCGCGGCGTGTTGGTGGGCTGTGGAGTTTCCGTCTCCAACGGGGCTATGGACGTGTCGGTGACGGGCAGGGTGAGAAAGACGGGCTCGGTGGAGGGGGGCGCGTCCACAACAGGCTGGGCGGGGAAACACGCGGAGATGAAAAGGAAAGCGGCGAGAAGCGCAAAAATAGTATGGATACGCATGGGCGCAATTCTACCGTAAAGATGCGAGGGCGCTTTGAAACAAAAACCTCCTGCCGGGAATCAACAGGAGGCTGAAACTTTTGTCAGGTCTTTATCGTTTCATTCCAATTTCTTCTTCAATGCCGCGAGCGCCGCATCGTAGCCGGCGAGCATTTGCTTCTTCATCATGTCTTCCATGCCGGGCATGGAGGGCATGCCGGGAGGAGTGAGCACGGCTTCGGTCTGCAGCGTGACTTTGGTCCCGCCGCCCTCGGCTTCGAGGATGTACGTGCTGGTTACGTCCGAGGCGGGCGGGGCGGCAAAGGTTTTGGTGCCGAACTTTTTGTTCTGCTCGTATGCCACCACCTCCGAAACGATCTCGGTCATCGCGCCCAGCGCAGACTTGACCCTGGTCTTGATCTTCGCGCCGAGTTTGATCGGTCCATCCGCCTCCACGCCGGCGACGTACTCGTTCTTTAAACTGTCGAGGCTCGATACGTAGGAAAAGATTTTCTCCGGTGAAGCGTTGATCTGGATGGAAGTTTCGATAAGTGCCATGGTTGGTTCTCCTTTTGTTTTGATAAATCGTATTTTCATTATATGGAGTCCCACCGTTTTCACAATGACCGTAAGGGGGATAAACCGATTAGCCATTGGTACTATATCCCCGTTTATCCGGGTTTCAATTTGATACCCAAAACGCTTTTCATGTCCGGCGCAGCCGCTTCCAGCCGAAACCGATGAGGAAAAATGCCGTTGCAGTCAACACAATGGCAGACCCCGAAACGATGTTGAAATAATAACTGAGATACAAGCCGATCATGGAAGATAATGCGCCGATCAACGCCGAGACCAGCATCATCGGCAAAAGGCGGCGGGTGAGCAGGTACGCCGTCGCGGCGGGCGTGACCAGCATGGCGGCGGCGAGACTGACGCCCACCGTTTGAAGCGAAACCACCACCGTCAGCGCCAGCAGGACGAGCATAAGATTCCGCAGGAGCTCGGCGGGCAGGCGCAGCGTAGCGGCGAGGACGGGATCGAACGAAATAACGAGGAAGGGCTTGTAGAGCAATGCCACCGTACACAAAATGGCGGCGCTCAACCCGCCGATCAACCACAGATCGGAAGGGCTGACCCCCAGGACGTTGCCGAACAGGATGTGGGATAGATCCACCGCGTAGGTCTGCATGGTGCTGATGAGCGCCACTCCCAAAGAAAGCGCCGCCGCAAACAGGATGCCGATGGCGGTATCCTCCTTGACGGCGCCTTCCTTCGAGAACAAGCCGATGGTCAGCGCCACGGCGATTGCCGCCGCCCCCGCCCCGACCAGCAGATCCCCTTTGAGAATGTAGGCGATTGCCACGCCGGGCAGAATGGCGTGCGCCATTGCGTCTCCAAGGAACGCCATGCCGCGCAGGACGACGTAGGTTCCCATCACTGCGCACAGCACGCCGACGATGACCGAGGCGAGCAGTCCGCGCTGCATGAATTCGTAGGTGAGAGGCTGGAGGAGAAAGGACATTACGGTTTTAGATTTTGGATTTTGGATTTACGATTGTGGAGGGTCTTGATGGAAGCGGCGGTCAACCATTAAATTTTTCCTCCGGCGGACAGCATTCGTCCACCAGCATCACCCCGTTTTCCATCACCAGCAGGGAATTTCCGAACGCCTGCGCGAGATTCTCCCTGATGAAAACCTCCTGCGGCGTACCAAAGGCGATGAGGCGGTGATTCAGCAGCAGCACCAGGTCGAAGCGCGAACCGGCAAGGTTCAAATCGTGGGTGGAGACCATCGCCGTCACCTCCTGTTCCTGCAAATGGTCGAGCAGGCGCAGGGTCGCCTCCTGCGTGGTGATGTCCACGCCGGTGAACGGTTCGTCCATCAAAAGGATGTGCGGCTCCTGCGCGAGGGCGCGGGCAAGGAAGGCGCGCTGCTGCTGACCGCCGGAGAGCTGACCGATGGGATTCTCCGCGAGGTTTGCAATGCCCATCTGCGCGAGACTGTTGGTTACCATCTGCTTGTCGTGCGCGGAGGGACTCTTGAGCCAGCCCATCTGCCCGAAACGACCCATCGTCACCACATCCCGCACGGTGACGGGAAAACGCCAGTCCACTTCTTCGCGCTGGGGCACGTACGCCACGCAATCGCGGTGCGAGCCGAGCGCCTCGCCGTGAATCAGGATCTGCCCGTTTTTCAACGGCAGCAGCCCGACCAGCGCCTTGAACAGCGTGGACTTGCCCGCGCCGTTCGGTCCCACCACGGCGACGCGCGCGCCGTGCGGGATTTGAAAACTCAGATCGTCGAGAATGATCTTCTCGCCGTAACCGACGCGGATGTTTTGAACTTCGAGACGATGGGGTGTGTGAGACATTTCGATTTGCGATTTTCGATTTGCGATTGAGAGATGTGTTTGCCGCTCCCTTATCTTACTTCAAAGCGCCCACAATTTGGGTCACATTATGTTTCATCATGGCGATGTAGGTCGGCGCGGGTTCGCCGTCGGTCAGGGATTCGAGGTGCAAACTATCCACCACCTGCACGCCCGTTTCGGCGGCGATCTGCTCCGCGAGGTCGGCGTTTTCCGCTTCGCCGAGGAAGATGGCGGGCGCGCCCGAAGATTTGATCGCCTCGATTGCCGCGGCAATCTCCTGCGCCGATGCGCCCGCTTCGGAACTGAAACTCGGCAGGATGCTTTCGACAATCGTGAAACCATAATGCTCGGCGAAATACCCCAGCGCTTCATGATTGGTCACCAGCAGACGGCGCTCGGCGGGAATGGTCTGCACCTGCTGCCAGATCCACATATCGAGCTCGATCAATTGTTCGATGTAAGCGGCGGCATTGGCCCGGTAGATTTCCTCACCCGCAGGGTCGGCTTTGATCAACCCATCACGGATGTTTTCAACATAGCGGGTGACGCGGTTCGCATCCAGCCACATATGCGGATCGCCCGCCTCGTTTCCACGACCTTCGCCTTCAGTGGATTCTTCCAATTTCGTGGGCGTCAACCCGGAGGCGGCTTCAATGACCAACCGTTCGCCGCCCGCATTCTCGAGCAGCGGCTCGATGAAGTGTTCGTATTCGAGTCCGTTCAAAATCAACACGTCGCTTTCCGCGATCTTCGACACATCCGCAGGCGCGGCTTGATAGGCGTGCGGGTCCGCGCCGATGGGGAGCAGGGAGTCCACGGTCAGGCGGTCTCCCGCTACGTTTTGGGCGATGTCTGCCAGGAAGGAAGTGGAGGCGAGTACTTTCAACTCGTCGTCCCCGCTTTGAGGGGCGGGACCGCAGCCCGTCAGGAAAAGAGGCGCGAGAGTTAACGTCACGATAATGGTATTGATAATCTTTTTCATTTACTGCTCCTGATTTTTATCCCCCACAACGTGAGGGACGGTTTTGGTTTATGACGAACGACAGTTGGCGCACAGACCGAACAATTGCAGCCAGTGCTCCTGAATTTGATAGCCGGTCTTGCGTGCGATCGAGCGGGTCAGCGCGTCGAGGTCGTCGCCTTCGAAGAATTCCACCTGTCCGCAGTTCTGGCACAGGAGCAGATGCTGGTGACCGACGCCCGCCGAAATGAACGCCTGGCAGCCCATCGGCTGGTGCACGCGCTGAATGAGGTGCAGTTCCTCCAGTTTTTCGAGCGTGCGGTACACGGTGACGAGACCCAGCGCGCGGTATTTCCTGCGCGCCGCATCGTACACCTCGATGGGCGTGAGCGCGTGCGTGGCGCCGAAGACCGTATCCACCACGGCGCGCCGCGCCGCCGTGATGCGGCAGCCGTTTTGATGCAATTGTTCCAGCCACGCTTCAGATGCCGCCATTGCAAATTCCATTAATGAAAATCATTTTCAATTAGTATAAAGGGGTATTTCCAAAGAGTCAAGCCGCTGAACCGAAATCGCGCGGGCTTGCAAATGACCGCGGGTATCACCACACCCATTTGGGATTAAACCCTTCGATCTCCAGATCGCTCACCTTCCCGCTTTCCACCTCCAGCACTCGAAGCCGGGAGGAAAACGGGAACGCTTCGAGCGCATACAACTCGTATAACAGATACCTTCCATCCGGCGACCAGTTCAAGCTGCCGTGCAGGGCATCGGGGTCGTCCGTCAGCGCACGGGCGCCGCTTCCGTCGGCGCGCATCAACCAGATTTGGTCGCCGCGCGGAATGGAGAGGTCGCGCCGCACCGCGGCGATCCATTCTCCATCCGGCGACCACGCCGCCAGCGTGTTCTCGAACCCTTCGTCCGGGCTGATGTTTATCAGCGTTTCCGAAGCGGGGTCGTATAAAAACAACTGTGTCACGAACTGGTTATGACGGATGACCACATCGCGCAGCAGAATCGTTTTGCCATCCGGCGACCACGCCGCCGCCGCGCCAAGGATATTTTCGATGACGCGCGTTTCGCCGTTTTCGAGGTGATACAACCGGATGCCGTCCGGGGCGGCGTAACTCAACCATTCGCCGTCCGGCGACCAGCGCGGGTTGCCGCCGGGGATTTGCGAATCCTGAAAGACGGGTTGGTCTTCGCCGGTTTCCACATCCACCCACCACAGGGTTGGCAGTCCGCTCGCGCTGCCGTCCAAACTCATCCGTTCGTAGATGATGCGCCCTCCATCCGGCGACCAGACCATGCCCGAGCAGATCGCATCCACGCATTCGGCAAGTTTTCGGCGCGTCAGGCTTTCCAGTTCCGCCAGCCAAATCTCGTTCGAAGCGCTGCCGCTTTGGGCAATGTACGCCGCCTGGGTTCGATCCGGCGAGACGATGAAATCCGCCACGTTTTGGGTTTCTCCCGAAACCGGTCGGGACGTGTCCTTTGCATAATCGGTGACGAACAGACTCTGGATGCGATTCTCATCTTCGCGGAGGTATAAGATCCGCGCTTCATGGATTGACGTTTGAACCGGCGGCACACCCCCGACATTTTCCTTTGCCCGAACCGCTGCGCCCCAGGTGAGCGCCGCGCCGAGAACCAGCACGACCGCCGCGCTGACGATCGGCAGGACCGGCGCGAAGCGGTCCAAAACGCCCAGGCGGTCGAAGAGCCGGCGGCTGTTGACCATCAACAGCCCGACGACGATCAGCACCACGGCGAGACCGAGGCTGAAGGAGAGAATCAACGCCAGTCCAAGCAGGATGCGGTTGATGGCAATCGCCACGAGCAGGATCGCAATCGCATCGGGGCATGGGACGAGTCCGCCGCTGACGCCGAGGGCGATGAGCGAGCGCCAGGTGATGGTTTCGGGGATGTCGTGGGAATGCAGTTTCCCGCCGCCGTGACGGTGCATTCCGGCGGGCGCGGCTTCGATTTTGACTGCGCCGGAGATTTTTTTCGGGGAAGAGGGGGCGAAGGATATTTTTCGCCTGCCGGCGGAAACAGCGGCGGGATTTCGAGTAGAACGCCAATGGACAAACCTCTGCCAAAGCAGGTAAACACCCAAGCCGAGGATCAACACGCCGGAGAGGATTTCAAGGAACGGGAAGAGGGTCGTCGGCAAAATGTATTGCGATGCCGCAAGCGTGACGATGCCCAGCAGAAAGACCGAGCCGGTGTGCGTCAGCGTGACGACACTGCCGAGGACGATGGCATGCCGCGAGGTGCCGCGCGAACCGACGAGGTATGCGGCAACCACCGTCTTGCCGTGACCGGGGGTCAGCGCATGGAGCGCGCCGAGCGCAAGCGCGATGAGCAGGGAGAACATGTAAAAGGCGAACGAGAGTTCCCCGCTGCGGACGAGGTCGAGCAGGATTTCCTGCGGCGAACGCTCTGAAAGTTCAGGGACGACCCGCCCGGCGGTTTCGGTCACGGCATCTTTTCGTTGACCGAAAGGCAGGGCGGGCGCGCCGCTGTCCCATGCGGTGAGCAGGCGGCTTTGGTCTTCGATCCACGCCGGGCTGCGGACGTGGTCAACGGTGAGGATGTGACTCTTCTGCGAAGGGAAGAGAAAGGCTGCTCCGTCGGCTGCGTTGAGGTAAAACCAGTTGATGGATTTTGCCGGTTCCAGCCTGTTTTCGATCACGATGCGCTGGACGTTGTTCGTGTTTTGGTCCAGTTCGGCGGAAAAACGGAAGATGATGAATTCCTGCCCCGCTTGAAAGGCTTGCAGCGTGGAGGGCATCTGGATCGAATCCGCCGTCAGCGGGAGGGGCTTGTCGTCGAGCGAGACAGCCAACAGGTCCAGCCGGGCTGCGCTCCAGGATTCGGCTTCGGCACCGCTGACGCCGCCATCCTGATCCGCATCCATTTCGTTCCAGATGAAGTGGACCAGCAGCGGACCCGGCTTGATCTGCCATTCGATTTGCATCCCGGTCTGCGAGAGCGTGATGGCGATGGAATGTGCGTACAAATCTGCGGGGTGGGCGCGGGCGGTTCGAATGGGGAGGAGCAGGATCAGGGTTGAAAGTACGATGAGTTTGGATAAAGTCTTTTTCAAAACAACACTCATGACGGTCTTTGCGGGGAGGATGCCGGTCGAACAGGGGATTTGCTTTGCCGCGCAATGTTACGGCAGCCAGCGCGGCATCACGCCTTCGACGAGCAGGCTGGCGGCGTTTGTGCCGCCCCGCCAGAGACCGATCTCCGGCTTGTATTGCCCGCGCAGTTTGAATTGCTGGAAGACCAATGCCTGTCCCCAGGGGTCCCATTGCGGCGAGTTGTAGGTGTAATCGGGGTCGCCGGCGATGATGACTCCGTCCAGCAGCGCAGGGTCGAACACCCACAGCGCCTGGGTGAGCTGCTTTTCATCGAGCCGCAGGCTGAGAACGGCGCGGTCTTCCAATGGCGACCAGGCAATGGAGTAGTAGGAATAGTCGTAGGCGTCCTTTTGACCGATGTAGGTGATGGTCTCGTTGATGGCAAGGTCGGCAAGCCGGACCTGCGAGCGCCCGCCGGTTTCCGTTTGGGCGAAGACGGTGTAGAGGAATTTGGTCGAATCGGGCGACCAGGTCACAGGTCCGCCGGTGTTGGAGGGGAAGAGGTATTGCTGTCCCGTTTGGAAATCCATCAGGCGGATGGTATCCGCCAGCCCGTCGAAAGAGGCGAGTTTGTTCGAGTCGGGAGACCAGGAGGGGTTGTATCCCAGAATCTGCCGGTCTTCGTACACGGGGCTGTTGCTCCCGTTTTCGATATTCAGGACCCAGATGCGCGGCGAGCCGAAGGGCAGGTCCGGCGTGGGACCGGCGGCTTCGCGCGAGTAGGCGATGCGCGTCTCATCCGGCGAAATGACGGGCGTGGTGCAGCGGTCGAAGCCGCAGTCGAGCAGAATTTCGGCATCCCCGCCCCCGCGGCTGACGCGCCAAAGGTCCACGCCGCCTTTCGAGTTTGGGGCGGCAAAGATGATGAAGTCGCCGCTTCGCGCTGCGTCGAACGAAATGACAGGGACCGTTCCGTCGGTGAGGCGCTGCGGGTCGCTGCCATCCATATTGACCGACCAGATGCTGTTTATGTTTTCCTGCATGAGCAGGTATGCCACGCGCGGCGTGCGGACGGTGAAATTCCACGTTTGCGCTTTTTTTACTTCGCGTCCCCTGGCGGCGACCTCGCCCGCATCCACCAGCAGCCTGTAGGTCACGCCTCGTTCGTAGGGCTTGGCGGGCGTGAAGCGCATGGTGTAGGTGTCTGTCCATTCGAGATACCCTTCGTGGACGGGATCGAGCGAGATGAGCGCGGATGCCATCTCGGAATCGAACGCTTCGGAAAAGGTGAACGTGATGGTCTGGTATGGACCGACGATGCCGTCCTCCGGCAGGTCCACGCGCACGCGCACGCCCGCCTGCCCGCCGAGGAGGAGGACCAGCCCCACCAGCGCGGCAAGGACAAGCAGGGCGCCGGCGGCGGCTGTATCGAAGGTGAGGCGCAATTTCATGGGAAGAGATACGGCTGTTCCGGCACGGGCACGCTCTGAACCGACTCCGCCAGAATCATCGGCACGCGGCTTCCGTTGAGCGTGACGGCTTCGATGGTTCCCTTCACCCGCACCCACGAATCCTGTTCGAGCGTAACGGAGTCATCCCACTGCACGGGCATGGCGATGGCGAAGCCGTCCGCCGCGCAGCAGGAGACCACAAAGCGGCTGACGTAGAACTGGTTCGCTTCCAGCTGCTCGTCGAAGTACACAAAGCCGACCACCGACGCGCTCTGCCCGACGAACCGGGTCACGTCCTCTTCGAAGTTGAAGAGTTTCAGCCAGTCCAGAATGTTGCGTTCTTCGGATTCGGTCTCGAAGATGCGCGCCGAGGAATCGGAACTGACCAGCGGCGCGCTGGTGTTGAATCCCTTGCTGGTAAATGCGGAGGAATCCAGCGGGCGCGGCGGTATCAAAATGCCGATTGCCAGCGGGATCAACATGATCCACAAGTTGCCGGAAGCGGGCGCGTGTTCGTGATGTTCGTGCCCGCCTTCCTCCTGCTCGCGCCGGCGGGAGCGGCGAATCTCGGTGAAGACCGTTTGCGCGAGGACGGCGAGGAAGACGATGCCGAAGACCGTCAGCGGCACGAAGCGGGCGTTGATATACCATGTCAACTGCCCGTTGACGGCTTTGGAGGCAAAGAACACGCTCAGCCCCAGCAGCAGCAATCCCTGAAAGGAACGAATCATTCGCGGCGGCATCATAAACCTATTTCACCCAGTAATTGAAAATCAACCCGGCAAGCAGGCTCATCATGAACGGGATGGAGACGATGTAAAACACCGCGCGCCGTTTGAAGACCTGCAAATACATCATCACGCTTTTGATGTCCACCATCGGACCGAAGACGAGGAACGAAAGCACCGACCCGAAACTGAACGTGCCGATGAAGCCGAGCGCCACAAACGAATCCACCGTCGAGCAGATGGAAAGCAATATTGCCAGCGTCAGCATGATCAGCACCGAGAGGATCGGTCCGCTCCCGACGGCAAGCAAAGCCGACTGCGAGATGAAGGTCTGCAATCCCGCCGCGAGCACCGAACCGAGGATGAGATAACGCCCCATATCGAAAAACTCGTCCACGGTGATGAGCAGGGCTTTGCGGATTTTTTCCGGGATGGAATTGCCCGTCTCCGCGTGGACATGTTCGTGCTCGTGCCCCGACAGCACGGGTCGAAGAACAGCCTCCGCCTCCTTCTGGACCGAGAAGATGAGTCCCACAGTGACGGCGATGACGAGGCTGACGGCGAACCGCCAGAAGAGCATTGCGCCCCATCCAAAGGCGGCGGCGGTGCTAAAGACCACGATGGGATTCAAGACCGGCGCGGCAAGCAGGAACGAAATGCCCGCCGAGAGGGGCAATCCCTTTTTGAAGAGACGGCGCGTGAGCGGCACCACGCCGCATTCGCAGACCGGGAAGACCATGCCCATGAAGGCGCCGCTGACCGCCGCCGCGGCGGGCCGATTCGACACCCAGCGGCTCATCTGGTCGCGGTCCACGAACACTTCCACGAGTCCCGATGCGAACGTGCCCAGGAGGAGATACGGCACGGCTTCCACGAAGATGCCGAGGAAGACCGTCGCAAAAACGTTGAGGCGGTTCCATATCCAGGGAAAGAACCCGGCAGGCAGCATGCTGGAGGCAGCGAGGATGAGGATTCCCAGCGCGATGAATGCGATCATCGTGCGCGGCAGGCGGTTGGGGGTTGTTGTCGTTTCCACGGGATGATTATAACCACGAAAGAATTGCCCCCATCGAAAAAAGAACGGACTCTAACGTTTCAAAAGAGAGACCCTAAAGGTCTCCGAGACTTTTAGGGTCTTTTTCTTATTGCGGCGCGCCTTCGATGGGATAGCCCCTGGCGTACCATTCCTTCAAGCCGCCGGTCATGCTCGTGGCATTGAAACCTGCATTCAGCAGAATGTCGCGTCCCTGCTGGCTGCGGTTGCCGGAGCGGCACACCACAACGATCTCCCGATCCTTCGGCAGTTCGTTCAAACGCGACGGCAGTTGATCCAGCGGAATGAGCGTGGTGTTCGGCGCATGATATTCATCCCATTCCTCCTGCGTGCGGACGTCCAGGACGAAGACCCCTGCCTGATACATCCGGTAGGCTTCGTCCACGCTGATTTCCCGCGCCAGCATGGTGGATGCGCCCTTCCCGCCGCCAGCCGAGATTGCGATCAAATAGACGATCAACGCCACGACCGCCGCCATGCCCAACTGCACCGCCGGACGCCGCAAAAAGGCGGAGAGTCCGCTGCGGGCGGCGGGATGGTTTCTTCTACTGCTTTTTCTTCGAGACATACTGTCCTCTCATTGATTTGAATGTACCCTGTTGGATGCGCATCCCCAGCCGGAAGTTGCAGGGACGGAAAAACGAGAGGACGGTCACGCGGCGGGCGCAGGAAAGGAATTCAACGCGGTTTCGAGATCGCTGAATATGTCGAGGAGTTGGCTCAGCCCCACCACATCCAGCACCTGCAAGACGGGAGGCTGCGGGCTGAGCAGTTTGACGTGATCGCGCACCGAGACATCCTGCTGGGGGTTGATCGCGCGAAAGGCGGGACGGCCGCCGTCCTTGATGTTCACCGGCTGGCCCATGAAAATACGCGCCACTGTATGAAGCGCCATCAGCCCAGCGCTGCTCACGTAAGGCACCTTGCTCAGGTCCAGCAAAAGGTTGCGCGCGCCGTCGTCGTACACCTGCTGCGCCCTGTCAATGACGTTGACGTACGAGGAAGAATCCACGTCCCCTTGCAGGCTCATCACCGTCACGCTGCCGTGCTTTGAAATTGAGATTTGCATGGAAGGTCTCCTGTCCCGGCGGGGGGTTATCTGAAATTGAACTCTTCATAATGGATATTCGCGGCGGGGACGCCCGCCTCCAGGAACTTCTTTTCGAACGCCTGCACCATCGGCAGCGGTCCGCACATGTAGACGTGATGCCCGTCCACGCTTCCGCCGGCGTTCTTCACGATCTCCTCCACCGTCAGCGAGCCGTGAACCGACGAGAAGCGGATGTGCGCCATAAGGCGCGGATGTTTTGCGGTGATTTCCCGAATCTCACCCGCAAAGACGGCTTCCTCTTCGTGGCGCACCGTGTAGTAGAAATGCACGTCGTACGGCAGGTCCGCTTTCAGGTCCCGCAGGAACGAGAGGAAGGGCGTAATGCCAATTCCGCCCGCAACCCAGATCTGCTTCCCGCCGCCGGTCTTGTAGTTGAACATCCCGTACGCGCCTTCGACGATTGCCTCCATGCCCTCCTTCAGGTTGTGGAAGAGATGACGGGTGAAATCGCCGCAGGCTTTGACGGTGACCCGGATCACGCCTTCGTGCGGCGCGCTGGAAATGGTGAACGGGTGCGATTCGTTCAACGTTTTATCGCCGGGGAATCGCACGAACAGGAACTGCCCGGCGTGCGCGTGTTGGATGGGTTTGCCCCTGGCGCGCAGGGTCACTTCGGTGGTGGAGTTGTTGGGGTGTTTCACCGCTTCCACAACGTAGGGCGCATATTTTCTGAAAAACCTGCCGAACAACTCGGTGTAGAGATAGGAACCGATGCCGAGGAAAACGAAGACCTGGTTCCAGTTGATGGCGACGCTGGCGCCCGGCGCATTGACGGTGATGGAATGCAGGTATCCCAGGATAAAGAAGATACCGATGTAACGGTGGAGTTTCTTCCAGCCTTCGTACGAACTGCCCGTCAGTTTGTTCAGGAACGGGATGCGCGGCGCAAGCGTGGGCAGGACGATGGCGACAATGCCCAGGAACGAGATGATCGCCAGGTAGTTGCCCAGCAACAGGTCAAAGACGCGCAGCGGCACGGTGAGCAGGTGCACGAACATGAGCAGGAATGCCGCCGTCGAGGTGTGACGGTGGGTCATGTACATCTTATCCAGCCCGCCGAAATACGGCTCCGCCCAGCGCGGACGGGTGGAGAGGAACAGCGAGAACGACATCAGCACGATCACCACCGAGCCGAGCATCATCCCGGCGTGGTAGCGAAAATAATTCTCCACCCCTTCGCTCTCGGGTGGAAAGACCAGCCAGACGCCAATCGTGACCAGAACCAGAACGATAAAGACGATGTTTCCCAGTTTATGTTTCATGTTAATCACCTTGATAACAATAAATCAACAGCGATGCGGGCAGGCATCGCTGTTGGTCGGCGCGTTACCGATAGGATTCGAGCGCTTTTTTGCGGTCGTTAAAAATCTCGAAGATGGCCGTATACCCCACCATATCCAGCACGTTGGCGACCTGCGGAGCCGGGTTCAACAGTTTGACATGCTTCTGCAAACCGCTTGCGCGCGAACGATCAACGGATTTGAGCGCCGCCCAGCCATGTTCGGGGTCGGGGATTTCTTCGCCGCGCATGAAGAGCGCGATGGTATGCAGCGCCACCAATCCCGCGCTGGAAATGTAAGTCAGTTCGCTCAAATCCAACAGGAAGTTTTTTGCCCCGCTCCGGTGCGCCTCCTGGGCGGAGCGGATCAATTCCTGATAGGTTTGCCCGTCCAACTGCCCCGCCACCCCGATCACGGTAACAGGGACGTCCCCCGTTTCCTGCGAAATATTTATCTGAAGCATCTGCTCCTCCTCGAGCGTGATGATCAATTATAAACCCGCTTTTCTTTGAAGCCGCGCAAGCCGGCGGTCAATTTCATTCAGCCAGTGTTTGCGAATGTACCCGGGCAGGTCCGCCTGCTCCACCTCCCTGCGCGCCGAACGCGCCCACCGGATGGACGCCTGCACATCGCGCAGCTTGTGTTCGTAATACTTTGCCAGTTCGATATGCGCGTAAATGTGACCTTTGCCCGCCGCCGCCTCCCACAACTTTACGGCTCGATCCAGGTCTCCGCGCTTTTTCTGCAGGATGGAAAGACGCTTCACCGCCACGCCGAAATCTGCTTCTTCCAACCCCAGCCCTGAGCCGCCCGAATGGATGAGTTCGAGTCCGCGCTCGAAGAGACGCGCCGCCTCGTCCCAATGACCGAGGTCCTCGTACAGTTTGCCGAGCGCAATGAAGTCGAGACCGTGTTCCACCCGCCCGTTGAACGGGTCTGCCAGCAGTTCGCTGACATGTCCCAGCAAAGCCGCCATTGCCACCACATCCATCGCGTTGTGATAGAACACACCGCCCAGCGGACGCGCGTCGCCGCTGCGCAGGTAATCGAAATACAGCCAGGGAATCTCGTAACCCGGAACCTCCTCCGAAGTCCGCGTGAAGCCGAGCACGTGCTCTTCGAGATACTTCAAGGCGCGCGAAGGGAGCCTGTCGCGCCAGAGCCTGCGCGCCAGCGGCAGCAAGTCAATGTGGGCGTAACCCTTGAAGGGGACGGGGATGCGGTGCAGGGAATACCGGGTGACGAGGAGCGGCGCGTCGAAGGCTTTGCCGTTGAATGTGACCAGTCCCTCACACGGCGCAAGGAAGTGAATCAACGCTTCGAGCATGGCGGGCTCTTCGGAGGGGTCGCGCAGAAAGAACTGCTTCAGGACGAGCTGCCCTTCCACAAAGCGCGCCGCGCCGACGAGAAAGGCAAGCGTGCCCGTCCCGCCGGAGATGCCGGACGTTTCCGTATCCAGGAATGCGAATTTATGGATGGGCATTTCCGCGATGCGCGGGTCGTTTGCCCATTGTGAAATGAACTCAAGCGGAAATGAGGAGTAGGGGGATACATCCCCGTGCAGGTACTCCGCCCCGAAGACCTGCTCGGAGACGAATGTATCGCCGCGCGGGGTGGAGGCAACGCTTCCGGCGACGACCGAGTCAATGGACCAGTTCCCAGCCTTCGGCTTGGAAGGAAGCGTGTTCGCCGTCTTGACGCCGAGCGACTTCAATTTGTCTGCAAGCGAGGACATGCGGTCAATTTTATCGCTAAACGCTCACAGAGGCGGCATTCGCTGCCCGGCTTCGTTTGCGAACGAAAAATGAACGGGTTTCGTGCTACACTTGCGCGAATGTTAACTCACCTTACACGATTTCGTCGTATAGGGCAACCCGTTTGGGCAAAACAGACAGCCTATCTGCAAGAAAGGGTCACCCCTGCCGCGTAAGGTGAGTTAAGTTATTTGGAGACAAGGAAAATACGTCGTGAAAAGACGTCTTCCGTTCTGGCTCAAACTTTTATACGGTTCCGGCGACTGGGGGATTTCGAGCATTGGCATGATGCGCTCCATTTTCTATGCCATCTATCTCACCGATGTGGTGGGTATCGAGCCGCACCTTGCCTCGCTCGGCGCGCTGGTCGGCATCGCCTGGGACGCTGTCAATGATCCCATCATTGGGATTCTGAGCGACCGCGTCAAATCCAGACTGGGGAGGCGCAGACCCTTCCTTTTGTGGTTTGCCTTCCCGTTCGGGTTGAGTTTTGTCATGCTGTGGTCCGCGCCGGACTGGGAGAGTCAGATCGGGCTGTTGATCTATGTGACCGTCGCTTTCATGATCTCCGACACGCTGACCACGCTGGTATCGGTCCCGTTTCTTTCATTGACCCCGGAGTTAACCCAGGACTACGATGAGCGGACTTCGCTTTCGAGTTTTCGCACGGTCTTCCAACTGCTCTCCGCCATGACGGTGGTGATCACTGCGCCCATGATCGTGGATGCAGTGATGCTGGGCGGCGGCTCGCAGCAACAGGGATTCATGACCGCGGGCGCGGTCTTCGGAGCGATTGGGTCGCTTCCGCTCTTTCTGATCGGGTTGATCGTACGCGAGCGGTTTGGCTCCAGCGGTGAGCAGGAGACGCTCTCCTTCCGCGAGAGTCTGAAACTCGCGTGGGAAAATGTGCCGTTCCGCTATGCGGTTGGAATTTATATGTTCAACTGGTCGGCGGTGGATATGATCGCCATCACCTTCCCGTTCTTCCTCCTGTATTGGGTGGCGCAGGGGGATTTGCTGGCAGGGGTGAACGTCCTGGGCGTGAACCTCGCGCTTGAATCCGCGTTCTTTGGAGTGTTGATGTTTGTATGCGTGCTGTGCGTTCCATTCTGGTTGTGGTTTGCGAGGCGGCATAACAAAATCCGGGCGTACATCGCCGGCATGACCGCCTGGATTCTCGTCGAAGTGATGATCTTCACCATCCAGCCCGGCGAAACCGGCTACCTGCTGGTCATTGCCGCGCTGGCGGGCGTCGGCGTCTCTGCCGCGTACATCCTGCCCGATTCGATTCTCCCCGATGTGATCGAATGGGACGAACTCCGCACCGGCAGGCGGCGGGAGGGAATCTACTACGGCATCCGCACTTTGATTCGCAAACTTACGGGCGCGCTGGTCATTTTTGTGACGCTGCAAATTTTGGGCTGGTCGGGTTATCAGGTTCCCCCTGAAGGCGCGAACCAATTCCAGCAGACGGGGTCGGCGGTGTTCATGATTCGCGTGATGGTCTCGTTCATCGGCGCGGCGATTCTGCTGGGCACGATCATCCTGGCATGGACGTACCCGCTCTCGCGCGAGAAATACCAGCGGATTCAAAAGTTGTTGGCAGTGCGGCGAAACAAAAACGTGGAAACGACCTGAACGCCGCTTCCACGTTAACCTGCAACCTCTAACTTTATATCATCGTCGGTTCTTCATATTTCCCGAACACCTTCGTCATCACACCCACGATCTCACCCAGCGTGCAATACGCGCGAACGCAGTCCATGATGTAGGGCATGGTGTTTTCCGCGCCCTCGCAGGCGATTCGCAAGCGGTCGAGAGTCTGCCCCACGCGCCCGCTGTCGCGCGTCCTCCTGACCTCGTTGAGGCGCGCCACCTGACGGCTGTATCCGTCCGGGTCCATTTTCAGGATGGGGATGTTCATCGGCTTGTCTTCCAGGTAAGCGTTCACACCCACGATCTTTCTGCGTCCTTCGTCAATCTCGCGCTGGTAGCGATACGCCGCGTCGGAAATCTCGCTTTGCATGAAGCCCTTTTCGATGGCAGGGATGACCCCGCCCAGTTCCTCGATGCGGCGGAAGTATTCGTACGCCTGCTGTTCGATGCGATTGGTCTGCGCTTCGACGAAGAAACTGCCGCCGAGCGGGTCCACTGTGTTTGCCACGCCGGATTCCTCGGCGATGATCTGCTGGGTGCGCAGGGCAATCGTCACCGCATGTTCGGAGGGCAGCGCGAGGGCTTCGTCCATGGAATTGGTATGAAGCGATTGCGTCCCGCCGAGGACGGCGGCAAGCGCCTGGATGGCCACGCGGACGATGTTGTTCTCCGGCTGCTGCGCCGTGAGCGAAACCCCCGCCGTCTGTGTGTGGAAGCGCATCAGCCACGAGCGCGGATTCTTCGCCTTGAACGTCTCACGCATTTCACGCGCCCAAATGCGGCGCGCGGCGCGGTATTTGGCGATCTCTTCAAAGAAGTCGTTGTGCGCGTTGAAGAAGAACGACAGGCGCGGCGCAAATTCGTCCACGTCCATGCCGCGCGCCATACCCCAGCGGACGTATTCCATGCCGTCTGCCAGCGTGAACGCCAGTTCCTGCGCAGCGGTGGAACCGGCTTCGCGGATGTGATACCCTGAAATGGAGATCGTATTCCACTGCGGCACATGCTTCGCGCCGAACTCCATCGTATCCACCACGAGGCGCATGGAAGGCTCCGGCGGGAAGATGAATTCCTTCTGTGCGATGAACTCCTTGAGGATGTCGTTTTGAATCGTCCCGCGCAATTGTTCCGACTTCACACCCTGTTTTTCGGCGGCAACGATATACATCGCCCAGATGATGGCGGCGGGCGAGTTGATGGTCATGCTGGAGGAGACTTTATCGAGCGGGATGCCGTCCAGCAGAATTTCCATGTCTTTGAGCGAGGAAACCGCCACGCCGCATTTGCCGAACTCGCCGAGCGCTTCGGGCTGGTCGGTGTCGTAGCCCATCAACGTGGCAAGGTCGAAGGCGATGCTCAAGCCGGTCTGACCCTGCTCCAGTAAGTATTTGAAGCGCCGGTTCGTCTCTTCGGCGGTGCCGAAACCGGCGAACATGCGCATCGTCCACAGTTTGGAACGGTGCAGCGTCGGGTGGACTCCCCTTGTATACGGGTATTCGCCCGGAAGTCCAAGAGAAGAAGCGTACTCCATGTCCGCCACATCGAGCGGCGTGTAGAGCCGGTTGATCGGTTCGGAGGACGTGGTGATGAATTCGCCGGCGCGTTCGGGCAGCTGACTCAATGCTTTTTTGAGGGAAGTCTGCTCCCATTGCGAAAGCGATTTTTCGAGCTCTTCGAGAAGTTTTTTATCGTACATGGCATCTCCTTTGGCAGAGGTGCTGACATTATACAATGGTATACTCGCCGGCAAAGGTAGATTATGCCCCGTTTTGAAATTGACGTTGATCCCTGTGACCATATCACAGCAGACGCCATCGGCAAACCCGGTCAGCGCGTCTTTTATTTGCAAGCCTATCAGGATACGCGCACCATCACCATCATCATCGAAAAGGCGCAGTTGATCTCGCTTGCCATCGGCATCGAACAGTTCCTCGCCCAGATCAGCCAGCAGAACCCGCATTTGGAGGAAGCCTCCGGCGATTATGTAGAAGACGCCATGCGCATCCACCCGCCCGTGGACCCGCTCTTTCGCGCCGGGGAGATCGGTTTGGGCTACGACCGCGAACGCGACCGCGTCGTCATCTTTACCAAGGAATTGGTGACCGAGGAACAGGATGTCGAATCTGCCGCGCAGGTGCGCTTCTGGGCGACGCGCACGCAATTGCGCCGCCTCGCCCGCTGGGGACAGGAAGTTTCCTCGCGCGGGCGCCCCGTCTGCCCGCAGTGCGGCCAGCCCATGGAGCCGGAAGGGCATTTCTGCCCGAAGAAGAACGGGCACCTGCATTAAAACCAAGCCAAAGGTCGAGGGTCGAAAGTTAAAGACCTTTGACCTTTGACTTTCGACCACTATGAATTCCCCCAACACGAAGAACATCCTCACCCACGGCGACTACGAACTCCGCGGTCAGTTCATGCTCGGTTCGAACTACACCTTCCTCGTGGATGTGCATCATGCAGGGGAAACCATCAAAGCCGTGTACAAACCCAGCAAAGGCGAACAGCCGTTGTGGGACTTTCCCGATAATACGCTGGCGTTGCGCGAAGCCGCCGCGTATCAACTGAGCGAAGCGCTCGGCTTTCACATCGTGCCGATCACCGTCTATCGGGAGGATGGTCCGCACGGTCCCGGTTCGCTCCAGCAATACATCGAATACGACGTCGAATATCACTACTTCAACTTCACGCCCGAAGACAAACAAAAACTCCGTCCCGTCGCGCTCTTCGACCTCGCCGCCAACAACGCCGACCGCAAGGGCAGTCACATTTTTTTCGAGGACGGCACGCGCCATCTTTATGCCATTGATCACGGGATTTGTTTTCACGAAGAATATAAACTCCGCACCGTGCTGTGGGACTTTGCCGGGCAAAGGATTCCGGACGAATTGCTCGCGCCTCTTTCCTCGCTTGAAAGTTGTTCCGCCCTCTTCGAGCCTTATCTCAGCCCGAGGGAGATTCGCGCCCTCTTGAACCGCGCCGAAGCCTTGTGCTCGTCCCGGGTTTTTCCCCGCCCTCCGCAGGGACGCAGAGCGTATCCGTACCCGCCAATCTAAGACCCGCTGAAGGTTGAAAGTTCCAAGTTTTAATGATCCCAACCTTCGACCTGCAACCTTCAACTGAATCAGGAGTTCCCCCCATGCACCACAACCTTTGCTTCATCGGCTTTGGCAACGTTGCCCGCGCGCTGGTCCACCTGCTCGAACGCAAGCGTGAATTGCTCCAGGCAAAATACGGCGTCACATATTCGATCACAGGCGTTGCCACCGGTAGACATGGACATGCAGTAAACCCAAACGGTCTCGATGTTCAACAAGCGCTGGAAAAAGTGGAAAGTGGAAAGTCCATTGACCCAATCTCCAATTCTCCAGTCTCCAATTCTCTTTCTGTAATTCAACACTCCCAAGCCACCATCATGTTCGAAAATTCCCCTGTCAACTACGAGACCGGGCAGCCCGCCATTGATCACGTCCGCGCGGCGTTGGAAGCAGGCATGCACGCGATCACAGCGAACAAAGGAACAGTGGTTCATGGTTATCGAGAATTGACTGCGCTGGCAAATTCAAAAGGGAGGAAATTTCTTTTCGAGTCCACCGTGCTGGGTGGGACGCCCGTCTTTTCCACTTTCCGCGAAGCGATGCCGCTTGCCGAGTTGATTTCGTTCAAGGGCATCATCAACGCCACGACGAACCTGATCCTCTCGCGCATGGAAGACGGCGAGACGTTCGACGATGCGGTAAAGTATTGTCAAAGCATCGGCATCGCGGAGACCGATCCCTCCGGTGACGTGGACGGCTGGGATGCGGCGGTCAAGGTTGCCGCGCTGGTGACTGTGTTGATGGATACCCCATTCAAGCCGCAGGATGCGGAGCGAAAAGGCATACGGGAGATCACGCCGGGGATGGTGAAACAGGCACAAGCGGAAGGGAAGCGCTGGAAACTGGTCGCTTCGGCGGAACGGACTGGGAATCAGATCAAAGCCCGCGTTGCTCCCGAACTGGTCGAGCCGTTGTCCCCGCTGTATGGCATGATGGGCTCGTCAACAGGGTTGACATTCAGAACCGACGTGTTGCCCGATTATTCGATCACGGTCACCGAACGCGCAGGGCTGAAGGGCGGACCCGAAGAAACCGCGTACGGTCTGTTTGCCGATTTTGTGAATGTGGTGAGGTAAAACAGAACAAAAATTCTGTTATACTGACCGCACCCAACCTCACCCCCGTCCCCTCTCCTAAAAGGAGAGGGGGGAGTAATTTGATGGCAAAAACAAAATCCCACACCCGATACGTCTGCCAGCAATGCGGACGAGTGTCTGCATCGTACATGGGCAAATGTCCGCAGTGCGGGGCGTTCGACAGCATGATCGAGGAAGTCATCCACGATGAACCCGTCTCCAGGAAGGGAGCGGGAAACGTCCGCGGGCTGACGGGCAGATCGGAACCGCGTCCCATCTCCGAGGTCAGCGGTGAGGCGGAGGATCGCGTTCACCTGCCCATCGGCGAGTTCGCGCGCGTGCTCGGCGGCGGCATCGTTCACGGCTCCATCGTCCTCGTGGGCGGCGACCCGGGCATCGGCAAATCCACGCTCATGCTGCAAATGGCGATGGAGATGGCGAAAGTCCAGCGCGTGCTGTACGTGTCAGGCGAGGAGTCGGAGCGGCAGATCAAAATGCGCGCCTCGCGCCTGTTCAATGGCGGGAAGGATTTGCCGAAGAATCTTTTGCTGGTGACGGAAACCAACCTCGAAGTGATTTTGAATCACGTCCACGCTTCCAAGCCCGACCTGCTGATTGTTGACTCCATCCAGACCACGTATCTCTCCGAGTTGGATTCGTCGGCGGGGTCGGTTTCGCAGGTGCGCGAGTGTTCATCGCAGCTGCGGGAGTTGGCAAAGTCCAGCGGCGTGACGGTGTTCATGATCGGGCATGTGACAAAAGAAGGCGCGATTGCCGGTCCGCGCGTGCTGGAGCATATCGTGGACACGGTGCTTTATTTGGAGGGCGACCGCTTCCAGGCGTATCGTCTGCTGCGCTCGGTGAAGAACCGCTTCGGCGCAACCTCGGAGGTGGGCGTATTCGAGATGCGCGAAGGCGGCTTGAGTGAGGTGCTGAATCCGTCCGAGGCGTTTTTGGCGGAGCGGCTGGTGAACGCGGCAGGCTCCGCGATTGCCGTGACGATGGAAGGCACGCGCCCGATTTTGGTCGAAATTCAAGGACTCACCTCGCCGACCCAGTTTGGTAACGCGCGCCGCACGCCCAACGGTGTGGACTTCAACCGCCTGCTGTTGATCACGGCGGTGTTGACGCGCCGCGTCGGGTTGGAACTTGCCGAGCAGGATGTCTTTGTCAACGTGGTGGGCGGCATCCAGATTGACGAACCCGCCGCCGATTTGGCGGTCGCCGCTGCGATTGCTTCCTCGTGGCGCGATGTCCCCGTCCGCGCGGATGCGGTGCTGATCGGCGAGATCGGCTTGGCGGGCGAGCTGCGCATGCCCGGTCAGATGGTGGCGCGTTTGCGTGAGGCGCAGAAACTCGGCTTCAAGACCGCCATCATCCCGAAAGCGTTGCGGAAGGGTGAGGAATATCCCAAAGGGATCGAGATCATCGAGGTCCGCGCGTTGGATCAGGCGTTGAGTGCGGCGTTGAGGAATGAGAAGTAGAGAATAGGGAAGAGGGAATAGGGAAGAGGTAATAGGGAATAGTGAAGAGGGAATAGGGAAGAGGCTGGTTGTCGAGAGGTTGAGCGTTCTTTGCGAGACCGTATCGAGACCGCTAAAATAAAGGCTCTCTGGGATTACGTGGGGGCGGTACACGGACGACACGGATTTTCCTTTGGTTTTTTTGTGTCCAAAAAGGGTTTTACTCCATCAAATCCCAAAGAGCCAAAATAAACCTCTTGTATAAGTGCCCCCGCCGCAGTCCTCGGCGGCGGGGACGCCGCCTTGAGCAAGATAAAAAAGTGACTTTTGCAAGAAGTCTATAAATAGAGGTAATCATGTGCCGAAGCATCAAACCCCTTAGAAATATGGATCACCCCGTCACCGAGCAGGAGATTTACGAAGCCGCTTTGCAATACGTGCGGAAAGTGAGCGGGTATCGCAAACCGTCAAAAGCAAATGAAGAAGCGTTCAACAAAGCCATTGAAGAAGTGGCGGAGTCTACAAGGAAAATCCTGGCAAACTTAAAAACAGTTGAAGGTCGAAAATCGAAAGTCGTATCCTGACCTTCGACTTTCGACCTTTGACAAATCTCTCGCAACCACTTTCCGCTTTCCCTCGTATACCTTCTTGCACTAACCTGAGGAGGTTTTTCTTATGTACAGACTGATAATTTTCATCGCGATTCTCGCGCTTGCCACACTCGCCTGCGGATTCGACGTAAACCTGCCGCAGGCTCCCACGCCCGGAGCCGAAGTGACCGACCAAATCCGCGTGGACTACCCCGACGCGGAGGAGGTCAATTTGCAGCTTTCATTCGGCGCAGGCGACCTGACCCTCGCCCCCGGCGCAGACACGCTCGTGGACGGAACCGCCACCTACAATTACGAGGAGTTCAAACCTGAAATCGTCGAAGACGGCGGCAATGTGGAAATCAAAATGGGAAACGTGGAATTCCCCAACTTTCCATCCTTCGATAACCTCAAGAACGAGTGGGATTTCAAACTCGGCGCGCAGCCCATGAACCTGTCCATTGACGCCGGCGCCTATGATGGGTCCTACGAGTTCGGCGGGCTGGCGCTCACCAGCCTCACCATCAACGACGGCGCGGCGGATGTCGAACTTGCGTTCTCCGAGCCGAACCAGGCGGAAATGTCTTCGTTCCTGTATTCCACCGGCGCGTCGAATGTGACCATGACCGGGCTCGCCAACGCCAACTTCAGCATCTTTGACTTCTCCTCCGGCGCGGGCGATTACACCCTCGATTTCTCCGGCGAACTCCGGCGCGACGCCTCGATCAAGATCGAAAGCGGCTTGAGCAACATCATCATCGTCATCCCGGAAGGCGTCAACGCCGTCGTCACGGTGGAGGGAGGCTTGTCGAACGTCAACGCAGGTCCCGGCTGGAGCGGAAGCGGAAACGCCTACAAACAGGAAGGCGAAGGTCCCACACTCACCTTCGTCATCGAAATGGGGGCGGGGAATCTCACGCTTACACGATAACGCCGAAGAGAATTCACCGGCACGCTGCGCATCGCGGATTTCGCAACCCGCGATGCGTTTTTTCATGAAAAGGCGGGCTTGTCCCGTCTCAACGCGCCTGTAATTCAGAGTAAAAGGTCATAATTCCTCTATGACCTCTATCACTTGCCTTGAGCCTGTTTTCACAATAAAATCGTGATTGTAGGTAATTTTTACCTTTTTTAAGTGAGGTTTGTATGCAAATCACCCGCCAAGCCGATTATGCCGTCCGCGCTGTGCTTCACCTTGCGCGCAACGGCGAACAGCGGACCGCCACGAGTTCAATCGCCGAGGAACAGCGCATCCCGCCTTCGTTCCTCGCCAAAATCATCTCTCAGCTTTCGATCGCCGGGTTGCTGCATACCTCACGCGGCGCACGCGGCGGGGTGACGCTGGCGCGGGACCCGAAGGACATCTCCCTGCTCGAAGTCATCGAAGCCATTGATGGTCCCATCCAGCTCAACGAATGCGTGGGCGATAGCGGCGCGTGTTCGTTCGACGAAAACTGCCCCCTGCGCCCGGTGTGGTGCGAAGCGCAGGAAGACCTGGTGCGCCGGTTGAAGGGCACAAACTTCGCTGATATGGTCGCAAAGAAACAAACCACCGTCTGAATTTCGCTCGAACATCCCAGCCTCTCGGCTTATAATAGCCGGGAGGCTTTTTTACTTTGCAATCAAGGATGGACCCCATGAACCGACAACGAGGATTGCCCGCCTCGCTCGCCCTCCTGATGACCGCCCTGGCGTGCGCCGTGCCTGGAGTGACGACCTCCGCGCCTCCCGCTTCGCCGACGCCTGATACACGGCTGGAAATCATGGTCGCCGGGACGGTTTCCGCCGCGCTTCAGTTGACCCAGCAAGCCGCGCCCGCCATTGATCTCGCAGCGACTTCCACCCCCGCGCCAACGTCCGCTGAAATTGCCGCCACGCCCACCCAGTCCGCGGAAAGCGTGCTGAACAAAAACGCCGACGGCACCAGCAGTTTCATTGACCTGCTGGGCAAATACGAGGTCACGATCCCCATGCCGTGGCTTGCCCTGCGCGTCAACGCGCCGGAATTCCTCGATGCCTGGCTCCTGCCCGAGGCGTCCAACCCCGCCATTCAACGCTCCCTGGGCGCCATTCAAGGACAGGACCCGAACCTCTTCCGCCTGTTCCTGCTGGATATTAACGAAGAGCACATTGACGGCGGGTTCGTCACCAACGTCAACTTCCTCTGGGACCAGCAGGAGAATTTATCCCTGCCGGACGACGCCCGCTTGCAGGAACTGGCAGACAGCCTGCCGGCTTCCATCGAAGGGGCTGAGGTGCTGACCACCGAAGTGCTGACCACGAAAGACGGCGTGCCCTTCGGCGTCATCACGTCCCGCACCCCCGCCGTCACGCAGGATGGCGCGAACATCGTCATCTACCAGAAACTGGCGTTCTTTGAACTGCCTGTGGGCGCGCTTTCCATTACCTTATCCACCACCGAAACGTGGCAGGAGACCGTCGTGCCTTCGTTCGATGAGATCGTCGAATCATTTGCCATCAGACAATAGGAGCCGATTTTCATGTCCAATCCCCGCACCGTCCGCGCGCCGCGTGGAACGCAACTCACCTGCAAGAACTGGCTGAGCGAAGCCGCCTACCGCATGATTCAAAACAATCTTGACCCCGAAGTGGCGGAGAGACCCGAAGACCTTGTCGTCTACGGCGGGCGCGGAAAAGCCGCCCGCGATTGGGAATCCTTCGATGCGATTCTCGAATCGCTCAAAAACCTCGAAGAGGACGAAACCCTGCTGGTGCAATCCGGCAAACCGGTGGTGATTTTCAGATCCCACCAGGACGCGCCGCGCGTGTTGATCGCCAACTCCAACCTTGTGCCGCACTGGGCGACGTGGGAGCATTTCGATGAACTCGCCAAAAAGGGACTCATCATGTACGGGCAGATGACCGCCGGTTCGTGGATTTACATCGGCACGCAGGGCATCCTGCAGGGGACATACGAAACCTTCGGCGCGCTCGCCAAACTCAAAGGCTGGGGTTCGCTGAAAGGCAAATTCGTTTTGACGGCTGGTTTGGGCGGCATGGGCGGCGCGCAGCCGCTGGCGATCACCATGAATGAAGGCGTGGGGTTGATCGTGGAAGTGGACCCCGAACGCGCGGAACGCCGCCGCGCCATCGGCTATGTGGATATGGTGGTGGATAACCTCGAAGAGGCGATGACGCTGGTGGAGGACAACGTAAAGAACAAAACGCCGAAATCCATCGGTCTCATTGGCAACGCGGCGGATGTGTATCACGAACTCTCCCAGCGTGGAGTCATTCCCGATGTGGTGACAGACCAAACGTCGGCGCATGAGGCGTTGATGTACGTCCCGTCGGGGTTGTCGGTGACGGCGGCGAATCAGTTACGGGTCGAAAATCCCGAAAAATATAAAAAGATGGCGATGGATTCGATGGCGAAGCACGTGCGCGCCATGCTGGAATTTCAGCGCAAAGGCTCGGAGGTGTTCGATTATGGCAACAACATCCGCCAGCAGGCATACAACCACGGCGTGACCGATGCGTTCGAGTTCCCCGGCTTTGTGCCGGCATACATCCGCCCGCTGTTTTGCGAGGGCAAGGGACCGTTCCGCTGGGTGGCGCTTTCGGGCGAGAAGGAAGATATTTACACCACCGATCAGGCGATCATGGAACTGTTCCCCGAAGACGCGCATTTGCACCGCTGGTTGAAGATGGCGCGCGAGAAAGTGCCGTTCCAGGGCTTGCCCGCGCGGATTTGCTGGCTCGGTTATGGCGAGCGCGTGAATGCGGGATTGAAGTTCAACGAACTCGTTGCAAGCGGCAAGGTGAAAGCGCCGATTGTCATCGGGCGCGATCATTTGGATTCGGGTTCGGTCGCTTCGCCCAACCGCGAGACCGAAGCGATGAAGGACGGCTCGGATGCCATTTCGGATTGGGCGATTTTGAACGCGCTCATCAATGCCGTCGGCGGCGCAACCTGGGTCTCGTTCCATCACGGCGGCGGCGTGGGCATGGGATACAGCCAGCACGCCGGCCAAGTCATTGTGGCGGACGGCACGCCCGAAGCCGCGCGCCGATTGGAACGGGTGCTGACTACCGACCCCGGCATGGGTGTCGTGCGCCATGCGGATGCGGGGTATGAAATTGCCATCGCCGCCGCGAAGCGCCATGGAATCAAGATGCCGATGTTGAAGTAGTGTGTGATGTTTTAATCCGTTCCATGCTCTCGGCGGCGGGGACGCCGCCGAGGACTGCGGCTCGAGCAGGCAGGTAGTTGGATGGTTTACCGATTGGTTTGCGGAAACCATCATTGGAGAAGTTCCCCTGAAGCGCTTTTTCGTTTTCCTGGCAGTATTTCTTGCGGCGGGTTGCGGCCCGCTTCCCAACATTTGGGGCAGTTCCCTCGCCCCTGCGCCCGCCGGGACTCCCATCCTGCCGCCGGTGCAAGCTGCTGCCACACAAACCCTGCCGGAGACGATTTCCACATCCACAGCCTCTCCCACGGCAACCGCCACACGGACCCCCACGCCCAAGCCTGCCCCCACACTTACGCCCACCCCGTCCAAAGCCAGCATCGAACGCGCGCTCATCATCAGTTTCGACGGCTTGCGCCCCGACGCCATCGAGCAGGCGCCCATGCCGAACCTGATGGAGTTGATGAAGGGCGGCGCTTACGCACCCACCAGCGCGCGCACCATTGACTACCCCGCCACGTCGCCCAGCCATGCCTCCATGCTTTCGGGTCTTTGCATGGAAGACCACGGCGTTATCTACAACAAATTCTACATGTACATGGGCTATTCCAAAGGCGTGGATGTGTTCGACCTGGCGGCTGAAGCCGGGCTGAGGACGGTCATGATCGTCAGCAAGGATAAACTCCGTCAACTGGCGGAGCCGGAGACCACGCAGGTCTTCGAGGTGGCGTATGGCGAGCCTGCCATCGAGCGCGCCGTCCTCCCGCAGATCGAAGCGGATTTCGGCTTGATGTTCGTTCATTTTGCCGGCGGCGACAATCGCGGACACAAATACGGCTGGATGTCCGGCGAGTACATGAAAGTCCTCCGTCAGGGCGATGAAGTGCTGGGGAAAATCATTCAAGCGCTCAAGGATAACGGACTTTTCGAGACCACCTTCATCATGGTCACAGCCGACCACGGCGGGCACGATACGAACCACATCGGCACACTGATCGAAGACTTTCGCATTCCCTGGATCGCCTACGGTCCCGGCGTGGTGCAAAAGGAACTCACCCTGCCCATCTACACCATGGATACCGCCGCGACGGTCGCCTATGCCCTCGGTCTCCCTCTGCAGGAGGATTGGGACGGCATTCCCGTCTATGAAGCCTTCGGCGAACCGCAGGTCGAGACGCACGAAAGCTACCCTTGCAAGCAGTGATTCAAAATCCCCACCCCGGAAAAACGAATACCCGATATGACCAGACGCCTCCGCCTCGTGATCCTCTTCATGTTGTTTCTTCAAGCCTGTGGAGTCAACGCTTCAACCCCGACCTCGACCCCGACTCTGATTCCGACAGCGACTCTCACCCCAAGCCCCACCCCCTCTCCCCTTGCAACGCTCCTGCCGACGATCACGCCCACACCGCTGCCCGCTGTTTCGCGCGTGTTGATCGTCACCTTCGACGGCTTGCGCCCCGACGCCATCGCAGCCGCCGGGATGACCAACGTCCTCTCCCTGATGCAAAGCGGCGCATACACCCTGCGCGCGCAGACCATTAACCCCAGCCTGACCCTTCCCGCCCACGCCTCGATGCTGACCGGCACATGCCCGGCGAAGCACATTGTCCGCTGGAACGAGTACGTGCCGGAAAACGGCTTTGCGCTTGGCGCCGACATTTTCGACCTGGCGCATGCTTCCGGCTTGCGGACGGTCCTTGTGGCGGGCAAGGAAAAACTGCGTCAGGTCACCGAGCCGGGCAGCACCGACTTTTTCGGCTTTATTGACGTGACCGATAAAATCAAGGACATCACCACCCTCGAAAACATGGCAATCGAACAGATCCGTGAGGGCTTTGGGCTGATGCTCATGCACTTCCCCGACGGCGACCTGGCAGGACACGAGTACGGCTGGATGTCGCCGGGGCAATTGCGCGCCTACAAAAGGGATGACGACTCGTTCGGTTTGCTGCTCGAAGTGATGAAAAGCCGCGGCATGTACGACGATACGCTCATCATCGTCACTTCCGATCACGGCGGGCACGACACCACACACGGTACGGAACTGCCCGGCGATATGACCATCCCGTGGGTTGTCAGCGGTCCGCGCATTGCGCCCGGCGAGCTGCAGACGCAGGTCTACATCATGGATACCGCCGCCACGATTGCCTTTGCGCTCGGTCTGCCCATCCCCGCGGATTGGGACGGCGCGCCCGTCTACGAAGCGTTTGGGATGCCGTACGATGCCTCGCGTGCGGGAGGCTGTCCCGGCGTGACGCCGTAGTGCGGCGGTGGTACAAATTCAACCAGGAAATTTCCCATGTCGCAAATCCCCGAAACCCTGCTGAAACGCATCCGCGCCATCATGCCGGAGTTGAACATCGAAACCGTCGAGCATAATCAGGAGGGCTTGATCAACGACGTCGTCGTTGTCAACCGGGAACTCGTCTTCCGCTTCGCCAAAACGGAACGTTACGCCGACTTCCTCGACACTGAAATGAACATACTTGACCTTGTCCGCCCGAACCTCGGCGTGGGCGTACCGACCCCAATCCACCGCGAACGCGGCTGTGTGGTGTATCCCTTCCTTGACGGTGGACCTTTATTGCGCGAGACGATCCTTGCCCTGAACGCAGAAACACAAGCGTCCATTGCAGAACAACTTGGAAAATTTCTGCACGGACTTCACACTGCCGGCATTACCGGCGTGGATTGGGAAATTCCGCTTACGCCCGCCCCCGCAACTCGCGAGCGCTGGCTGGGACTTCACGGGCGCATCAGAGAAAAGGTGTATCCGCTCATGTTGAAGCACCAGGTCCAATGGGCAGAGCGGCTCTTCGAGTCCGTGCTGGAAGCGGAGTCCGACCCGTTCGATTATCAACCGGCGCTCATCCACGGCGATCTGGCTCCATATCACATCCTGTACGACGTGAACCGGCGTGAAATCACCGGGGTACTGGATTTCGGTGTGGCGGGTATCGGGGATGCGGCATTGGATATCGGCAGTTTGATCACCGCCTACGGTGAAACATTCGTAGCGAAGATGGGGAAGACATATCCGAAGCTGGATGAGCATCTTCCGCGGGCGCGCTTCTACTCGCAGGCGATTGAATTACAGTGGATATTGCTCGGACTTGAGTCCGGCGAGACGTTCTGGTTTACCGCCCATTTGGGGAATGCAAGGGATGTGAAGGGAAATATCGGCTTGCCGGGGTAATGAAGCGGCAACGAAGTGGTTCGGTTTTTAAGACCTTTGCAACATCCGGGGTTTTCGGGAATGGCGAATTAAGCGTGCCGCCGCAGAGATTTTCCCCAACGACCTCTGTGGCTGGGGAATCTTTCATGCACTCCCGAACTTTCTTTTGTCTCCTTTTTTCTAACACACCTTTAACGTCCCTCCCCTTGACCGAAATCCGACTCTTGTATAAAGTTAAGCCCGCTTAACTAAAAAGCAGGCTTAACCATGACGAAGTCCCCCTCCCTTTCTCAATCCGTCCGCTCCTGGATGGATGTGTTCATGCACCGCTCGATGCGCGGCTGGCATCTCTTCGTGAAATCAACGGGACTCTCGATGCCGCAATTCAGCATCCTGATGCAGCTGCATTACAAGGGCGCGTGCGGCATGTCCGAGGTCAGCGAACGCTTCGAGATCACCCCTGCGGCTGCCAGCCAATTGGTGGATAAACTCGTGCAAAGCGGATTGGTCCAGCGCGAGGAGGACCCGAACGACCGCCGCGCAAAACTGCTGAATCTCACCGAGAAAGGCAGGGCGCTGATCCGCCAGGGAAATGAGGAACGCCACCGCTGGATGGACGAATTGATGACAGGCTTGACCGCGGAGGAGAAAACCAAAGTCAACGAAGCGCTTGCCCTCCTCACCCGAGCCGCGCAGGAATTGGAGACGGAAACAGGACACACGTAGACAGGTAAACAAATAGACAGGTAAACAAGCACACAGGTACACAGGTACACAAATAAATACCCAGACGTAACCCATTCGTCTGCCGATACGCTTCACATCTCATCGTACACTCCTCTCAGTCTCCAATCTCTAATCTCTAATTACCCAATTACTCAATCACCAAAAGGAAATCATGCAAGCAACCCTATCCCACCCCCGCACCCGCACGCGGCCCCGTTCTTCATCCAACAAGGGCATTGGGCGCGCCATCCGCTATTTGACCCGTTACAAGCAGCAGGCTCTCCTGCCGTATCTGTTTTTGCTCGTCGCCACGCTCTCGCAGCTTGCTGTGCCGCGCATGGTGCGCAATGTGATTGACGCGGTGACGAGCGGCTACGTCGCCGACCAGATTTTGCAGGCGCTGGATAAAATCCCCGCCGCGTTTGTGGATGCCGCCCTGCCGAAGATTCTCGAACTCACGGGTAGACCAGCCTCCCTGACGCTGGACCAGCTCAAAGTCCAGTTGGAGGCGGATGCGGCAAACGCCCCGCAGGCGTTGATCACCGCCATCGCCGCCATCGTCGTCTTCGCTCTCCTGCGCGGACTCTTCGCATTTTTGCAGGCGTTCTGGGCGGAGAAGAATTCGCAAGCCGTCGCGTATGATCTGCGGAACGATCTCTATGCAAAAATCCAGCGCTTGTCGTTTTCATATCACGATAAAAACCAAACGGGTCAGTTGATGATTCGCGCCACCGACGACGTGGAAAAGGTGCGCCTCTTCATCGGGCAGGGACTCTTGCAGCTTGTCGGCGCGGTGATTCTGCTGACGGGAACGGTCGTCATTTTGTTCACGTCGAACGTTTCGCTGGCGTGGACGGCGATGCCCATCCTGCCCGTTGCGATTGTGATCTTCATCGTGTTTGCAAGCGTTGCCCAGCCGATGTTTGCCAAAGTGCAGCAGAAGTTGTCGCACTTGAACACGGTCTTGCAGGAAAACCTCGCGGGCATCAAGGTCATCAAGGCGTTTACGCGCGAACGGGAACAGCAGGCGAAGTTCCGCGCCGCCGCAGACGATACGATGAACCAGCAGATTGCGGTCTCGCGTCTGTTCACGTTCATGTTCCCGCTCGTGTTTCTGATTGCGAACCTCGGTCAAGCCGCGATTCTGTACGTGGGCGGCAAGCAAATCATCGTCGGCGCGCTCAGCCTGGGCGCGTGGCAGGAGTTCTCGCTTTATCTGATGTATCTCTTTTTCCCGATCATGATGTTCGGCATGATCGTCACGCAGATGGGGCAGGCGGGCGCGTCGGCGGAACGCATCTTCGAGATCCTCGACGCGAAATCCGACATTGTGGATAAACCCGACGCGGTCAAACTTCCTCCCGTGAAAGGCGATGTCAAATTCGAGAACGTGACCTTCCGTTATTTCGGCGGGGGCGAGCCTGTGCTGAACAATGTTTCGTTCGAAGCCAAAGCAGGCGAGACGGTTGCCCTGCTCGGCGCGACAGGTTCGGGCAAGACGACCATCATCAATTTACTGCCGCGTTTCTATGACCCCAGCGAAGGGAAAATCACAATTGACGGATACGACTTGCGCGACGTGACTCTCGACTCGCTTCGTTCGCAGATCGGCATTGTCTTGCAGGAGACCACCCTCTTCAGCGGGACGATCCGCGAGAACATCGCCTTCGGCAAACCCGACGCCACCCAGCAGGAAATCGAAGCCGCCGCAAAAGCCGCCGCCGCGCACGAGTTCATCATGTCCTTCCCCGAAGGCTACAACACGCACGTCGGCGAACGCGGGCAAACCCTCAGCGGCGGACAAAAGCAGCGCATCGCCATCGCCCGCGCCATTCTCTTAAATCCCCGAATTCTTATCCTGGATGATTCCACCTCGAGCGTGGACCTCGCCACCGAAGCGCAAATCCAAAAAGCGCTCGATACCCTGATGGAAGGACGCACGTCGTTCGTCATCGCACAGCGCATCAGCACCGTGATGAACGCCGACAGGATCATCGTCCTCGATAAAGGTCAGATCGTCGCGCAGGGCAGGCACGCCGAACTCATGGAAGAGGAACCCATTTATGCGGAAATTTACAATTCGCAACTTTTACCGGAAACACAGAGCGGTCAAAGGTAATCACATGAACATAAAAAATAAAAATTCCCAATATCATTGCGAGGAGCGGCGCGAGGCACCGCGACGAAGCAATCTCCAGGTATCCAGTGAAGCATCCTCGAAAAAACTTTCCCCTCAGACGGGGGATTGCTTCGGGCTGGGTCTCGATACGTGGTGCTTGCAGCGCCGCTCCTCGACCAGCCCTCGCAATGACATGCGGAGGGCGCTATGATGCACGGACCTGCTGGCGGGGGCCGCTTCGGCGGCATGTTAAATCAGGAAACCATCAAGCCGCGCAACCTCGGCGAAACGTTGGGACGCCTCGGCAGATACTTCAACCGCTTCTGGTACATGATTTTGCTTGCGGTCGGTTTTGTCATCGTTGCCACGTGGACTCAAGTCACGACCCCCGAATTGATGGGACAGGCGACGGACTGTTTCCTCGTCCCGGCGGGCGCTTCGGGAGGAGGCTTCGCTTCATTCTTCCCCGATACTGGTTCGACATCCCAAGCCTCTTCCTCCTCCTGTTATCTCGCCGCGGACGATCCATCATCCCTGTCGTTCACGCGCAGGCTCGTTTACAACGCCTACACCCTGGGCGGATTCGACGTCCCCAACCCCGCCGCCATGACGGACGACCAGCGCATCGAAGGCATGTTCCGCCTCATCCTGGTCATGATCGGCTTGTACGTCCTCGGCGCCGTGCTGACGGGTCTCACCTTCTTCACCATGGCATGGACGGGTCAGCACGTGCTGCGTGTCCTGCGTGTGGAAGTGTTCGAGCAGCTGCATCGGTTATCGCTCAGTTACTACTCCGAGCATGAAGCGGGCGACCTGATGAGCCGCATCACCAACGACACGACCGCCATCGAACAAGCCTTCTCATTCGCGCTGGTCAACGTGTTCAGCGGGATTCTCTCGCTGGTCTGGGTCTCCTACAAAATGCTGACCGCCAACGTGCCGTTTGCGCTGCTCTCGCTGTCCGTTGCGCCGATCATGTTCATCGCCACGTGGTACTTCTCGGAGCAGGCGCGCAAAGCCTTCCGCATCTCGCGGCAGGAGATTGGCAACGTCAACGCCGAATTGCAGGAATCCATCGCCGCCGTGCGCGAAGTGCAGGCGTTCAACCGCGCCGACGAGAACATCGAACAATTCAAGGAAGTCAACGCCGCCAACCGCGACGCCAACGTGCGCGCCGTGGCGTACACCTCCGCGCTTGCGCCCACGCTCGAAGCGCTCTCCTACGTTGCGCTGGCGATTGTCACGGGCGTGGGCGGATGGTATCTGCTCAAAGGACAGTCCCTGCTTGGCACGACCGTTACGCTCGGCTTGGTTGTGACCTTCCTCGCCTACGTCCAGCGCTTCAACCAGCCGATTCAACAGATCGCCGTCTTGTGGACGAACATTCAAAACGCCATCGCGGGCGCGGAACGCATCTTCAACATCCTCGATGAAAAACCCGCCGTGACCGACAAGCCCAACGCAACGACCATGCCGCCCATCAAGGGATTGGTCGAATTTGAAAACGCCTCGCACTCCTACGAAGACGGCGTGCCCGTGCTGAGAGACGTTTCCTTCACCGCCCAGCCTGGACAGACCATCGCCATTGTCGGTCCCACAGGCGCGGGCAAGACGACGATCATCAATTTGATTCCACGTTTTTACGACGTGACAAGCGGCTCCGTGAAAATTGACGGCATGGACGTCCGTGATGTGACGATGAAATCGCTCCGCGAACAGATCGGCATTGTGCTTCAAGATACGTTTTTATTCAGCCAGAGCGTGATGGAAAACGTCCGCTTTGGCAGACCCGATGCAGCCGATGAAGAAGTGATGGCGGCGATCAAACTCGCCAACGCCGATTCGTTCATCGAGCGCCTGCCCGAAAAATATCAAACGGTTTTGGGTGAACGCGGGTCGGGTCTCTCGCAGGGACAGCGGCAGCTGCTCGCGATTGCCCGCGCTGCGCTCTCGGACCCGAAGATCCTCATTCTGGACGAAGCAACTTCCAGCGTGGACACACGCACCGAACGTCTCATCCAGAAAGCCTTCGATGAACTGCTCAAAGGACGCACCGCGTTCGTCATTGCGCACCGCCTCTCCACCATCCGCAACGCAGACCTGATTTTGGTGCTGAAGGACGGTCAGATCATCGAGCGCGGCAAACACGACGAACTGCTGGCAAGGCAGGGTTTTTACTACGATTTGTACATGAGCCAGTTCAAAAAACAGGAAGAGATGGAAGTGGTCTCTAAATAAATAAGCAGGTATCAAAAAGTACTTTAAACAAGATGATTGCTCTCGGCGCCGTCCTCGCCGCCGAGGACGGCGGCTTGAGCGAAAAATGGAAGCAATTTCCGCCTGACAGAATGTAGGGACACAGCGAGGCTGTGTCCCTACAAGATTCTCAATAACTTCGTCGTATCTTCCAAAATTTCATCCGCCCCCATTTTCCTCAATTCGGGTTCCTCGCCAAAACCGCATAAAACGCCCACCGTTTGCGCCCCGGCAGATTTCCCCGCGCGGATGTCCACGGTGGTGTCGCCGATCATCAGGCAGTTTTCGGGCGCGACGCCCATTTTTTCCGCGGCGAGCAGCACCGGGTCGGGATAGGGCTTGGTATGCCTGGCGGATAAACCGGTGACGACCGCATCGAAATACCGGACGAGGTCATACTGTTCAAGGAACGCCATCGTCCCATGCTCGTCGCGCGCGCTGACCACCGACATGGGGTAGCGTCCGTGCAGTTTTTTGAGCATCTCGTCCACGCCGGGGACGAGCAGGAATTTCCTCGAGGATTGTTTTCGGCGGCGATAAAGCCAGTTGATGATGGCAACCATCTCGTCGTCGAGGTGAAGCGTATCCGCGAGACTCAGCAGGGCATTGCCGGGCGATTCGATCCACATCACAAAGCGGCGCGCGGCGCGGTCTGGATTTTTGAAAATAAAGCGGGGGAGAAATCTGGAGACTTTTTGCGTGTACAGGTCGTCGGTGTCGCTCAGGGTGCCATCCACATCGAAGCAGAGCGCATGGACTTTTAGGGGATTTATGGGCATGGATTAATTGTACCAAAGGGGCTATACTTATTATGGTCCGGGAACACTGGGTACAAATGTCTGAAGGTCGCACTCGCCCTCTGCTTGAATTGCTGGTCAAAGTCAGCCGTGAAGTTGCCACTGCCTTGGACCTTCGAACCGTCCTGCAACGGCTGTTGTTCGCCGCCATTCAGTATGTGGGAGGCGAGCGCGGCAGTATCATCGTAATGGACGACTTCGGCAGACCCGTGGATGCGACCATCGTATATGGCAGGCAGTTCCATGACCATACCACGCAGCAATTGCGCGAAACGATGGAACGCGGGCTGGCAGGCTGGGTTGTGCAGAACCGCAAGCCCGCCCTGGTGCCCGATACCAGCAAGGACGAACGCTGGCTGCGCCGCGCGGATGATTCCGTGGAAAAGAGCGGCGCAAAATCGGCGATCTGCGTGCCGCTCATGGCGCGCGAACGCATGGTGGGGGTGCTTACGCTCGTTCATCCCGTTCCCAACACCTTCAACGGAGAACACCTCGAATTGATGCAGGCGATTGCGGACCAGGCAAGCATTGCGGTCCTGAACGCGCGCCTGTATACCGAAACACAGCGCACGGCGCGCGTCATGTCGGCGCTGGCGGAAGGGGCGGCGGCGATCAACACCTCGCTGGCGATGCAGGACGTCCTGCGCCGCATCCTTAACCAGACGATGCAGGCGCTTCAGGTTGAGACGGTGGCGCTGGCACTAATTGACAACAACAACGGTCAACTTGTCTTCCAGGCGGCGGCGGGGCATAACTACGGCAGTATTCCGGGCAACCGCATCCCGGAGGGCAAAGGGCTGGCTGGAACGGTCATCCGTGAAAAGCAGGGAATGGTGGTGCCTGCCGTCCAGCAGGACCCGCGTTACAGTGAAATTGACCGCCTCAATGGAGTCGAGATGCGCGCTCTTGCCATCGCTCCCATTCAGGCGCAGGGAAAGATCATCGGCGTGCTGGAGGCCATCAATCCCACCAACGGCTCGTTCGACCCGGACGCGCTGGTGGTGATGACCGGCTTGGGCAGTCTCGCCGGGACGACGATTCAAAACGCGGAGTTGTTCGAGCAGCTGCAAAAGGCGCACCAGCATTACCGCGAGCTGTTCGAAGACAGCGTGGATACGATTCTGATCACCGATTTCAACGGACGGATCCTGGAAGCCAACCGCCGCGCGGTTTCGTTGAGCGGTTACAGCGTGGAGCAGCTGCACACCCTGACCATTGACCAACTGCATGAAGTCAATTGGACCCTGATCGGGGAGCGTTTCGAAGTCCTCCGGCGGGACAACGGGTGCAACTATGAAGCGGGCTTGCACCGCATGGACAGCGGCATCATCCCCGTCGAGGTGTATGTGCGCCGCGTGGAATTCGAAGATGCGGACTCCATCCAATGGATCATGCGGGATATTACCGTCCGCAAGGAACTGGACGCCCTGCGCGACGACATGACCTCCATGATCTTCCACGACCTGCGTTCGCCGCTGGGCAACATCGTTTCGAGCCTGGAGATGATGAGCACCCTGCTTCCCAACGACGATATGCTGACCTCCATGCTGAATATTGCGCGGAACTCCACCGCCCGCATCCAGCGGCTGGTGAACTCCCTGCTCGATATCAACCGCCTCGAAGCCGGGCAGCCGATTGTGGACCAGAATTCCATTGACCCGATCGCGCTCATCCGCGAGTCGCTGCGCGATGTGGAGCCGTCCGCTGCCGCCCGCCAGCAAACGCTGGTCAATCACGCCACCAGCGTCCTCCCGCTCATCTGGGTGGATGTGGACATGATCTACCGCGTGTTCGTCAACCTGCTCGAAAATTCCATCAAGTTCACGCCGGTGGGCGGGCGCATCGAGATCGGCGCGCAGACCACATCCGACGGCGCATACGTCAAATTCTACGTGCGCGATACGGGTCCCGGAATTTCCCCGGCAGACCAGGAACGCATCTTCGAAAAATTCACCCGCCTGCGCGGCAGGAACCGCCCCGGCGGATTGGGAGTGGGGCTGGCGTTTTGCCGCCTGGCTGTGCATGGACACGGGGGCGAGATCCATGTGGAAAGCGAGATGGAAAAAGGCACCACCTTCTGGCTCACGCTGCCTGTGGCGAAGAAACAAGCCACGGGTCAGCTCAAGCGCCAGACCGGACGCTTGACCTTCAAACCGGACCAGAAACAAAACTAAATGGACTTCGGAGGCGGAAACAGGCTTCCGAAGTCGTTTAATCATTTCAGGAGCGCTATGCAGGAGATTACCAAAAACATTTATATCGAAGACCAGTATCCCGGCGTGACGCTGGGAGTGATCGTCACCCCGCGCGGCTTGATCCAGATTGATGCGCCGCCCTCCCCGGAGGAAGCGCGTTCCTGGCGCGCCTCATTGATGAACCTGGGCGGCGGCATGGAGCGCGTGTTGATCAACATGGACGCGCATCCCGACCGCACCCTGGGCGCGCGCGCCATGGACTGCACCGTCATCGCGCATGAAAAGACCGCCAACATCTTCCGCACCCGCCCCAGCACCTTCAAGGCGCAGGGAGAGGAAACCGGCGCCGATTGGGAATCCATCCCCGGCTTGGGCAGCGTCCGTTGGGCGCCGCCAGAGGTCTCCTTTTCCGACCAAATGACCCTGCATTGGGGCGACTCGCCCGTGCTGCTCGAACATCATCCGGGTCCGTCCAACGGTTCGATCTGGGTGCGCCTGCCGCAGGAGAAGATCGTCTGCGTCGTCTCCTTCTCCGACAGGGACGGCGGCATGACCCGCCATCCGATGAGCCCGACCTGGCCGCGCGAGATGCTGAGCACGGCCACCTTCACCGACGCAGGAGACGGCCGCACCGAGCTGACGGTGCGCTGGCGTCCGCTTAACGCC